>NZ_CP115165.1:2747500-3047500 GCF_028622095.1 Deinococcus aquaticus | reverse complement strand
GAACAGCCCGGTGCCCTGTTCGGGTTGCCGACGAAACAGACGGAATCCGGATCAGTCGCCGCGTGGCGGAGCTTCCAGATCGTCCGGTATGCGGCCCCCCACGCCCACCCAGGCGCTCAGCATGTCGTCCGGTACCGGGGCGTGCAGGCGCAGCGCCCGGCCCGTGACCGGATGCGGAATGGTCAGGAACTGCGCGTGCAGCGCGTGCCGGGGCATGACTTCACTCTCGCGGCCGTACACGCTGTCGCCCAGGATCGGGCTGCCCAGGTGGGCCAGGTGCACCCGGATCTGGTGTGTGCGGCCCGTGCGCGGCTGGGCCCGCACCAGCGTCAGCGTGCGCCCGTGACCGTCCGGCAGGCTGTCCAGCGGCGTGAACAGCGTCTGCGCGTCACGGGGTTGCGCGCCCCCGACCGTCATGCGCTGCCGCTGCACCGGATGCCGGCCTACCGGGGCGTCCACCTCGGCGGGTTCCTGCGCCTTCCACTGCCCGGCTGCAATCGCCAGATACGTTTTGCGGGTCCGGCGGTCCTTGAAAGCCGCTGCCAGGGCCGCGTGCGCCGCGACCGTCTTGGCAACCACGATCACGCCACTGGTCTCCCGGTCCAGGCGGTGCACGATGCCGGGCCGGTACCCGTCCGGGCCGTCGTGACCGTCCTGCTGCGGCAGGCTCATGCGGCCCAGCAGGGCGTTCACCAGCGTACCGGTACTCACGCCCGGCGCGGGGTGCGTGATCATGCCCGCCGGTTTGCTCACCGCAATCAGGAACTCGTCCTCGAACAGCACGTCCAGCGGCACGTCCTCGGCCCGGACGGTCGCGTCGGGTGGGGGTGGCACGCTCACGCCGAGCACCTCACCGCCCCGCAACTTCAGCGCAGGCTTCAGCGCTACCTGCCCCGCCACCTGCACGAACCCACCCGTGATCCACCCGGCCACCTGTGAACGGCTCGCGCCGGTCAGGGCCGACAGCACGGCGTCCAGACGGCCCGGCGTGGCCGTCAGCAGGGGAGCCGTCAGGAGGCTGGAATCAGGGCGCGGCACGTCATTCACGGCGCGCAGTGTACCGCCCGCCAGACGGCCACACACCGGATTCTTCATGCGACCTTCACTGTCCCGCGCGCCCGTGATCCGATCCCCCAGGCCCCGCATATGGCTGTTCGAGCGAGGAAGAGGGTCAGGCGCACACCGCCCCCCGACGCCAGATCAGGAACCCACCCAGGAGGGAAGGACCAGGCAAGTGCACACCGCTCAAGGGAGGCTTCAATGCCGGAGGACACCCAGATCACATCTGCCGCCAACAGCACCTCACGCCGTCAGTTCATGGGATACGCCGCACTGTTCAGCGGAGGCATGGCCCTCGTATCGTGCGGAACGACCAGTGCCGCCCCCCCCAAGACTGCCGCTGACCTTCAGGACCTTGACATCCTGAACTACGCGCTGACACTGGAGTACCTGGAAGCCGAGTTCTACGCGGCCTTCGATATCGGCGGCGCTTACGCTTCCAGGCTGGTCAACCCCCGCGTGAAGGAGTACGCCAAGGAAATCTCGGCGCACGAAGCCTCGCACGTCAAGGCGCTCCAGAACACCATCATCAGCCTGGGTGGCAAGCCCGTCGCCAAACCCACCTTCGACTTCAGCCCCCTGATCGGCAGCGCCACCGTGAACGATCAGCTGTTCCTGCAGCTGGCCGCCACCTTTGAACCGGTCGGTGTGCGCGCCTACCTGGGTCAGGTGGCCCGCCTGAGCAACCCCGAACTGATCGCCGCCGCCGCCGCGATTCACGCCGTGGAAGCCAACCACGTCTCCGCCGTGCAGGAACTGCGCGTGCAGCTGGGCTTCAACACCACCCCGACGCGCCAGACGGACATTGCGCCGCAGAGCGCCGCGAAGCCCACCAGCACCTCCGCTGCTGACTTCGACGCGAACTTCTCCCCGACGCCCACCGCGTTCTGGAAACCCCTGACCATGGCGCAGGTCCTGGCCATCGTTAAACCCGTCATCAAGTAAGCGGCACTGCACGGAAAGGAGACCACACCATGACCACACCCAACCGCCGTTCCTTCCTGAAATTCGCCGGTGTCAGCGCCGGAGCCATGACCCTGGGCGGCCTGAACCTCTCCGCCCTGGCCGCGACCAGCGTCGGTACCAAGAGCGCCGCGCAGGACCTCACGATCCTGAACTACGCCCTGACCCTCGAATACCTGGAAGCCGAGTTCTACAACGCCTTCGCCGGTAGTGGCGCCTACGCCAGCAAGCTGGTGAACCCCCGCGTCCGCGAGTACGCCGCTGAACTGGCCCTGCACGAGAACGCCCATGTGACGGCCCTTCAGGACACCATCAAGTCGCTGGGCGGCACGCCCGTCGCCAAGCCCAACATTGACTTCAGCCCCCTGCTGAAGAACAGTGACGGCAGCGCCAAGACCGTGAACGACGAGCTGTTCCTGGCCCTGGCGAACACCTTCGAACCCATCGGCGTGCGCGCCTACCTGGGTCAGGCGGACAAGGTCATGAACGGTGACGTTCTGACCGCCGCCGCCAGCATCCTGGCCGTTGAGGCGAACCACGCCAGCGGCATTCAGGAACTGCGCACCCAGCTGGGATTCAACAAGAAACCCACCCGCCAGACCAGCATCGCCCCGCAGAGCGACGCCAAGCCCACCAGCACCAACGTCGCGGACTTCGACGGTGACTTCTCGCCCACGCCCACCGACTTCTGGTCGCCGCTGAGCATGGACGAGGTGCTGGCCATCGTCAAACCGCTCATCAAGAGCTGAAGCTGGCCTGCGCCCGGCACACGCCGGGCCGGTCCCGCACCATCCGGGGGGATGAGGAAGTCGCTGGTTGCGGCTCCTGTCCCCTCGCCCATTCCCACCCACCCCAATCAAGGAGACTGTCATGCCCAACATCGGTGCCCCAGAACTGCTCGTGATCCTGCTCGTCGCCCTGGTCGTCTTCGGCCCCCGCAAACTGCCTGAACTGGGTAAAAGCCTGGGCAATGGCCTGCGCGAATTCCGCAAGAGCACCCAGGGACTCAAGGACAGCATGAGCCTCGACGAACCCGCCGCCCAGACGGCCGCTCCCGCTCCGGTCGCTGCCACGGTCGCCGTCAGCCCCAGTGCTGTCAGCCCTAGCGCCGTCACGCCCGCCGCCGTGACCCCGACCCCCGTGGTGCTGAACAAGGTTCAGGCCTGAGCCCCGGCCACGCGCCACAGGGCGCGACCGGCGCAGCAGGGCAACCGCCTTCCTGTTGACCCATGAGAATGAATGACTGAGTATTAAGGGAATGATCCCGCCTTCGTCCACGCCGGCCCGGGTACCCTGCTAGGCTGACCCGTGAACTCATGAGCCTTCCTTCCCTCCACCCCGACCTGCCCGACGAGGCCCTGCTTCAGGCAATGGCATCCGGCCACCAGGACGCCCTGCAGGAGTTACACCGCCGGTACTCCCGGCTCCTGTACTCCCTCGGGCACCGCATGCTCCGGCAGACGGACGATGTGGAAAGTTGCGTGCAGGACGCGTTCATGAACGCCTGGAAGCACTCGGCCCGTTTCGATCCGGCCCGCGCCAGCGCCAAGACCTGGCTGGTCAGCATCGCCCACCACCGCTTCCTGCAGGAACTGCGCGACCGCCCTGATACCGCCCTGGAAATCGAGGACTGGGACGCTCCCACCACCAGCGCCGATCCGGCTGACCGTATCATGGCCGAGCGCGCCGTCGAGGGACTCGACCCGCAGCAGCGTGAACTGGTGCAACTGGCCTACTACCGCGGGTACTCGCACAGCGAACTGGCCATCATCACCGGCCTGCCCGTCGGTACAGTAAAATCCCGGCTGCGGACCGCCATCGACCGCATGAGAACCCACCTGGGAACCGGAAATGCCCGCTAGGCGGACCCCGCGCTGCCCACACCCGCTTCCACCTCACTCCCACTCAGCCCCGCTGACCCCAGAAAGGCAGGTGAAGACACGTGACAATCAACAGAGATGACCTGCTGGCGCTGGCGCTTGGACTGCTAAGCCCGGAAGAGGAGGCGCGTGTCCAGGCCGCCCTGGCCGCCGACCCGGCCCTGATGGCCGACTACCGCGCGGACCTGGACGCCCTGCACCGCCTGCCCGACGACCTGCCACCCGCCGAGGTACCCGCCGGGGCTGAGGACCGCCTGATGGCCCGCCTGAACAGCGAAACCTGCAGCGCGCCCGTCGCTGCGCCTCACTCCGTGCCACTGTTCCCGGCTGAACCGGCCACGAAGCCCGCTGCCGTCAGTGACCGGCGCTCTCCGTGGCTGAACTGGCGCGGCGGCCTTCTGGCGCTCGTGGCTGCCGTGGCGGCCGGTGTGCTGCTGATACGCCCGCCGCAATCCACGGACGCCCTCAGCGAATTCGCCCGCGCCCCCGGCTCGGTCACGCAGGAACTCGCCACGGCCGGGCAGCCGCTGGGTCAACTGATCCGCCTGCCGGACGGCCGCGCGTACCTGCACCTGACCGCCGCCGCGCCCGCAAAGAGCGTGTATCAGCTGTGGCGCATCGAGAACGAGACGCCCGTCCCGGCCGGCGTGTTCGACGGACAGGGCATCGTGATCCCCGCCCTGAAGGACGGGCAGACCATCGCGGTCAGCGTGGAACCTCCGGGCGGCAGCCGGCAGCCGACCACGCAACCTATTTTGGTGCAGTCTCTGTAACGCGGGCACCGAGCAGAGCAGCAGAAGGCGGGCCGGGAGCATGTTCTCCCCGCCCGCCTTCCCTTGTGCCCTTCATACCTATTCCGTTTGTTTCGTTAACGACCCGGAAACGCACCGGGTTGCCAACTCCACGCCCGGAACCTGTTCTTTTCATGCTCGATCCGCTCGGGTTAAACGGTTTTGACAAACCATTCAAACGGAACCCATATCAGTGCAGCCAGTCCTCCCCGATGTCCTCGACGGCCCGGCCGTTCAGGTCATCCACCTCGTCCAGGCGGGTGGCCCAGGCGGGGAAGGGGTAGTTGACCAGCACGGGGTTCGGCACGTCCGGCTGGCTGACCAGCATGGTGCCGGGTTGCAGGATGCCGGCGCGCGCGCGGAAGCTCTGCGGCAGGAAACGGTACTCGGGCCGCTCGGCTTCCGCGAGATCCAGGCGGCCCACCACGCGGATCGCGGCGTTCGATACGATGCGCCGCTCGACCTCGCTGGCCGTCTGCTGCGCCCCGATCAGGATGATGCCAAGGCTGCGGCCACGCTCGGCGATGTCCAGCAGCACGTCCTTGATGGGACTGTCGCCGTCGCGCGGCGCGTACTTGTTCAGCTCGTCCAGCACCACGAACACCGTGTCCTGCCGTCCCACGCGTTCCTTGTGCTCGAACAGGTCGCGCAGCAGCACGCCCACGATGAACATCTGCGCCGTGGCGGACAGCGTGTGGATGTCCACCACGGTCGTCTGCACGCCGGGCTTCAGGGGGTCCGGGCGGAAGCGGGCGGCCTGCTCGGCGCTCACGTCGCCGCGCACCAGCGGCGTCAGGTGCTTCTGCACGCCCCGCAGGCGGCGGATGAAGGCCTGGAGGGTGGCCGGGGACTGCTTGCCCACCCATTTGCGGTCGCCCTCGCCGTCGTTCGCGTCGAGCAGTTTGTACTCCAGGTACGCGACCAGCTGCGCGAAGGTGCTGATGCGCACGCTGCCCATCTCGTCGAAGCGCACGTCCTCGTCCAGCACCTGCTCGGTGTCGGGTTGCCAGTCGTCCACGGTCAGGTAGGGCGTGTCGGCGCCCTGCGCCATGCGGTACAGGCGCTCCTCGATACTGCCGATCACGAAGCCCAGGTTCACGCTGGCGTCCCGGTCCACGAACACGTACGGCAGCATGCGGCGCGCGCAGAACTCCCGCAGCGAGTACAGGAACGGCGTGACGCCCTCGCCGCGTTGTTCGACGTGCGGCACGATGGCGGCGCCCGCACTGCCCGGCCGGGGCGGCGCGAGGAACTGCACGTCCCGGAACGCCTCGACCGGCAGGCCCATCAGGGCGTAGCGGTGGTCCGGCAGGCCCTTCTGCGCCCGCGCCTGCGCCTCACGCGACTCGACCTCCCGGTTGCGCTTGTCCAGGAACAGCAGGTCCTCGCCCTTCACGTTGAAGATCAGTGCCCGCCCGGCCGACGCCCCCGTGCCCATCACGCCACTGCGGAAGATGGAATGCAGCAGGAACAGCGCGTAACTGGTCTTGGTCGCCACGCCCGAGATCCCGCTGATGTTGATGTGCCCGCCGTTCTCGCCGTTCACGAACCGGTAGTTGATGGGCAGCACCTGCCCGTCGGCCAGCAGCCCGCCGGGGAAGGCCTTCTCGCCCATCTTGTCGGCGCTCAGGGCCATGCGCAGATCGTCGCCCCGCGCGTGCCGCACCCCGTCGCCCGGCTGCGGCGGAATGAAATTCTCGGGGTTCACGCGCGTCACCAGCACCCGCGCCGCGTAACTCACGCTGGCCGGCAGCAGGCCCGCCGCCACGTCCTGCACGTCACTGTCGAAGGTCACCCCCTCATGCCGGGTGCGCACATGATCCACGATCCCGTAGAAGTTCACGAACGACCCGTCCGGTTTGCGCGTCTGCACGGCCACCAGATCATCGAGTTGCACACTCGCGCCGGGCAGCACCGCGAACCAGAAACTCACGGGCGTCACGTCCTGCGTGCCCAGCACCATGCCCACCTGCGTGCCCGTCACGTCAGGGCCGCCGAACTTCAGGTTCGTCACGCGACCCCCTGCAGGCCCGCGATGTGCGCCCGGATGCGCCGCGTCACGAGGTCCGCGCTGCCCATGCTGCGGCCCATCGCCTGCTCCAGCGCCGCCGTGGGAATCAGGTTCTGCGGCGCACGCGGATCCTTGTGCGCGTGACTGCCCAGCCGCATCAGGAGCGTGCCGCTGAGGTTCGCGACTTCGCGCACGGTGGGCGGGAGGAAGTCCGGTTCGGGCGGCGCGTACATTTCCAGGCGCATGACGCCGCTCATGGGGTGCTGGTAGAAGGCGGCGCCGGATAGCCGCACGTACCACGTAAAGCGCGTGCTGCGGCCCGTCTCGGATTTCATGTGCAGGATGGGGGTGCGCTCGCCGGGTTTCAGGTCGCTCAGCAGGCCTACCCGGTCGGCGCTCAGGTACTGGGTCTGCATGGTCTTTACATACCCCACAACGGCGCCGCCTAGCGTGGCCCCGCCGCGCCGCAGCGTGCCGTCCTGCAACGTCAGGGAGGTGAGGGCCTCGCGGTCGTCGGTTTCCTCAAACGGCACCAGCGAGGCGTACCCGTGCGAGAGGGTCTGCTCGGCGTCGAGCATCAGCGCCTGCAGGCGGTGCAGTGGCGCCATCGGGTCGGCGCTGTCGGTCGGGACCGGGTTGTACAGCAGCGTGCCGGTATGCGGGTTGCGCGGCGAGAGGCTGGTCGCGTCGAGTTTCAGGGTCGGGGCGTGCGCCAGAACGCGCGTGGCCCGCACGTCCAGCAATTCGGCGGCGCGCGAACCGTGCGGGCACAGGCTGACCGCGCCTACCACGTACGCCCCGAAACCGCCCGTGCCGACGTTCCCGTGATCATCTTCCACGAACACGCGGCCTTCCATGCGGCGTTTCCCGTCCACGACCTGCACGGTACTCAGCTGGCGGGGGATGGGGCGGGCGGGTATGGCAGCCCAGCGCGGCGTTTCTATGTCGATCAGGGTGCCGTCAAAGGGTTCCAGGGTCAGTTGCCCGCCCTCGATGTCCACGGGCCAGGGGTCCAGGCGAATACGCATGCCCGCAATTCTACGCGCTGGACAGAATGTTTGGCTGTTGCTCTGGTGCGCCGTGGCTCCGGTGACACGAAAACGCCGCCGGTCCTCACTTGGACGGGCGGCGCTGGTGGGGTGGTGCGGTCTTCAGCCGTGGTAGCCGCTCAGGAGGCGCAGGCCGTCCTCGTCGGTCAGGGTCAGGCAGCGGTAGGCGGGGCTCAGCAGGCCGTCGTCGCGCATCTCGCCGATCAGTTTGCTGACGCTCTCGCGGGTGGCGCCGGTGCCCTCGGCGATCAGTTCGTGCGTGGCCCGCACGAAGCGGGTGCCGTCGCTGTGCGCGCCGCCCAGGGTGCTGTCCGCGAGGTTCAGCAGGTAGCGGGCGATGCGTTCGCGCAGGTCGCCGTCCTGAATGTGCACGCCGTCGGTCATCATGCGTTGCAGTTGGGCGCTGAGGCTGCGGGTCAGGTCCCACAGTTCGGCGGCACTCAGGTGCTGCGGGTGGATGGGCACCAGGACCGTGTCGGTGAGGGCGACGACCTGATGGCCGCGCGTCTGGCCGTGCAGGCATTCCTCGCCGAAGATGTCGCCAGGGCGGATGTGGCGCACGGTGAGGTTGCGGCCCTGGGGGGTGAGGCGCACGGCGCGCATCAGGCCGCTTTCGAGGCGGTAGAGGCTGGGGGCGCTGTCTCCGGCGTAGTACAGGGTCTGGCCGCGGCGCACCGTGCGGTTCAGGTCGTGGGTCTGGGGCAGGGTGGTGGGGGCGAGGTAGGTCATGGTGACTCCTGTCTGGTGCGGCGGGGCGCTGGAAGGATGCGGTGCGTCGGGTTGCGGCCTTACTCTTGAGGAATGAAGTGTACAACCCTTGTACAACCCTGAAACGTTCACGGCTTACAGTGTGAAAAGTAAATCAATGGGTTCTGGAAAATCCAGAAAAATATCGTGCCAGTCTGTGGAAAGCGGTTCAGGGAAACCTCACCGGAGACCGGTTGTCGGGGCGTGTACCCCCCACCCCCACCGGGCCTGTGCGCGGCCGGATCGCCCCCGATCCCCCCACCCGCCCAGGCGCCTGAACAACCTTCTTCAGGGATGTACAGGGCTGTACAACCCTCCTCACAGTCCTCTCCCCGTCGCGCCGGAGTTGCAACCGCAGGCCGTCCTGGCCCTACCCCATGACCTCCAGGCCGTCCAGCACCACGCTCGCGTGCGCCTCAACCGTCAGTGCGTGATCATGGTTGTACCCGCCCGCCATCATGGTCACCACCGGCACACCCGCCCTGCGCGACCAGCGCAGCACCGCGCGGTTACGTTCCCGCACGCCGTCCAGCGTCAGCGCGAACCGCCCGAAGCGGTCCCCGGCCAGCACGTCCGCCCCCGCCAGGTACAGCAGCAGGTCCGGCCGGAACGCCTCCAGCGGCGGCAGCACCCGCTCCCGCACCACCGACAGGTACTCGTGGTCAGTCACGCCGTCCCCCAGTCCTATATCCAGCGAACTGACCTCCTTACGAAACGGGTAGTTACGCTCGCCATGCACGCTCAGCGTGAACGCCCGCGCCTCGGTGCCCAGCAGCGCCGCCGTGCCGTTTCCCTGGTGCACGTCCAGATCCACGACCGCCACGCGCCGGGCCAGCCCCTCATCCAGTGCCACACGGGTCAGGATCGCCGCGTCGTTCACCAGGCAGAAGCCCTCGGCGCGGTCCCGGAAGGCGTGGTGCGTGCCACCCGCCAGATTCGCTCCCCAGCCCACCTGTAGCGCGTCGTGCAGCGCCGCCAGGGACCCCCCAGCCGCGCGGCGGGCCCGCTCGACCACGCCCGGCGACCACGGCAGCCCGAAGGCGCGTTCCTCGTGCCGGTCCACCTCGCCTCGCCGCCAGCGCCTCAGCCAGTGCGGGTCATGCACGCGCGCCGCGTCCGCCCAGCGCAGAGCCGGGGTGTCCAGCACCGGCAGCAGCGGGGACAGGCGCCGCCGGACCCCCTCGTACTTGTAGTACGGAAAGCGGTGCCCGTCCGGCAGCGGAAACCCGTAATCCGCCGGAGAGTACGCCCGGAACGCGTGCCGGAACCCCGACTCCGGCAGGACAGGCTCAGCGGCGTCAGTCACGGCAGCGTCAGTCACGCCCGGCAGTCTGCCGCAGCCCGCCCCGCCGGACGGCAAGCGAAGCCACAGCCCAGGCCCCCGGTATTCAGTCCTGCCCGCGCAGGCCGCGCAGCACCCGGAAGCCCAGCGCGTCCACCACGGCCAGCGTCACCAGCGATCCCAGCCCGGCCAGCCACTCACCGCGCCCGAGTTGCAGGATCACGCTCATCAGGCCGCCCAGGTTGATGCTGAGCAGCATCAGCACGACCATACCGATCAGCACGCCCGGCTCTTACGTCCGTCCCGGACCTCTTCTGTCCCTTTCATACCTGCACGGTTCACCCCGGCAGTCTAGGCCGCCCATGCAGGCTGGACACCGCGCGGCGGACGGGTGCGCGGGCGTGTTAGCGTCGGGGGCGTGATTGACCGTTACCTGACCCCGGAAATGAAGGCCCTGTGGAGCGAGGCCAGCAAGTACCGCGCGTGGCTGCGCGTGGAACTGGCCGCCATGCACGCCCAGGCGAACCACGGTGAGGTGCCCGCCGAGGCGCACGCCGCCCTGACCGCCAGAAGCGAGGCCGATCCGCTGGACGAGGCCTTCGCGCACAAGGTCGCCGAGATCGAGGCCGTCACCCGCCACGACATTGTCGCCTTCACGCGCGCCCTGACCGAACGTTACGGGGAGGAAGCCCGCTTCGTGCACCACGGCCTGACCAGCACCGACGTGGTCGACACCGCCCAGAACCTGCTGCTGGACGAGGCGCTGGGCATCATCATCACGGACGCCGAGGCGCTGCGCGAGGTGTGCCGCACTCAGGCCGTGGCGTTCAAGCACACGCCCACCGTGGGCCGCACGCACGGTATTCACGCCGAACCCATGACCTTCGGCCTGAAATTCCTGAACTGGATGGCCACCCTGGACCGCGACCTCGAACGCCTGCACGCCGCCCGCAAACGCGTGCAGGTCGTCATGCTGTCCGGCAGCGTGGGCACGTACGCGCACGTCTCCCCGAAAGTCGAGGAGGAAGTCGCCGCCGCGTGGGGCTGGCAGGCCGCGCCCGTCACCAACCAGACCCTCGCCCGCGACCGTCACGCTGAGGTGCTCTCGGCCCTGGCGATCTTCGGCACGACCCTGGAACGCATCAGCGTGGAGATCCGGCACCTGCAACGCAGTGAAGTCCGCGAGGCCATGGAACCCTTCGGGAAGGGCCAGACCGGCAGCTCCTCCATGCCGCACAAGAAGAACCCCATCCTGACCGAGAACGTCACGGGCTTCGCGCGGCTGCTGCGCGGCTTCCTGACCACCGGCTTGGAGAACGTGGTCCTGTGGCACGAGCGTGACATCAGCCACTCCAGCGCCGAACGCGTCATCCTGCCCGACGCCACCAGTGCCGCCAGTTACGCCGCGCGCCGCCTGACCGGCGTGCTGCGCGACCTGGTGGTGTTCCCGGACCGCATGCTGAAGAACCTGAACGACCTGGGCGGACTGGTGTTCAGCCAGCGCGTCCTGCACGCCCTGATCGACGAGAAAGGCATGATGCGCGAGGCCGCCTACACCCTGGTGCAGCGCAACGCCCTGACCAGCTGGGAGACCGGCGAGGGCCTGCGCGACCTGCTCAGAGCCGACCCGGAAAACCCTCTGAGCGACGCGGACCTGGACGCCGCCTTCGACCTGGCGTGGTACCTGCGGCACGTGGACGACATCTACGCCCGCTTCGGGCTGTAACCCCGGCGTTGTAACTGCGCGCCCGTTTTCATCCGGGCGCGTTCCCATTCCGGCGCGGCGCATCCCGTATCCTGCTGGCATGGGTTTCATTCTTCGGTTGCTGGTGAACGCACTGGCCCTGTACCTGCTGGCCCGCGTGTATGCAGGCGTGAGTTTCGAGCCGGGCGCGGACCTCGTGAGCGTCCTGATCGCGGCGGTGGTCATGGGCATCGTGAACGCCCTGATCCGCCCGGTGCTGCTGCTGCTGTCGCTGCCCGTGAACGTCCTGACGCTGGGCCTGTTCACGCTGGTCGTGAACGGCGTGGTGCTGTATCTCGTGGCGGCCGCCACCGCCCTGAACGTCGCGGGCTTCGGCGCGGCGGTCATCGGGGCCATCATCCTGGCCGTGATCTCCTGGGTGCTGGACGCCGTGGTGGGCGCCCTGAAGCTGGACGGTGGACGGAATTAACGCCGTGACCTTCCCGCCCGAACCGGAGGTCGGTCAGCATCTGCCGGCCCTGATCACGGACCCAGCCGACCTGCGCGCCGCTCTGCGCGGGCAGACGGTGGCGTTCGTGCCCACCATGGGCGCGCTGCACGAGGGGCACGCCGCCCTGATCCGCGCGGCGCGGGCGGCCGTGCCCGGCGGGCGCGTGGTCGTCAGCGTGTTCGTGAACCCCCTGCAATTCGGGCCGAACGAGGATCTGAGCCGCTACCCCCGCGATCTGGACGGCGACCGGCGCGTGGCGGGCGAGGCGGGCGCGGACCTGCTGTTCCACCCGGACGTGCCCACCATGTACCCCGACGGCTTCAGCACCAGCGTGAGCGTGTCCGGCGTCAGCGAACCGCTCGACGGGGCGGCGCGGCCCGGTCACTTCACGGGCGTGGCGACCGTCGTCCTGAAACTGCTCAACCTCGTGCGCCCGGACGCCGCGTTCTTCGGCGAGAAAGACTGGCAGCAACTCGCCGTTGTGCGCCGCATGGTCCGCGACCTGAACCTGAACGTGGACGTGCGCGGCGTGCCCACCGTCCGCGAGGACAGCGGACTGGCCCTGAGCAGCCGCAACGCCTACCTGAACGTCGATCAGCGAGCCCAGGCCACCGTGCTGTCGCGGGCGTTGCGGGCCGTGCAGGCCTCGTACGCGGGCGGGGAACGCCGCAGCGCCGCGTTGCGGCAGGCCGGACTGGACGTCCTGAACGCTGGCCCGGACCTGACCCTGGATTACCTGAGTGTCGTGGGCAGTGACATGCATGAAAGGGAAATCATGGACAATGACTCCATGAACCGTGTCCTCGTGGCCGCCCGCATGTTCGGGGTCCGGCTGATCGACAACATGCCCCTCGCCCCCCAGCCCACGGTGAACCAGTCCACGGTGAGCCCGGCGTGACCCTCGACGAGCTGCTGCGCGAGATGGTCACCCGCCGCGCCTCGGACGTGCACCTCCAGGCCGGCAGCCCCCCCATGGGCCGCATCGACGGGCAGCTCGTTCCGTTCGGCACGCAGCCGCTGATGCCGCCCGACACGCAGATGCTCGCGCAGGCCCTGATGACCGCCGACCAGTGGGACGACTTCACGTACCGCAACGAACTGGACCTCGCGTACAGCGTCTCGGGCCTGGGCCGCTTCCGCTGCAACGTGTTCCGGCAGCGCGGCGCGGTCGGCATGGTCATGCGCATCGTCTCGGACGCCATTCCCGGTTTCGACGCGCTGGGTCTGCCCACCGACGTGCTGCGCCACCTGGCCGACGCGCCGCGCGGCCTGATCCTCGTGACCGGCCCCACCGGGAGCGGCAAGACCACCACCCTGGCCAGCCTGATCGACCACGTGAACCGCTCGTTCGCGTACAACATCATCACGGTCGAGGACCCCATCGAGATCCTGCACAAGAACAAGAAGAGCATCGTCGTGCAGCGCGAGATCGGCAGCGACACCCGCGACTTCCGCACCGCCCTGAAGTACGCCATGCGCCAGGACCCGGACGTGATCATGATCGGCGAGATGCGCGACAAGGAAACCGTGGAGGCCGCCCTGAGCGCCGCGCAGACCGGCCACCTGGTCCTGAGCACGCTGCACACCCAGGACGCCGTGCGCAGCGTGAACCGCATCATTGATTTCTTCCCGCCCTACGAGCGCGATCAGGTGCGCCTGCAACTCGCCGAGTCGCTGGTGGGCATCATCAGCCAGCGCCTGCTGCGCCGCGCGGACGGCGTGGGCCGCGTGCTGGGCCTGGAAATCATGATGAACACCCCCCTGATCCAGGAGTACGTGAAAGACGAGGACAAGACCCACCTGATCAAGGACGCCCTGATCGAGGACAACATCCGCGGCATGCACACCTTCGACCAGCACCTCGCGCAGCTGTACCGCAACACCCTGATCACCATGGACGAGGCCCTGGCCGCCGCGACCAGCCCGCACGAACTGAAACTGATGCTGACCCGCAGCGGCGTCGCGTACTGACCTGACCGGTCTTCCGGAACCGTTGTCCCTGACCCGCTCCCACCCGTTCGTCCGGTCATCCGCGCCGCCGTTCGTGGTCGGGGGCGGGTCACTGTCTGTACACCGGCCCTGACCGGGAGTGGCAACGCCGGGACGGCGTGGTAAACTGCAAGCTGTCAGCAAGGCGTCAGCGTAAACCCCGGGCATTCTCGTTCATGCACCCCGGTTACCCGATCTCCAACCCCGGTCTCACGGGCGTTGGGCCACTCGCGGGTAAGAGTAGGGGCAAAGGTAGGCACACCATGGCAGAAGTCATCCTCGAGCACATCAACAAGCGCTACGGCAGCAAGCACCACGCGGTGAAGGATTTCAACCTGCACATCCAGGACCGTGAATTCATGGTCTTCGTCGGGCCGTCCGGCTGCGGGAAGTCCACCACGCTGCGCATGATCGCCGGCCTCGAAGACATCAGTGACGGCATCCTGAAGATCGGCGACCGCGTCGTGAACGACGTGCCGCCCAAGGACCGCGACATCGCCATGGTGTTCCAGAACTACGCCCTGTACCCGCACATGAACGTGTACGACAACATGGCTTTCGGCCTGAAGCTCCGCAAGACGCCCAAGGAAGAGATCGACAAGCGCGTGCGTGAAGCCGCCAAGATCCTCCAGATGGAGCACCTGCTGGGCCGCAAACCCAAGGAACTGTCCGGCGGTCAGCGTCAGCGCGTCGCGATGGGCCGCGCCATCGTGCGCGAGCCGAAAGTCTTCCTGATGGACGAGCCGCTCTCCAACCTGGACGCCAAACTGCGCGTCGAGATGCGCTCGCAGATCAGCCAGCTGCACCGCCGCCTGGGCGCAACCATCGTCTACGTGACGCACGATCAGGTCGAGGCCATGACGCTCGGCAACCGCATCGTCGTCATGCGCGACGGCGTGATCATGCAGGTCGATACGCCTATGAACCTCTACGATTTCCCGCAGAACAAGTTCGTGGCCGGCTTCATCGGCAGCCCCAGCATGAACTTCGTGACCGCCAAGATCCAGAACGGCGAGTTCGTGATCGGCCAGAACCGCGTGGCCCCCATGGGCCGCCTCGCGCAGAGCATCAAGGCGCACGAGGGCAAGGACGTGTTCATGGGCATCCGCCCCGAGCACGTGGGCGTGGTCGGCATGACCGACCTGCCCCACGGCACCAACGTCCTGAAAGGTCAGGTCGTGGTCGTCGAGCCGCTGGGCGCGCAGACCGACCTGATCATCGACGTGAACGGCCAGCACCTGACCGTGAAGGTCGAGGGACAGGCCACCGTGCTGCCCGGCGATCCCATCGAACTGCTGATCGACCAGACCCGCATGCACGCCTTCGACACCACCAGCGAGGACGCCATCGACCGTGGCACGCCCGCCGGTACGCGCGGTCAGGCGGACACCCCCGGCCTGGGCTACGAGTACGCCCACGCCGTCAGCGCCGACTGAGCACACCCCGCTCTGCTGAGAACGCGCCGCCCGGTCCCGTACCGGCGGCGCGTTCTCATGGCACCGGGCTGCGGCGCTCCCGGAGGTTCGGCGCGGACGGCTGCCGCGCGTTCTGTGCCCGGTGGGCGCGCACACCCGCAGCAGGTGTTTACCTGCCCTTCATGCGGCGCTAGACTCAGGCACCCATCACTGGACACCCCAGACTGCCCGGCCCGCCCCAGGCCGACAGTCCCAGTACCGGATAAGGAGCTCCCATGAAAAAAGCACTGCTGACCCTGACCGCCCTGGCCCTGCTCGCCACGACCGCACAGGCCCGCTCCTGGGAAGACATCAAGAAGTCCGGCACCATCAAGATCGCCACCGAGGGCGCCTTCCCGCCCTTCAACCTGCTCAAGGGCAAGGAACTGACCGGCTTCGAGGTTGATCTCGCCAATCAGCTCGCCAAGCAGCTGGGCCTGAAAGTCCAGTGGGTCACGCAGCCCTTCGACAGCCTGCTGATCGGGTTGCAGCAGGACCGGTACGACTTCGTGATCGCCAGCCACGGCATCACGCCCGAGCGGGCCAAGGCTGTGGACTTCAGCAACCCGCACTACTGCACGGGCGGCGCGATCGTCAGCCGGGTCGGCGGACCCAAGACGGCCGCTGACCTGAAGGGCAAGACCGTGGCCGTGCAGGTCGGCACTACCTACCTGGACAACGTGCGCAAGGTGCCGGGCGTGAAGGACGTCAAGACCTTCCCCAAGGACACCGACGCGCAGGCCGCGCTGATGGCGGGCCGCGTGGACGCCTGGGTGGGCGACAAGTTCACCGGCCTGGACCTCGTAAAAGCCCAGAAGGGCAAACTGACCGCCGGGAGCCTGCTGTTCAACGAGCGCATCGGCATGGCCGTCAAGAAGGGCAACGCGGGCCTGCTGAAAGAACTGAACGCCGCGCTGACCAAGAGCCTCAGCGACGGCACGTACGCCAAGCTGAGCGGCCAGTACTTCGGTACGGACGTCCGCTGCCGCAACTGATACGGACTCCGATGGAATGGTTTGCAAGAACCGTTCCATCCGAGCGGATGCGAGTGGGAGCCCTGCGGATTCCGGGCGTGGAGTTGGCCACCCGGTGCCCTGCCGGGTTGTCAACGAAACAGACGGAATCCGTACGAGTGGGCAACTGAGCATTCTGCGCTGAGCTGCCGCTCCTGGCGGGACGCAGGCCCCTCCTGAGTGGGGGGCTGCGCTGTCTTGACCGGTCAGGTTTCCACTGGTCCGGCGGGTGTGCCATTATCTTTCAAATGCAGATCAGCTCGCTTTTTTTACCTGACCCTTCCTTCCGGAGGCTCCCTTGACGACTCCTGCCACCCCCCGGAATCAACCGCTCGGTCCCGGCGCGATCCTGCTGTGGCTGGTCGGTGCGGCCGCCGCGTTCCTGCTGCTGTTCTACCTGATCACGGTGATCCTGCGGCAGATGCCCGACCCGATCGGGCCGCGCGCCGACCTGTTCGTGGAGGGCGCGCAGATCACGCTGCAACTCACGGTCGTCAGCGGGCTGATTGGCCTGATCATCGGCGTGGTGGCGGGCATTCAGAAGACCAGCGCGTCGTGGCTGGTCCGCGCGCCCGCCAACCTGTTCGTGTGGTTGATTCGCGGGACGCCGCTGCTGATTCAGATTCTGTTCGTGTACAACGCCCTGCCGCCCATCCTGGCGGGCATCGGTCTGGACGTGCAACTGAACGAGTTCTGGTCGGCCGTGATCGCCCTGTCCCTGAACGTCGGGGCGTACAACGCCGAGGTGATCCGCGCCGGGATTCTGGCCATTCCGCGCGGGCAGACCGAAGCGGCCCGCAGTCTGGGCCTCAGCGGCGCGCAGACCATGCGGACGGTCGTGCTGCCGCAGGCGCTGCGGCTGGTCGTGCCGCCCCTGGTGAACAACCTCGTGGCGCTGCTCAAAGACTCCTCGCTGGCCTCCAGTATCGCGTTGCTGGAACTCACGCTGGCCGGTCAGCGGGTCAGTAGCGAGAGCTTCCTGCCAGTGCCGGTCCTGACGACTGTGGGGGCCGTGTACCTCGCCCTGACGACCGTGATGACCTTCTTCACCGATCAGCTGGAACGCCGCGTGAAGATCGCCACCCGCTGAACGATTCCCGCTCACAGACGAGGCACCGGACGCGTGATACGTCCGGTGCCTGTTTCTGATCTGCCTTCGGTGGCCGTGGTGCGGTCCGCGCAGGGGACAGGCGACCTACCGGCCGGAGTCGATGCTGCTGCCGCCCCGGTAGGCGGGCGTGGTCATCCAGTAGCGTTTCAGCCAGCGTTTGAACAGCGTGGCCAGCGGAATCGCCAGGATCGCGCCGGGCACCCCGGCGACAGCCAGACCGACCAGCAGCGCGATCAGGATGGCGGCCGGGCTCAGGCGCATGGTGCGGCCCATGATCAGCGGTCCCAGGACGTTGCCCTGCAACTGGTTGATGATGAAGTACAGCGCGGCCACCAGCCCGACTGTCAGCGCACCCTGCGAGATGGCCAGCAGCATGGGCACGGCGGCGGCCACCACGATGCCCACGTACGGCACGAGGCTCAGCAGGCCGCTCAGCAGGCCCAGCGCCAGCGCGTTCGGGACCCGCAGGGCCATCAGACCCGCCGTGGCCAGGACGGCGGTGCTGAGCATCAGCAGCAGTTGCCCGCGCAGGAACCCGCCGAAACTACTGCTCACGTCGTCCGACAGGCGCAGCAGCGTGGGCTGCCAGCGGCGCGGGAAGACCGTCAGGACACTGCGGCCCGCCCGGTCGTAATCCAGCATGAAGTACATGGCGAGCGTCACGATGAACCCCAGTTGCCCCAGCCAGCCCACCAGACTGGTCAGGGTACCCAGCACGTCCGGCCCGGCGTTCACCAGCCGTTCCAGCAGTGGGCCGGTGTTGGTGGTCAGGTTGGTGGTCTGCTCGTCGATGTACTTCGAGAGGCTGTCCTTGATGCCCTCGGCACCCTTGACGCTGTCCAGACGGTCCAGACCCGAACTGATGATGCCCTTGAGGTTCCGCGCGAGATCCGGAATGCCGTTGATCAGCCCGGTCACCTGAGAACTGACCGTCATGACCAGCAGCGTCGTGAGGGCGATGGTCACGGAAAGCAGCAGCAGGACGCCCACCATGCGGCTCACGCGGCGGCTTTCCAGCCACGACAGCAGCGGGTTCGCCAGGAACGCCAGGCCATACGCGGCGATGACGGTCACGGTCACACTGGCCAGCAGTTGCGAGCCCCACATCAGCGTCCGCAACGTGGCCAGCAGCAGCAGCAGGTAGGCGATCAGGCGGACGGGCGGCTGCGCCCACAGGGTCCGCAGCAGCTGCGGAACGTCGCGGGCGTCACGCCAGTCAGGCCGGGCCGGGCGTTCAGAGGAGGTGGGAGGGCGGGGCACGTTCACCTCATTATCCTGACACCGCGCCCCGCCACGCGAAACGCCCCGGCACGGTGGGCGGGGCGTTTCAGCTTGGGTATTCCTTGAGGGACCCCTGATCGGGCGGAGCAGATCAGGCGCGGCGGCTCATGCGGATTCCGTCTGTTCCGTTAACAACCCGGAGGGGCACCGGGTTGCCAACTCCACGCCCGGAATCCTCTTTGCTCCTGCTTGCTCCGCTCGGGTTGAAAGGTTTTGCAAACCTTTCAACCGGAGTCCGTATCAGGCGGCGTTGAGTGTGGCCGGCGGCTCGGAGCGGCTGCCCGCCTTCTGCCAGAAGTACACGGCGGCAATCAGCGCCAGCGCGGTCAGGTTCCACACGATCTGCGTGGGAATGATCAGAATGAACGACGCGATCAGCAGCAGCAGCATCTGCACCGGGTTGGTCTTGCGGTGCAGGAAGCGCATGGTGGCCGCGCTGAACGCCACCAGCCCGATGAACGCGAAGATCACCATGAAGACCGCCTCCCCGAACGGCACCCCGTTCAGGCGGCCGTTCGCGATCAGCAGCAGCTGCGGGTTGAAGAACATCATGTACGCCAGCAGCGCGGTGCGCAGCTCGTACTTGAAGGCCTGCACGCCGGTCGCGACCGGGTTCCCGCCGCTGATGGCGGCCGCCGCGAACGCCGCCAGCGCCACCGGGGGCGTGCTGTCGGCCATGATCCCGAAGTAGAACACGAACATGTGCACGGGCAGCATCTGCGCCGGGTTGCTGGTATCCAGGCCCGCGACCTTCGCGATGATCGGGACGATCAGGGCGCTCATCAGGATGTAGTTCGCGGTGGTGGGCAGACCCATGCCCAGAATCAGGGCGATCAGCTGCGCCATGAACAGCACCACCAGCACGGACGCGAACGTCGCCACCTGCGGCCCCGCGAAGGCCATCAGGGAGCGCACGCCGTCGCTGGCCAGCTGCACGATGTCCGCCAGTCCGAAGCCCAGGCCCGTGATGGTCACGATGCCCACGATGATCCCGGCGGCGGCCGTGGCAATGGCAATGCCGATCATGGAGCGCGCGCCGCTCTCGAAAGCCTCGATCAGTTTGCGGCCGCCGTCCAGCAGGCCCCGGCCCGGGCCGCGACCGTCACGCGCGGCGAAGAAGGCTTCCTGCACGAACATCATGACCATCATCATGAAGATGGTGTTCAGCGCCACGCGTTCCGGGGTGGCCTCCGGGTTGATGGTCAGCGTGCCGATCAGGTACCCCAGCGGCAGCAGGTAGTACCAGCCGGACAGCAGCGTCTGACGCACGCGCGGCAACTCGCTCTTCGGCAGGCCCCGCAGGTTCAGTTTCAGCGCCTCGATGTGCGTGACGACCAGCAGCGCCCCGTAACACAGGAACGCCGGGATGGCCGCCGCCAGGATCAGACTGCGGTACTCGATGTTCAGGTTCTGCGCCATGATGAACGCCGCCGCGCCCATCACGGGCGGCATCAGCTGGCCGTTGCTGGAGCTGGCGACCTCGATGGCCCCGGCCTTCTCGGCGCTGTACCCCACGCGTTTCATGGTGCCGATGGTGATGTTCCCGCCGGTCACGACGTTACTGACCGCCGAACCCGAGATGATGCCGTTCAGGGCGCTGCTCAGCACGCTGGCCTTGGCCGGACCACCCCGGAACCCGCCCAGCAGGCCCTGCGCGACGTTCATGAACCACTCGCCGGCCCCCAGCTTGTCGAAGATCGCGCCGAACAGCACGAACAGGAACACGATCTGTGCCGAGACGCCGATGGCCGTCCCGAAGATGCCCTCGGTGTTAGCAAACAGTTGCCCCACCACCTGCGGCCACGTCTGCCCGGCGTGCAGTTGCAGTTGCGGTCCCAGGTCGCCCCGGATCAGGCCGCGCGGGCCGGTCAGGGCGTACAGCATGAACACGCCCGCCACGATCGGCATGGCAATCCCGATGGTGCGCCACGCGGCCAGCATCAGCAGGATCACCATGCCGCTGCCCACCCACACGTCCGGGGTGGTCAGGGTGCCGCCCTGCTCGCCAGCAATGTTCGGGTACCGCGCAATCAGGTAGACGGCCGTCGCGGTCGCGCCGATGCCCAGAATCCAGTCGTACCAGGGCACGCGCGTCTGCGGGCGGCCCGGCGTCTTCCGGAACGGGAACACCAGGTACGCCAGCGCAAACGCGAACGCCAGGTGCGTGGCCCGCAGGGTCAGGGTGTCGATGTCCCCGACCTGCGCGGCGTACATCTGGTACACGCACCACGCGACGGCCAGCAGCGTCACCAGCCACTTCTGGGCCCCCTGAAGTTTCCGGCCGCCGGTCTCGGCCGCCTCGACCATCTCGATGGCGCGGCGTTCCCCCTCGGTCATCTCGGTGCCGGGCGGTGTCAGGGTCGGGTCTGAACTGATGGGTCTGGTGGGATCACTCATGCGTCTGGGGTTCTCCTTGAACAGAAATGGCCCGGACCGGGGTCTGCGGGTGCGCCGGTGCGGGAATTGGCGGGCGGGAATCAAGGTGTGGGGCCAGCCCGATCATGTCACGGCTGGCCCCGGCTGTTCCGGTTCAGGACGCCTCGCCCCGGACCGGAGTGCCTGCACTCACTTGACGTTCAGGCCTTTTTCCTTGAAGAACTTCACGGCGCCCGGGTGCAGCGGCGCGGGCAGACCCTTGACGGCCTTGGCGTAACTGAAGTTGGTGGCCAGGCTGGGGTGAATGGCCTTCAGGTCGGCCTCGTTGTCGAAGATGCCCTTCATGGCCTTGTAGATGGCGTCCTCGCTCATGGCGGTGCTGGTGACCAGCGTGGCCTGCACGGCGACGCTGGGCACGGTCGCGCCGATGCCCTTGTAGCTCTTGGCGGGAATGTTGTACCGCACGTAGAAGGGGTACTTCTTGAGCAGGCTGCTGGCCTGGTTCCCGCTGACCGGGACCATGTTCACGTCCACGGTCTGCGCGATCTGCGCGATGGCGCTGGCGCCCACGCCCACGGTGTAGAACAGCGCGTCGGCGCGCTTGTCCTGCATCAGGCTGATGCCCTGGGCGGGCGAGACGCGCAGCGCCTGCCCCAGGTCGTCGAAGCCCAGGCCGTACGCTTCCATGACCTGCTTGGCGGTCAGCTCCGTGCCGGAGCCCAGGTCACCGATGACCACGCGCTTGCCTTTCAGGTCCGCGATGGTCTTGATGCCGCTGTCCTTGCGCGCCACGACGTGCAGCACCTCGGGGTACAGGACGGCCATGGTGCGCAGTTTGCTGTTCGCCTTGCCCTGGAACGCCTGGAGGCCCGTGCCCTTGTACGCGTAGTACACGACGTCGTTCTGCGCGACGGCCGCGTCGAGTTCCCCGCTGGCGATGGCGCTCATGTTGAACACGCTGCCGCCGGTCGAGCGGGCGTTGGCGCGCACGCCGCTGCCGGCGTCGTTGAGCATCTTGGCCATGCCGGTCGCGACCGGGAAGTACACGCCGGTGGTGCTGCCCGACCCGATGGTCAGGAAGGTGGTGCCCTGGGCGAGGGCGGCGGCGGCCGTACCGAGAACGAGAACAGCGGTCAGCTGACGGGTGCTTTTCTTCATGGGAACTCCTGTTTTGAAAGGTTCGGCGGCCTGCAGGCAGCCTGAACCGCGCGTGAGAATAGAGGTCATCCTAGCATGCAGGCCTGATAAACAGTTGACGGCGCCGCCTTCTAACGGACCGGGCGGGTTTCGTACAGAGGATCGCCCACCCGTCAACGAAACCCGCCGGGCCGCCTTTCGAAACCTGGGCGCGGCGACACCCGGGTGCGGCCCGTGGCAGGCACGGAGCGTGTGGACCGCGCCCGCCCAGCACAGCCCAGCACAAGCACAGCCCGGCCCAGTCCTGTCACGCCCGGCGGGCGGACGGTAGACTGCCTGCATGACGCATTCCTCCCCGTCCCTCAGTAAAGAAGCTGCCGGCCCGGCCCCCCTGCCCGGTCAGACCCGCGCGCCCGCCGGGCAGAAGGACGGACCGCCCATCATCGACGCGCAGAACGTCCAGAAGCACTTCGGCACCTTCCACGCGCTGCGGGGCGTGAACCTGACCGTACAGCCCGGCGAGGTCGTGGTGATCATCGGCCCCAGCGGCAGCGGCAAGAGCACCTTCATCCGCACCATCAACGCCCTCGACGCGCACGACGGCGGTACCATCACCGTGGACGGCATCCCCCTGAACGGCAAGGGCAACCTGGACGCCATCCGCCGCGAGGTCGGCATGGTCTTCCAGTCGTTCAACCTGTTCCCGCACCTGACCGTCCTGGAGAACATCACGCTGGCCCCCACCCGCGTCCGCAAGGCCACCAGGGCCGACGCCGACAAACGCGGCCTGGACCTGCTGCGCCGCGTGGGCATCGAGGAGCAGGCGCACAAGTACCCGGCGCAACTGTCCGGCGGGCAGCAGCAGCGCGTGGCGATTGCCCGCGCCCTGGCCATGGACCCCAAGGTGATGCTGTTCGACGAGCCCACCAGCGCCCTGGACCCCGAGATGATCAAGGAGGTGCTGGACGTCATGAAGGAACTGGCGCGCACCGGCATGACCATGCTGGTCGTCACGCACGAGATGGGCTTCGCGCGTGAGGTCGCCGACCGCATCCTGTTCTTCGACCAGGGCAACATCGTGGAGGACACCACGCCCGAGAACTTCTACCAGAACCCGCAGCACGACCGCGCCAAGCAGTTCCTGAGCAAGATTCTGGACCACTGATACGGACTCCGATTGAATGGTTTGCGAAAACCGGTCAATCCGAGCGGATGTGCGAGCAGGAGCGAAACAGACGGAGTCCGTATGAGCTTCGGTTGAACCGTCCACGGAAACGGTCAACCGGAGGGGGGAGGGGGGCCGGATGACTGGCTGGCTTCCGGTCAGGCCTACGCGTCGCGGCGCAGTTTCCCGCACTGCCACCACGCGGCGGCGCACAGCAGGCCGCTGACCGCGAACACGGGCGTGTACCCGACCCGGTCGGCCAGCAGTCCCCCGATCACCGGGGTGAACAGGGCCGCGCCGACCAGGGTGTTCAGCGTGCCGATGTAGCGGCTGCGGGCGTCCTCGGGCGCGATGTTCAGCAGGTGATTGGTGTGCCCCAGGTTGAAGCCCTGCGTGGCCACGCTGGACAGCACGAACACCCCCAGGTACGCCCAGGCGTTCAGGCCCAGTGCGCCGACCGCGATGGCGTACAGCGGGGCCAGACCGTAGAACACGCTGGCGTAGCGGATGATGCGCCGCGAGCCCTTGCGCTCGGCCACGCGCTGCCACACCACGTTCGACAGGGGGGCCGCGCCGGTCAGGGCCATCACGAACACGCCCAGCGTGGCGGCCGGGTAGTTCAATTCCCGCAGGGCGTTCACGGCGAAGAACGGTTCGCTCATGCTGGCGGCCGCCAGCAGCAGGCGCACGATCAGGAACGCCCGGAAGTGCGGGTCGCGCAGCGTGGCGGGAATGGCGCGGAACTCCGCGCGGGTGCCCTGCCGCGCCAGGGGCGGATCGGCGGGCTCCGTGACCAGTCCGAACACCCAGTACCCGAACGTGAACGCCGCCGTGCCCAGCGCGAAGATCAGCGCGTAATTCAGCGGGAACGGCAGGTCCGACGCCAGAATCCAGCGGACCAGCAGGCCCGCCCCGAACGCCAGCAGGCCGCCGTACAGGTTGCGCGTCCCGAAAAAACGCGGGCGGCGCGCGGACGGTACCGTTTTGCTGACCACTTCCAGGAACGGCAGGCCGGACACGCCGGACGCCAGGGCGTTCAGTAGCATGGCCAGCACGAACAGCGTCAGGCACAGCGCCGGGCTGTCCGTCAGCAGGGCCGCGATCAGGACCATCGCCACGTACGTGCCGGTCCGGACGAGCGCTGCCGACCGGTACACCGGTAACTTGAACGGCAGGCTACGGACCCGCGCGGCCACCAGCAGTTGCGGCAGCATCCACCCGCCCGCCGCGATGGCCGGCAGCAGCCCGATCACCCAGTTGGGCGCGCCCAGCCGCGCGGCAAAGCCCACGACGACGACCGACACGTTCAGGAACCCGTCTCCGGTGAATACCGCCCAGCCGTTCAGGATGCCCAGCCGTTCGTTCCGGTCCCAGGCGCGGAAAGAGGCAGGCGTCATGAGCGGCATTATCCGCGCCGCACGCCGCCCGGCCGCCGGGCCAGCCGGAAGCGGTTCCGCATGCCAGGACAGCCCGGCAGGGGCACGTCAGCGGTCAGTGTGTCGGCGGCCGACCCGTCCCGGTTTCAGCTGCCCGGCAGACGCAGGATGCCTTCGAGCGCGTTGTAAGCCTCCGGGCGGGCCAGGAACACCAGTTCGTCCTGCGCGGTCAGGCGCAGTTCCGGGCGGGGCAGGCGCACCGAGCCGTCCCGGACGATCCCGACCACCTCCACACCCGGCGGAAGGCTCAGGATGCTCAGGCGCGCGCCGCGCCAGCTGGGCGGCACGACCCGGCGGTACAGTTCGCGCTCGGCGGTGGGGGCGGGCAGCAGGTCGCCGTCCACCGGCAGGTCCGGGCTGAGGGCGTCCGGCTGGGTGGCCGGGGCGTCCTGCGGCGCGTCGAACGGCACGCCGGGCTGCCCGGCCGTGGGCCGGCGCGAGATGAACCGCACGGAGTCCGGCAGCCACGCCGGCCCGGCATGCACGGCGCTGTCCCGCCGGGCCTGAAGCTGCGACGGAACGATTCCGCTCGTGCCGCTCAGGACGTGCGCCACGCCACTGGCGACCAGCGCCACGGGCAGCAGCGTGTCGCCGCCCCACGCGACGGCCAGTAGCGTGGCGGCCAGCGGCACGTTCAGCGTGACCGTCAGGAACGCGACCGCCCCGACCATGCTGCCGGTGGCGGTATCCACGCCCAGCAGGCTGCTCAGGCCCGCGCCCAGCAGGCCGCCCACACCCACCGACGGCAGCACCCCGCCGCCCAGCGCGATCTGCGCGCCCAGCGCCAGCAGCAGCCAGCGCCACGCGCTCTGCCCCAGGCCCTCGGTGCCCATGAACCCGGCCGCGCTCAGCTGCACCCAGCCGCTCCCGTCGCCCAGCACGGCCGGCGTGCTGAAGACGGCGGCGGCCGCCGTGATCCCGCCGAAGATCAGGCCCAGCAGCGGCCGGAACCGCCCCTCGGACCACGCCTCAGGCACGACCCGGCACGCCAGCAGCGACAGCCAGCCCAGCAGCGTGGCCGCCAGCGCCACCAGCAGAAACGCCGGGAACTGCGTGCTGGCCGGCACCTGCACGTCCGGGAAGGCCAGCAGCGGCGCGAAGCCGAACGCCAGTCCGTACACGGCCGTCCCGGCCACGGCCGCCAGCACGCACGGCATGACCACCTCGAACTCGAACTCGAAGCGGCGGTACAGCACCTCGGCAATCAGGATCGCGGCGGCCAGCGGCGCGTGCAGCACCGCGCCCAGCGCCGCCGCCGCGCCCGCCAGGGTCAGCGTGCGGACCTCGACGGCGTCCAGGCGGGTCACGCGCTGCATCAGCCGCGCGCCCAGTTGCCCGGTCATGGTGAACGCCGAGTCCCGCCCGATCAGCAGGCCCGAGCCGTACGCCAGCAGGGTCGCCAGCAGCGTCCGCACCTGCACCAGCGGCCCCGGCCACTGCCCGCGCCCGTGGTAGCCGCGCACCAGTTGCGTCAGCGGGTCACCCAGCCGGGCGGGGACCAGCCACGCGTACAGCGCGCCCAGCAGCGGCAGCGCCAGCAGTCCCCACGGAGCGGCCGTTCCGAAGGCCATCATCAGGCCGCCCTCGCCGGTCGTGCCGGGCGGCGCGTAATCCGTGATCAGGGTGCCCAGCCGCACGGCGGCGTCCAGCGTAAGCCGCAGGATGATGCTCAGGCCCCCGACCAGGGCGCCCAGCAGCACGCTGAGCACCACCAGCCGCCCGGTTTCCAGGCGGTTGAGGACGGCGCGGGGCAGGGGAGAACGCATTACCCGCCATGCTAGAGCATTTGCCCGACCTGCACGCGCACCAGTGCGTGGCCGTATGCAGGGCGCACCGGTCGCCCACCCGGCACCTGCCGGGCAACATGAAGTCCGCCTTAACCCGCCGGGCCTCCACGCAGCGGCGCGGCGGCGCGTAAGATACACAGCGGTCGCCGGGAACGGCCCGCACCGTGCGGGACCGCCCACCCGGCCTGTAAAGGAGCTCATCATGGCTTACGAACTTCCCCAGCTGCCCTACGCCTACGACGCCCTCGAACCCCACATCGACGCGCGCACCATGGAAATCCACCACACCAAGCACCATCAGGCGTACGTGGACAACGCGAACAAGGCCCTCGAAGGCACCGAGTTTGCCAGCCTGAGCGTCGAGGAACTGATCACCAAACTCGATCAGGTGCCCGCCGACAAGAAAGGCGCGCTGCGCAACAACGCCGGCGGCCACGCCAACCACAGCCTGTTCTGGACCGTCATGGGCCCCCAGGCCAGCGGGCAACCCAGCGGTGAACTGGCCGACGCCATCAACGCCGCCTTCGGTTCCTTCGACGCCTTCAAGGAGAAGTTCGAGGACGCCGCCAAGACCCGCTTCGGCAGCGGCTGGGCTTGGCTGGTCGTCAAGGACGGCGCGCTGGCCGTCGTGAGCACCGCCAACCAGGACAGCCCCCTGATGGGCGAGGCCGTCGCTGGCGTCAGCGGCACCCCCATCCTGGGCGTGGATGTGTGGGAACACGCCTACTACCTGAACTACCAGAACAAGCGCCCGGACTACCTGAAGGCCTTCTGGAACGTCGTGAACTGGGACGAAGTTGCGCGCCGCTACACCGCCGCGAAGTAACCTCTTCCCGGCATGACAGCGCCCCCGACCATCACGGTCGGGGGCGCTTGTCTGTGTGTATCAGACGGATTCCGTCTGTTTCGTTAACAACCCGGAACCACACCGGGTTGCCAACTCCACGCCCGGAACCCGTCCGGCTCCCACTCGCTCCGCTCGGGTTAAATGGTTTGTGCAAACCATTCAACCGGAGTCCGTATCAGACCCGGCGGGCCGCGCGGGCTTTCAGGACGGCCGGGACGATCAGGGCGGCCAGGACGGCCAGCAGGATGAAGACGGTCAGGGGGCTCTGCAGGAAGATGGTGGGGTTGCCGTTACTCTGCTGCAGCGCCGTGCGGAACTGACTTTCCGCGACCGGGCCGAGGATCACGCCGATGATGGCGGGCGTGACCGGAAAGTCGAAGCGGCGCATGCCGTACCCGATCACGCCGAAGATGGCGAGCAGGATCAGGTCGAACACGGAGTTGTTCAGGGAGTACACGCCGACCGTGGAGAACACCAGAATCCCGGCGTACAGGAACGGGCGGGGAATCAGCAGCAGTCGCGCCCACACGGGAGCGAGCGGCAGGTTCAGGGCCAGCAGCATGACGTTCCCGATGTACAGGCTGGCGATCAGGCCCCACACGAGGTCGCCGTTCGTGACGAACAGCAGCGGGCCCGGTTGCAGGCCGTACTGCTGGAACGCGGCGAGCAGGATGGCGGCGGTGGCGCTGGTGGGCAGGCCCAGCGTCAGCAGCGGCACGAGCACGCCCGCCGCGCTGGCGTTGTTCGCGGCTTCCGGCCCGGCGACGCCCTCGATGGCGCCCTTGCCGAATTCTTCCGGGTGCTTGCTCAGGCGGCGTTCCAGGGTGTACGACAGGAACGTGGGAATCTCGGCGCCGCCGGCGGGAATCGCGCCGAACGGGAAGCCCAGGGCCGTGCCGCGCAGCCAGGGTTTCCAGGAGCGCCGCCAGTCTTCACGGGTCATGCTGGCGTTGCCATCCAGTTTGATGACGCTGGCCTTGTCCTTGCGCAGGCGGCTGGCGACGAACAGCGTTTCGCCCACGGCGAACAGGCCGATCACGACCGTGACGAACTCGATGCCGTCGAGCAGTTCCGGGCGGCCCAGCGTGAAGCGCGCCTGCCCGCTCTGCAGGTCCGTGCCGACCAGCCCGATGGTCAGGCCGAAGAACAGGCTGATCAGGCCGCGCAGTGGGGAGTTCCCGAAGGTGGCGCTGATGGTCACGAACGCGAGCATGATCAGCGCGAACTTGGCGCTGGGCGGAATCATGACAGCCACGTTGGCAATGGCGGGCGCGGCGAAGGTCAGCAGGATGGTGCCGATGGTTCCAGCCACGAACGACCCGATGGCGGCCGTGGCCAGAGCGGCGGCCGCACGCCCCTTGCGGGCCATCTTGTTGCCTTCGAGCGCCGTGATGATCGAACTGCTCTCGCCGGGCGTGTTCAGCAGG
This sequence comes from Deinococcus aquaticus, assembly GCF_028622095.1. Lineage (NCBI taxonomy): Bacteria > Thermotogati > Deinococcota > Deinococci > Deinococcales > Deinococcaceae > Deinococcus > Deinococcus aquaticus. The sequence continues at coordinate 3,018,500 of NZ_CP115165.1, read as the reverse complement.
ATGCTGGTGGTGCTGCCGCCAAACATGCCGCCGTAGTAGATCCCGGCGAACATGATGAACGCACTCACGGGCGGTAGTTGCGCCGTGACGGGCAGCAGCAGCGCGACCGTCAGGGCCGGGCCGATGCCGGGCAGCACGCCCACCAGGGTACCCAGCGTCACGCCGATCAGCGCCCACAGCAGGTTCAGGGGCGTCAGGGCCGTCTCGAAACCCGCGAGCAGAGAGGTGACGGCCTCCATCACAGCACGCCCTTGAGAATGCCGGCCGGAAGGGTCAGGCCCAGGCCGCGCGTGAACACCACGTACGTGACGAGCGCCACGGCCAGCGCCACGCCCGCCAGCAGCGGCGCGCGCCGCTCACCGAACGCGAAGCCCACGCTGAAGTACATCAGGGCCGTGCCGATCACGAAACCCAGCGGTTGCAGCAGAGCGGCGCCCAGCAGGAACCCGCCCAGGATCAGGCCCGGCTGGCGAAGGTCGGGCTGGGCGTCCGGGTCGGTGTCCTCCTCGGCGGCCGGTTCGGCGCGGCCGCCGCGCAGGACGTTCACGGTCAGCAGGGCGCCCAGCAGCAGCGTGCCAACCGACACGATCAGCGGAAACACGCGCGGGCCGACCACGGCATTGATCCCGAAGGGAATCCGCAGCGTGCCAGCCAGCAGCAGCGCGCCCAGCAGGACGACGCCCAGCGCGACCAGCAGGTCCGGGACGCTCAGGCCGGGCCGCGCGGAAGGGGCCGCAGGAGCAGGTGGGATGGGGGGGACGGTGGAATCAGACATGAATCGAACCTCGTGTGGAGACCATGGATAAAGGAAGCAGGCACAGCAAGCCGGGCGGGGCGAAGGAAACTCGCCGCCGCCCGGACCGCTGAAAAAGTCGGTGTTACTTGACGTTATTTGACAAGGCCGATGTCTTTCAGGATCTCGCGGGTGCGGACCGCTTCGAGTTTCAGGAACACGTCGAACTTGCTGCCGCTCATGTACAGGTCCGTCCAGTTACGGGTCTTCAGGGTGTCCTTCCAGGCCTTGCTGGTGTGCAGTTTGTCCATGGCGCTGACCAGCGTGGCCTTCTGGCTGCCGCTGATGCCGGGAGGGGCGACGATGCCGCGCCAGTTGGCGAGGTCCACGTTGAAGCCCTGCGATTTCATGGTGGGCACCGGAATCCCGGCCTGCGCCTTGGGGGCGCTGATGCCCAGGGCGCGCAGCTTCCCGGCCTTGATCTGCGCCTCGAACTCGCCGTACCCGGCGACGCCCGCCGCGACCTGGTTGCCCAGCACGGCCGCCAGGGTCTCGCCGCCGCCGCTGAACGGCACGTAGTTCATCTTTTTGGTATCCACGCCCGCCGCCTTGGCGAACAGGCCGACCAGCATGTGGTCGGTGCCCCCGGCGCTGCCCCCGGCGAAGGCCAGGGCGTTGTTCGCTTTCCAGGCGGCTGCCAGGTCACCCAGCGTCTTGTAGGGGCTGCTGGCGGGCACCACGATGACCTCGTACTCGCCGGTCAGGCGGGCGATGGGTGTCACGCGGCTCAGGTCCACCTTGGAGCTGTTCGTCTGGATCGCGCCGACCATCACGAGGCCCATGGTCATCAGCAGGTTCCCGTCGCCCTTGCTGTTGTACAGCTGCGCCAGACCGATGGTGCCGCCCGCGCCGGGCACGTTGAACACCTGCACGGGCTTGGCGATGCCCTCGTCCTGCATGACGGTCTGGATGGCGCGGCTGGTCTGGTCCCAGCCGCCGCCGGGGCTGGCGGGGGCCATGACGCGCAGGTTCAGGTTCTGCGCGGCGGCGGGGGCGGCGGTACTCAGCAGGGCGGACAGGGCAAGGGCAGCAGTTTTCACGTTCATGGTGAACCTCCGGGGGGGTGGGCTGCCGCTCGGGTGGGCAGCCGGTCTGGGTTGTCAGTACCCGGCTACCCTACCCTCACGCGGCCTTTACTACAAGGCGTTTGTTGCGCGCAGCACGACGCTTTCCGCTTACGTAACGCACAGGTGTGAACAGAATGAACACAACCGGCCCCGCGCCCGCCCGCCGCCTAGAATCGCTGGTACCGATGGCCGTGTTCTCCCGACGCCCTGACCTGCAGGGCCGCCTCGTGCGGCTGCACCTGCTGGTGCTGTGCGCCATGACGCTGCTGCTGGTCGCCGTGCAGACCGCGCAACTGTACGGCGAGGCCCGCGAACGCCTGGGGGAACGCGCCCTGACGGCCAGCCGCATCGTGTCGCGCCTGCCGGACGTGATCGTCGGAGCGACCCGCGCCGCGCCGGACGCCGCCCTGAACGCCCGCGTGAACGCTCTGCGTGCCGAGGCCGAAGCGGACTTCATCGTGGTCGGGGACCGGCGGGGCGTGCGGCTGGCGCACCCGCTGCCCGAGCGGCTGGGCAAACCCATGGAAGGCGGCGACAACGCCCTGCCGCTGGCCGGGCAGGAGGTCGTCAGCGTGGCGCGCGGCAGCCTGGGCCTGAGCGTGCGCGGCAAGGTGCCCGTCTGGGCGGGCGGCGTGCGCGGCGGGCGCGTGGTGGGCGTGGTCAGCACCGGGTACCTGATGCCGCAGGTGTGGCACCTGGTACTGGGCGCGCTCGTCAGCCTGCTGCCCTGGTTTGTGCTGGCGCTGGCGTTGGGCACCCTGGGGGCCGTGTGGGCCGCCCGGCGCCTGCGGGCCGAGATCCTGAACCTGGAACCCGAACAGATCGCTGCGCTGGTCAGCGAGCAGCGGGCCGTGCTGGCCGCGCTGCGCGAGGGCGTGCTGGCCGTGAACGCCGCCGGTCAGGTCACGCTCAGCAGCGACCGCGCCGTCAGCATGCTGGGCCGACCGGACCACGCCCCGCTGGCGCAGCTGTGGCCGGAACTGGCCCGCGTGACCGACCCCGCCGCGCCGGGCCGCCACCAGAACCTCGAACTGACCCTGCGCGGGCAGCCGGTCCTCGTGAACCTCGAACCGCTGGACGCCGGTGGGTTCGTGGCCGGTTTCCGAGACCGGGCCGAGGCGCTGGCCCTGGCCGAGGAACTCACGCACGCACGCGGTTTCGTGGACGTGCTGCGCGCCCAGACGCACGAGTACCAGAACCGCCTGCACGTCCTGTCCGGCCTGCTGCAACTGGGCCGCAGTGAGGAGGCCCTGCGCGTCCTGAACGCCGAGATTCACGCCGACTCTCAGTTCCGGCAACTGCTGCACGACGTGCAGGTGCCCCGGCTGGTGGCCCTGCTGGCCGGGAAACGCGAGCGGGCGCAGGAACTCGGCATCGACTTTCAGGTGGCCGAGGGCAGCAGCCTCGGCCCCATCTGGGAACGGCACGCCGACACGCTGGTCAGCGCCGTGGGCAACCTGACCGGCAACGCCTTCGAGGCCCTGGGCGGCCAGCCCGGACAGGTCACGGTCCTGATCGGAGAGGACCCGGAAGGCATGCAGATCGAGGTCGAGGACAGCGGCCCCGGCGTGCCCGCCTACCTGGGCACCCGCCTGTTCGAGCGCGGCGTGAGCAGCAAGGGCGAGGGCCGCGGCTACGGCCTGCACGGCGTGACGGTGCGCCTGCACGCCCTGGGCGGCGAACTGCGCCACACCCGCCGGGACGGGCGGACCGTGTTCCTGCTGAGCCTGCCGCTGCCCACCCCGCTGCGCCCCACCCCGCTGCACCCCGGCCTGCCGGCTCCTGGCGCGCTGCGGTCCGGCCCGCCCACCGACGACCCCCCCGACCCCGCCCCGTATGCTGCCGGAGATCACCCATGAACCCAGCCGCCGCGCCCGCCCCCACCCGAGTCCTGCTGGTCGAGGACGACCTGCGCGTCGCCCGCGTGAACCGCGACCTGCTGGAACGCGACCCGGACGTGCACGTCGTCGGCAGCGCCGCCACCTGCGCCCAGGCCGACGCCCTGGCCCGCGCCCTGACCCCCGACCTGATCCTGCTGGACGTGCACCTGCCCGACGGCAGCGGCCTGGGCCTGCTGCGCCACTGGCGCGCCCAGGGCCTGACCACCGACGTGGCCCTGATCACCGCCGCCGACGACGAGGCCAGCGTGCGCCTCGCCCTCGCGCACGGCGCGTTCGACTACCTGATCAAACCGTTTACCGGCGCGCGCCTGAACGACCTGCTGGCCCGCCACCGCGCCCGCCACCACGCCGAGGCGGGCCGCGTGGACCAGGGCCGCCTCGACCAGGGCCGCCTGGACCGCCTGCTGGGCCTCGGCCCGACCCTGCCCAGCCTGCCGCGCGGCATCGACCCGAACACCCTCGAACGCGTCGCGCAGGCCCTGCGGGACGCCCCGCACCCCGTCAGTGCCGAGGACATCGGCGAGCAGGTCAGCCTCAGCCGCGTCACCGCGTGGCGGTACCTCGAACACCTCGTGCGCAGCGGGGCGGCCCAGCTGGACCACCAGTACGGGCAGGCGGGCCGCCCCGCCAAGCTGTACCGCCGCAGCGACCGCCCCGCCGGGCAGCCCACCGACCAGCCCTGAACGGAGCAAATGGCATCTGCATGACCTACCGCTGCCGCAGGGCTTCTACACTGGGGGCCGAATGCGCGCTCCGCTTCTGCTCCTGCTTGTGCTGCTCACGGCGTGCGCCCCCCGGTTCACGCCGCAGGCCCCGCGCACCCCGCCCCTGAACCTGGCTGGTCCGCCGCCCGACGTGGTGATCCTGTCGGTCTCCGGCCGGTGCGGGCCGCCCTGTCAGGCCCCGCGTGACAACGTGGATTACCTGTCGGGGCGCGGCACGCTGGACGCCCTGGCCGGCGTGTTCACCGCGCGCGGCCTGAGCGTGCAGGCCAGCGGGTACGCCAGCCACCCGGCCGGGCAGTTCCGGTCCCCGTTCATCGGGGCCGACCAGCGCGGGTACGCCGCGTTGCAGGCCGACCTGACCGCCATCAAACCCTGGCTGCGCGGCCCCCACCCGCCCCGGCTGGTGCTGCTGGGACACTCGCAGGGGGCGGTGTGGCTGCACCACCTGACCCGCGTGAACCCGGACGTGACCTTCGACGTGCAGATCGACCTGGACGCCATCTGCGTCGGCTGGCGCGGCGATTTCCAGGCGCTGCTGCGCGGCCACGACCAGACGCCCAGCCTGCTGGAAGCCTGCGACCTGATCCAGGTGAACGGCGCGCGCCGCAACATCAAGGACGTGGTGTGGCCCAACGTGACCGTCAACCTGGAAGTGCAGAGCAAACGCTACCCGGCCCGCAGCGCCAGCGGCGGCCTGCCCGTCAACTACCTGTTCGACCTGAGCGTCAACACCCGCCTGGACGGCACCCGCCAGGGCCTGCAGCTGTTCGTGTCGTCCCGCGAGGACCACAGCGCCGTCACCACACCGCGCAGCGACGCGTTCGCGTGGGTGAGCGCCCGCCTCACGCAGGTCGTGCAGGTCTGGACGCCCGCCCAGCCATCCCGGTCTACCCAGCCATCCCGGCCCGCCCAGCCGCTCGCGCAACCCTGACCTCGCCCCGTTCCAGCGCGTCCCGGACCCTTCTTCAGCCGCCCCTTTTTCAGGGAGTGCTGCAGTCGGCCAGCCACGCGGCGGCCTCGTGGGCCGGCAGCAGGCGGGCGCCCCGGTCGGGCGGGAACCAGTTCAGGAGTGCCTGCACGGCCGCGCCGTCCAGCGGTGCATCCGGCGCGGTGGGGCGCGCGTCGAAGATGACCTTGTGATCCCCGTCATGCAGGTGCAGCAGCCCTGCCGGGGCCAGCGTGCGGCGCGTGCCGACCGGCAGGGGCCCGCCCAGCCACACGGCGTCCACCTCGGCGTCGTCGGCGGGATTCCAGGTGCCGGGCACGCAGCCGTAATTGACGGGCGCGTCCCACGCCTCGGTCCGCAGCGGTTTGAGCTGCCCGGCCTGCCAGATGAACCGCTCGCGGGTGCCGGCCGTCCACTCGACCACGCCGTCCCAGGTGCGCGGCTGCGGCCCGCCCGCTGGCGTCACGGCTGCACCTCGTACAGTTCGACCTGCCGCAGCACCGTCCCGCCGAACGACAGGACCGCGCGGTACGTGCCGGGCTGGGCGGCCATCCACGTGAAGGCGGCGCGGCGCTGCGCCCCGTCCAGGTACACGCTGTCGGTGCCCAGCAGCCGGCCGCCGTCGAACCAGCGGACGGTCAGGAAGCCCGGCTCGAAACGGCCGTCCACCTGCGCCGAGAGCTTCAGGGTCTCGCCCTGCCGTTCCAGCGTGGCGCTCGTGAGGCGCACGGGCAGGTCCACGTTTACCTGCGCGGGAATCAGCGGCACGAACGTGTAACGGCAGCCGCCCAGCAGCGGCGCGCACGCCAGGGCAATGAGAAGCAGGGCGGAGCGGGACATGCGCCCAATCTACCGCCCCGCCGCGTTCTTTCAGGCGGCGCTCACTTCAGGCGGCGCTCCTCGATGAAGCGGATGACCTGCGCGCGCGTGTCGCCCAGGAACGTCAGGGGCCGGGACATGGCCGCGATGATCGTGATGTGCCCCACGCGCGGCAGCACCTTGAGTTCCACCGGCACGCCCGCCGCGCGCAGGGCGCGTTCCATGTTCACGCCGTTGTACGCCTCGACCGTGTCGTCGTTCTGCGCGACCAGCAGCAGGTGCGGGGGCGCGTCGGCGCGCACGTGGCGGTCGGGCATGACCTCGTCGGGCGTGGCGCCTTTCGGGAAGGCCACGGCCGACTGGAAGGTACGGAAATCGAAGGAGTACGGCCCGGCCACGCCGATCACGCCCCGGATACTCCCCACGGGCACGTTCACCTCGGCCAGCCAGCGGGCGTTGTCGACCATCTCGGTGGCGTTGAATCCCCCGGCCGAGTGGCCCATCACGAACAGGTTGTCGGGGTTGCCGCCGAAGGTCTTGGCGTCGGCGCGCAGCACCTTCAGGGCCTGCGCGGCGTCCTGCACGTACGACGGGTACACGTTCTGCGGCGCGAGGCGGTAACTCATGACGCCCGCCACGTACCCGGCGCGCGCCAGGGACTCCCCGACGAACTTGTGGCCGTCCTTGTCGCCGTTCTGCCAGGAGCCGCCGTGGATGAACAGCACGACCGGCGCGCCCTGCGCGTTCTGCGGCGCGTAGATGTCCATGACGTTGCGGGCGTCCGGGCCGTACGACACGTCGCGTTTCACGGTCAGGCCGCCGGTGCTGGTCACGTTGTTCAGGAAGCCCTGCGCGCCGTCACGCGAGCAGGCGGCCAGGGACAGGCCCAGGGCCAGCGCGCCTGCCCCGAGCAGCAGGCGTCGGGCAGCGGGGCGGCGGGAGGAGTGGTCAGGAGTGCTCATGCGCGCAGGCTAGAGTGCCGCCCGCACGGGCCGCTGCGTGCCGCAGCACACTCGGCCCTTAGAGGCCCTTGATGCTTTCGCCGCCCCCCGGCTCCTGTGGCCCGGCCGGTGCGGGGGGGTGCGGGCGCACACTCGCGCCGGGCCGGGCCGCGCTAGCCTGCGGGCCAGATGACCGCCGACGCTTCCCCCCCCACGGGCCTGTCCGGACCGCCGACGGACGCCCTGATCGTCGGCGCCGGCCCCGCCGGACTGGCCCTGGCCGCCGAACTGAGCGCGCGCGGCCTGAGCGTCCGCGTGACCGACCCCGCCCCGCACGCCCCGTTCCCGGCCACGTACGGCGCGTGGCGGGACGACCTGCCCGGCTGGGCGCAGGACTGCGCGGCGCACACCTGGGCGGACGTGCGCGTGTATACCGGACCGCAGCCCACGCCGCTGCTGCGCCCGTACACGTTGCTGGACAACGCGGGCCTGCGCGCCGCGCTGCTCGGCCGGGCCGGGCGGGGACTGACCCTCACGGCCGCGCGGGTGTGCGGGGCCACACGCACGGCGGGCGGCTGGACGGTGCAGGGCACGCAGGATGGGCAGCCCGCCCGCTGGGAGGCCCGCGTGGTCATTGACGCCAGCGGTCACCAGCCCGCGCTGCTGCGGCACCCGGACCGCCACCCGGACGGCGCGGCCCTGCAGACGGCGTACGGGATCGTGGCGACCTTCGACCGGCCACCCAGCGCGCCCGGCGCGGTCGTGTGGATGGACTACCGCACGCCACACGGGGACCCGCCCGCTGACCTGCGCGGCGGCGCGACGTTCCTGTACGCCATGCACCTGGGCGGCGACCGGTACTTCGTGGAGGAAACCAGCCTGATCGCCCGGCCCGCCCCCACCCGCCAGGACCTGGAAGCCCGCCTGCACGCCCGCCTGCACGCCCAGGGCACCCCGCCGCGCGAGATCATCAGCGACGAGTGGGTGTCCTTCCCCATGAACACCGCCCCCCCCGCAGCCGGGGAGGGGAGCGTGCTGGCCTTCGGGGCGGCCGCCGGACTGGTCCACCCGATCAGCGGCTTTCAGGTGAGCGGCGCGCTGCGGGACGCCCCGGCCGTGGCAGACGCAATTGCCGGGGCTCTGCGGGATGGCGGCGACCCGGTGCAGGCCGGCTGGGACGCCCTGTGGCCCCCGGAACGCCGCGCCGCCCGCGCCGTGCACCTGCTGGGCGTGCAGGCCCTGCTGAACCTGCCGCCGCGCGCCCTGCCCGCCTTCTTCGCGGCGTTCTTCGCGCTGCCGCCCGCGCGCTGGCACGCCTTCCTGGACCCGCGCACCCCGCCCGGCCCGCTGGCGCGCACCATGCTGCGGCTGTTCGCGCACGCGCCCGCCCACGTGCGCCTTCCGCTGGCCCGCGCGGCCCTGCGGCACGCCGGGACCAGCCTGCACGCCCTGAACGCCGCCGCGCGCCCCTGAAGGCCACCTGTTCGCCGGGCGCGCGTACACTGACCGCATGAGCCTTCTGGACATGATCGGCCCGGTGATGATCGGCCCCAGCAGCAGCCACACGGCGGGCGCCTGCCGTCTGGGACTGGTCGCGCACCACCTGCTGGGCGAGGAGGCCCGCAGCGCGGTCATCGACCTGCACGCCTCCTTCGCCAAGACCGGGCGCGGGCACGGCACGCACCTCGCGCTGATTGCCGGACTGCTGGGCATGCGGCCCGACGACCAGCGCCTCCCTCACGCCTTCGAGGAGGCGCAGGCGGCCGGACTGACCTTCGAATTCCGGGACGCGGACCTGGGTGACGTGCACCCGAACACCGCCCGCATCGCCGTGAAGGGCGACACGCAGGCCGTCACGGTGCAGGGCAGCAGCACGGGCGGCGGCGTGATTCAGGTCGCGCAGGTGCAGGGCCTCGGCGTGAACTTCAGCGCCGCCAGTCCCACCGCGCTGCTGCGCTACTCGGACGCGGTCGGCATGATCGCCCGCATCGCCAGTACCATCGCCGCCGACGGCGTGAACATCGCCACCCTGACCTGCACCCGCGACACGCGCGGCGGGCAGGCGCTGCTGGCCATCGAACTCGATCAGGCCCTGAGCCCCGAGGCGCTGGCGTTCCTGAACCGCTGGCCTGACGTGAACTGGGTGCGGATGCTGCCCAAACTGATGGACGGCTAGCGCCTGAAGGTTGCGGGAGTGTGACGTTTCTGTGGTGCGTCCCTGCCTAGTGTGTGGGCAGAGTCCGCGCTGGCAGGAGGTTCCCCCGTGACGCAATCAGGCCCCCCCGTTCCACCCCCTTCCGGCACGCTGCTGGAGCAGTTGCAGGCGCTGGAAGCCGGGATGTACCACACGCCGGAACGCTCCCAGGACCAGATCGCGGCCCTGCTGCGCCGCGCGGAGGCGCAGGGCGACCGGGCGGCGTGCGCGCAGGCGCACCTGCTGCTGGCCGGGTGCGCGCTGTACACTGGGGACCTGCCGGAGGTGCTGGTGCAGATCGGCCACTGCCTGCCGCTGGCGCGTGAACTGGGCGACCGCCAGACCGAGGCCCGCGCCCTGAACGGCCTGGGCCTCGGTCACGACCGCCTCGGGCAGTACGACCGCGCGCTCGAGGCATTCCTGCACAGCCTGCGCATCACGCAGGACACCGGGGACCGCATGGGCAGCTTCCGGGCGCTGAACAACCTCGCGAGCCTGTACAGCGACACCGGCAACATCACGCAGGCGCTGTCGTTCCACCAGCAGGCCCTCCAGATCGCCGAGGCGCTCCAGTCCCCGGTGATGCTGGCGTCCTCCATGACGCACCTGATCACCATTCAGGACCAGATGCACGCCAGTGCCGAGGTGCTGACCCTGGCCGCCGCGCACCTGAACGTGATCCGCGAGTCCGGACCGCCCCGCTGGACGTCCACCGTGCAGGAATGCGTGAGCCGCGCCCTGCTGCGCCAGGACCGGCCCGAGGAGGCGCTGCGCGTGGCGCTGGACGACCTGAACGCCAACCGCGCCCGGCAGGACCTGGAAGCAGTGTGCCGTCAGGGCGTCACGGCCGCGCGCGCCCTGCTGCGCCTGAACCGCCTGGACGAGGCCGAGCCGCTGCTGCGCGAGAGCCTGCGCATCAGCCGCGAGGCCCGCACCCGGCCGCAGGAGGCGCTGGCCCTGCAGGCCCTGGCCGACCTGCTCGAGCAGCAGGGCCGCCACGAACAGGCCCTCAGAACCGCCCGCGAGCACTTCGACCTGGAACGCCAGATGCACGCCCGCGAGGTCGACGCCCGCTCGCAACTCCTGACCGCCGAGATCCGCCTGGAACTGCTGAACCGAGAGGCGGAAATCGAGCGGCTGCGCAACGTGGAACTCGCGCAGGCGAACCGCGCCCTTCAGGAGACGCAGCAGGTGCTGCTGCACCGCGCCACGCACGACCCCCTGACCGGCGTCGCCAACCGCGCGCACTTTCATCAGGTGACGCACGACACGCTGGGCAGCCTGGAAGCCGGGCAGCAGGCTGCGCTGATCTTCATCGACCTGGACCGCTTCAAGCAGGTGAACGACACGCTCGGGCACCCCGCCGGGGACAACCTGCTGCAACAGGTGGCCCGCCGCCTCGGGGAGGCCGTGCGCAGCACCGACCTCGTGGGCCGCATGGGCGGCGACGAGTTCACGGTGCTGCTGAGCCGCGTGGCCGCCCGCGAGGACGTGACGCTGGTCGCCCAGAAACTCGCGGACGCCCTGGCGCGCCCGTTCACGCTGGGTGGGCAGCGCGTGAACATCACGGCGTCCGTGGGGTGCGCCGTGGCCCCCGCCGACGGCACGGACGCCGGGGCGCTGCAACAGCACGCCGACCTCGCCATGTACCGCGTCAAGCGCAGCGGCGGCAATCAGGTGCTGCACTTCGAGGCGCAGATGGGCGAACCCGGCGAGCGGCAACAGCTGGAACGTGACCTGCGCGGCGCCTGCGAACGCGGCGAGATGCGCCTGCACTACCAGGGTCGGCACGACCTGTGCGGCCTGCGGCTGGCGGGGTTCGAGGCGCTGGTCCGCTGGGAGCACCCCACGCGCGGCCTCGTGCCGCCCGGTCAGTTCATTCCGCTGGCCGAGGACAGCCGCGCCATCCTGAACATCGGGGAGTGGGTGCTGCGCGGGGCGTGCGCGCAGGCCGTCCGCTGGGGCTTCGAGCGGCGCGGGCTGTTCATGTCCGTGAACGTCAGCCCCCTGCAATTCGAGTTGCCGGACTTCGTGCAGACCGTCCGCAGCGCGCTGGAGCAGACGGGCCTGAGTGCCCGGCACCTGATCCTGGAAGTCACGGAGAGTCTGGTCATGCACGACTTGGAACGCGCGCAGACGCACGTGCGGGACCTCAAGGCGCTGGGCGTGCAGATCGCCATCGACGATTTCGGCACCGGGTACAGCAGCCTCAGCATGTTGCAGGCGCTGCCGTTCGATCAGTTGAAGATCGACCGGTCGTTCACGAACGCCCTGACCGGCCCGCGCGGGCCGCGCGTCACGGCCCTGATGACCGCCATGATTCAGCTGGCGCAGACGCTGGACATGACCGTGACCGTCGAGGGCATCGAAACCGAGGAGCAGCGCCGGATCCTGGCCGGGCTGGGCTGCGACCACGCACAGGGATTCCTGCTGTCGCGCCCACTGCCGCCCACGCAGGCCGCAGAACTCATTCCGGACGCCACCCCAGCTCCCAGCTGACCGCGTCCGCCGCGTCCCGCAGCGAGCGCAGCGGCGCGTCCCGCCCGCGCAGGCGTGGCGTGGGCAGACTGATGCCCAGCGCGGCCAGCACCCGCCCGCCCGCCTCCCGCACCGGCACGGCGAGACTGGCGGTGCCGTCCGCCCACTCGTCCGCCGTGACCGCGTACCCGTCCCGGCCGATCGCGGCCGCCTGCACTGCCCACGCCTGCCCGTCCGTGACCGTGTGCGCCGTGAACGGCCGTGCCTCCGCTGGCAGGGGCCGCCCGGCCAGCGCCAGCAGCAGTTTCCCGCTGGCGGTCGCGTGGGCGGGCAGCTCGAAATCCAGTTCGCCCGCCACGGGTGGTCCGTCCCGGCCCTGCACGCTGCGCGCCACGCACAGCACCCGGTCCTCGCCGTCCAGCACGCACAGGAACGCCAGACAGTGCGTGCCGCGCGCCACGCGCTCCATCGCCGCGTGCGCCGGGGCGTACCACGGCAGGCTGCCGTACAGAGCGCTCGACAGTTTCAGCAGCCGCCACCCCAGCCGGTAGCGGCCGCGCCCCACCCGCACCAGCAGCCCCGTCTCGCACAGCGCCAGCAGTTGCTCGTGCAGGGTGCTGGTCGGCACACCCAGCTGCCACGACAGGTCCGACAGGCGCCACTCGGTGTGATCCGCGTCAAAGGCAGTCAGGACATCCACCGCGCCGGATAGCAGGGAAGGGGAGGCCATGCGCGCAGTCTGCCACGTTTCCGGTCACACCGGAAAGGCCGGGCATGTGGGGTTCACAGCGCCAGTCCCGAGATCACCTCCGCCGCGCGCGCCACCCCGTCCTCCGCCCGGATGCGGGCGCCCAGGGCCGCCGCCCGGTCCTTCATGCCGGGATCGGTCACGGCGCGCGTCAGGGCCTCCGCCAGCGTCCGCTCGTTCAGGGCGCGGCGGGGCACCGGGGCAGGCCCCACGCCCAGCCTCTGCACACGGTCGCCCCAGAACGGCTGATCCCCGAAGAACGGCACGATCACGTTCGGCACGCCCGCCGCGAGGCCCGCCGCCGTCGTGCCCGCCCCGCCGTGATGCACCACGGCCGCCACGCGCGGGAACAGCCAGTCGTGCGGGACGCTGTCCGTCACGAACACCGAGTCCGGCACGTCTGCGGCGCTCAGGCCGCCCCAGCCGCTCAGGAGCACCGCCCGCTGCCCGCTGCGCTCCAGCGCCCGCACCACCTCGCGGGTGGTCGCCTGTGGGTCCGGGGTGGTCATGCTCCCGAACCCGATGGATACGGGGGGAGGGCCAGAATTCAGGAACGCTTCCAGCGCGGGCGGCGGCGTCCAGGCCTCCTGCGGGAGGAACCAGTAGCCGGTCAGGTGCTGTGCCACGTCCCAGTCGGCGGGGCGGGGCAGCACCGCCGGACTGATGCCGTGCAGGGTCGGCCGGGGACGCAGTGGGCGCGGGCCGGACCAGGGCGCGGGGGAGAGGCCCAGCACCTCGCGCCGCGCGCGCGTGTCGGCCGAGCGGAACATCTGCCACATCACCTGCCGCGTCAGGACGTGCGACAGGCGGTTCGCCCAGCCGCCCAGCCGCGCGGTGGCCGGCGGGAAGATCGCGCCCGGAAACGCCCGCGTGGGATGGAACGGCACCACATGAGCCTCCACGAGCGGCACGCGCAGCTTCTCCGAGAGGGCCTGCGCGACGTTCATCCCCCCGATGCCCGCCACGAGCAGGTCGGCGTCCCGCGCGGCCACGAGGCCGTCCTCGGCCCACAGCAGCGCCCCCTGCTGCGTGGCGCGCGCGGACACCCGGTTGATCGCCAGCATGTTCCCGCCCGCCAGCGCGGCGCGCATCTCGGGGCTGTTCACGACCTCCTGCACGTCCCCGCGCATCGGGGCGAACTCCAGACCCGCGCCCGTCACGAGCGCGCGGAACGCCTCGTGCGAGGCGAGCCGCACCGCGTGCCCCGCCCGGCGCAGCCCCAGCCCCAGCGCCACGTACGGCTGCACGTCCCCGCGCGACCCCAGCGCGATCAGCGTGACCCTCATGCCCGCTCCGCCGGCACCAGGGCCAGCAGCACGTCGGCCACGCGCGCCGCCGTCACCTGCGGATCGGGGAGAGGGTCGCCCGACAGCGCGCCCTGCACGCAGTGACCCAGCACCAGCGTCAGGCCGGTGCGCAGCAGCTCGCCGGTGTCCACGCCACGCAACTCGGGCCGTGCCGCGAGCGCCTGCGCGCCCAGGTCCGCCGTCCCGGTCAGGCCCTCGGCGAACGCGCGGCCCAGGTCGCGGCGGATCAGGCCCTCGGACAGGATCACGCGCAGCAGCCCCGCCTCGTCCTGCGCCAGCGCCGCCAGTGGCGCGGCCAGGAACGCCCGCAGGAAGTCCCGCAGGTTCAGGGCCGCCAGCGCCGCCGGATCGAGCGAGTCGCGCGCCTGCTCGCCCAGGGCGCCGAACAGGCCCAGCAGCAGGTCGTCCTTGCTGCGGAAGTGGTGGTAGAGGGTGCCCTCGGCCAGTCCCGCCTGTCGGGCTACGGCGCGCATGGTCGTGCGGTGGAAGCCGTCCTGCGCGAAGCAGGTCTGCGCCGCGCGGAGGATCGTCGCCCGCCGCTGGGGATCGTCTGCCGGGCGGGGCGAGGTGCGCTTGACCCGACCATCCTTTTCCGAGTGAGTGCTCATTCATTCATGATGCCGAATAACAGGCTGGGATGCAAGGGAGGGAAGCGTCTTTCCGGGCAGACCGGAAAAGGCGATTGCGGGAGGCGGATGGCGGATGGAAGATGGCAAAACACAACAGAAGTGACGGATTTCGCGCCCCGAACGGAACTTCACGCCTCACCCACCCCATCGCCCTGCCTGCCGGAGGACCTCCCATGACCCAGCCCACTACCGAATCCGCCCCCGTCGTGCGCGCCCCGCGCGGCCCGAACAGGACCGCTAAAGGTTGGGTGCAGGAAGCCGCCAAGCGCATGCTGATGAACAACCTCGACCCAGAAGTCGCCGAGCACCCGGACGCCCTCGTCGTGTACGGCGGGCGCGGCAAGGCGGCCCGCAACTGGGACGCGTACCACAAGATCGTGGAGACGCTCGACCGACTGGAAAACGACGAGACGCTGCTGATCCAGTCCGGCAAGCCCGTCGCCGTCCTGAAAACGCACGAGTGGGCGCCGCGCGTGCTGCTCGCCAACAGCAACCTCGTGCCGCACTGGGCGAACTGGGAGACCTTCGACAAGCTCGATCAGGCGGGCCTGATGATGTACGGCCAGATGACTGCCGGAAGCTGGATCTACATCGGCACGCAGGGCATCCTCCAGGGCACCTACGAGACGTTCGCCAGCGCCGCCATCAAGCACTTCGGCGGCAGCCTGAAAGGCACCATTACCGTCACGGCCGGACTGGGCGGCATGGGCGGCGCGCAACCGCTAGCCGTGAAACTCGCCGGGGGCGTCAGCATCACCATCGAGATCGATCCCACCCGCATCCAGAAACGCCTCGACACCCGCTACCTCGACGAGGTCGCCACGAGCCTTGAGGACGCCATCGCCCGCGCGGAAAAATACAAGGCCGAGGGGGTCGCCCGGTCCATCGGTGTGCAGGGCAACGCCGCCGACCTCGTCCCGCAGCTCGTGACGATGAACTGGACGCCGGACCTCGTTACTGACCAGACCAGCGCGCACGATCCCATGTGGGGCTACCTGCCCGTCCTCGCGCCCGACGAGGACGCCGACAAACTCCGCACAGACCACGCCGACGAGTACCGCCAGCGCGCGTACGACGCGATGGCCGCGCACGTCCGCGCCATCCTCGAACTCCAGCGGCGTGGCGCGGTCGCCTTCGACTACGGGAATAACCTCCGCCACCGCGCGCAGGAAGCCGGCGTGACGGACGCCTTCGACTACCCCGGCTTCGTGCCCGCCTTCATCCGCGACAGCTTCTGCGAAGGGCGCGGCCCCTTCCGCTGGGTGGCCCTCAGCGGCGACCCCGAGGACATCCGCGCCACCGACCGGGCGCTGCTGGAACTCTTCCCGCACGACGAACGCCTGCAATCCTGGCTCACGTACGCCGCCGACCAGATCGCCTTCCAGGGCCTCCCCGCGCGCATCTGCTGGCTCGGGTATAAGGAACGCGACCGCGCCGCGCTGCTGTTCAACGAGATGGTCGCCGACGGCCGCCTGAAAGCCCCCATCGTCATCGGCCGCGACCACCTTGACGCCGGAAGCGTCGCCAGCCCCTACCGCGAGACGGAAGCCATGCTCGACGGCAGCGACGCCGTGAGTGACTGGCCCCTCCTGAACTTCGGCCTCGGCATCGCCTCCGGCGCCAGCTGGATGAGCTTCCACCACGGCGGCGGCGTCGGCCTGGGCTTTTCACAGCACAGCGGCCTCGTCATCGTCGCCGACGGCACCGAGGAAGCCGCCCGGAAACTCAGCCGTGCGCTGACCAACGACCCCGGCATGGGCGTCATCCGCCACGCCGACGCCGGCTACGACCACGCCCTGGATGTGGCCCGCGAGCGGGGCCTCGACCTCCCTAGCCTCGGCGTACAGTCCAGCAAATGAACCGTCGCGCCTCCAGCTCAGGCCTGTTCCGGCGAGCCGTTGCCACGACTCTGGCCCTCGGCGCGCTGGCCCACGCGCAGACCGACGCGCCCCCCACCCCGCCCACCTACCCGGTCACGCTGGTCGGCGGCCGGGTGGTGTCGGTCAGCGCGCCATCCCCGGAATGGGCAGATGTCGGCTGGATGACCTGGGAACTCGATCAGCGCCAGCCCAGCCTGGACGGTCGATTTCACGCCCTGCTGTTCCGGCAGTTCTCCAACAATCCCAAACACGACCCCATCGCCGTTCATCTGGTGAAACCGGACGGACGCGTCCTGCCCCTGAAGAACAGTGACGTGTTCGACGTGATCTGGATGCCAGACGGGCAGTACCTGCTGGGACGCGGCGGGAACACCCTGCGCCTGTGGAACACCAGCGGCGGCCTGCGCACCCGCGTTCTTGACGGTATGGATCGGCTGGACGTCATCCCGGGCATCGCGTGCGTGGCCACGCAGCCCCTCGTCACCGGAAGCGACGCGAACTCCTGGAAGGTGCAGCGCCTGCATGTCCCGTCCCTGCGACCGGCCGGGCAGTTCACCCTTCAGCGCGCGCCACAGGACGGACAGAGGTTCTGCCGATGACCCAGCTCACCCACCTTCCTTACGGCGGCATTCCCACCTTCGCCCGCGCACCTATCGTGCAGCCTGATGCTGACTGGACGGCGGACGTGGCCGTGCTCGGCATTCCCTTCGATATCGCGCTGGGCTTCCGCCCCGGCGCACGCTTCGCCCCGCGTGCCCTACGGGAGGCGAGCCTGCGGAGCGTGCCTCCCTTCACGGGGCTGGACGGCGTGACGAGGCTGGCGGGCGTGACCTTCGCGGATGCGGGGGACGTGGTGCTGCCCAGCCTGGAACCGGAACTGGCGCGGCAGCGGATCAGCGCGGCGGCGGAACTTGTGCGGGACCGCTGCAGTCTTCCCGTCTACCTGGGCGGGGATCACAGCGTCACGTACCCGATCCTGCGGGCCTTCGCGGGCGTGCCTGACCTGCATGTGGTGCAGCTGGATGCCCACCTGGACTTCACGGATACACGCAACGACACCCGCTACAGCAACAGCAGCCCCTTCCGCCGCGCGTGCGAGGAGATGGAGAATCTCGTGCACATCACGACCATTGGCCTGCGCGGTCTGCGCTTCGACCCAGAAGCAGTGGCAGCGGCGCGCGCCCGTGGGCACACCCTGATGCCCATGACGGACGTAGCGGGCGACCTGCCAGGCGTGCTGGCCCGCCTGCCACACGGGAAGAACGTGTACCTCAGCGTGGACGTGGACGCCTTCGACCCCAGCGTGATTCCCGGCACGAGCAGCCCCGAACCGGACGGCCTGACGTACGCGCAGGGCATGCAAATCCTGGCGGAAACCGCGCGGCACAACACCATCGTGGGCCTGGACGTGGTGGAACTCGCCCCGAACCTCGACCCGACCGGCCGCAGCGAACTCCTGATGGCGCGACTGATCATGGAGACGCTGTGCGCCGTGGACGAATTCGGCTCCGCGCAGCCAGGGTGGGCGCGATGACAGGCACGGAAACGCTGTTCACGAACATCAGCCAGCTCGTCACGCCAGGGGTGGGCATGCAGCGCGGCGCGGCCATGCGTGACCTGACCGTCATCCCTGACGCGGCGATACTCGTGTCCGGCGGCGTGATCCGCTGGGTCGGCCCGCGCGCCGGGGCTTCCGGCAATGTGCCAGAGCATGATCTGGGCGGCGTGGCCGTCGTGCCCGGCCTGATCGACCCGCACACGCACGCCGTCTGGGCCGGGGACCGCCTCGTGGACTTCGAGGCGCGCATTTCCGGCGTACCGTACGAGGAGATCCTCGCGCGGGGCGGCGGCATCCGCAGCTCCATGCGGGCGACCGGGGCGGCGGGCGTGGAGGAACTCGTGGCACTTGCCCGGCCCCGCCTGGAGGCGCTGCGCACGTCCGGCGCGACGACCGTCGAGGTCAAGAGCGGGTACGGCCTGGACTTCGACGCCGAACTGCGGATGCTCCGCGCTGTCCGCGCCCTTCAGGCTGAATTCCAGCTCGTGCCGACCCTCCTGATTCACGTGCCGCCCACCGGGGGCCGCGCGGAGTACGTGCAGGCGGTGTGCCATGACCTCATTCCCGGCGTGGCGCGCGAGGGTCTGGCCGCCGCAGTGGACGTGTTCACCGAGCGCGAGGCGTTCACGGTGGAGGAGAGCCGCGCCATCCTCCAGGCGGCGAAAGCACACGGGCTTCAGACGAAGCTGCACGCCGATCAGTTCCACGCCATCGGCGGCACAGAACTCGCCTGCGAACTCGGCGCGCTCAGCGTGGATCACCTGGAGGCCAGCGGCCCCTCGCAGATCGCCGCGCTGGCCGCGTCGAACACCGTGGCGACCATCCTGCCGGGCGTGACGCTGCACCTGGGTCTGCCCGCCGCGCCGGGCCGCGCCCTGATCGACGCGGGCGCGGCGGTCGCCGTGGGCACCGACCTGAACCCCGGCTCATCCCCCGTGTTCAGCGCGCAGCTCGCGCTGGCGCTCGCGGTGCGCCTGTGCCGCCTGACGCCCGCCGAGGCGCTGACCGCCTGCACCGTGAACGCCGCCGCCGCCCTTGGCCTGAGCGACCGGGGCACCCTCGCGCCCGGCCAGCGAGCCGACTTCCTCACCCTGCACAGCCCCGACTGGCGCGACCTGCCCTACACCCTCGGCGCAAACCCCGTGCGGCAGGTCTTCATCGGCGGGACTTCGGTCTGAGCCACCTCTATCAACCATCCTCCATCACCCATCAACCCTCCGAAGGAGCCCCTGTGATTCTCGATCAACACCTTTCCCTGTCTGATTTCCTGTCTGTCGTGCGTGGCGGCGAGTCCGTCCAGCTGTCCGATGCCGCGCGGGAGCGCATTCTTCGTGCGCGGGCGGTGATCGAGCGGATCGTGGATGGTCAGGCGGCGGTGTACGGCGTGAATACGGGCTTCGGGAAGTTCGCGTCCGTGCAGGTGCCGCGCGCGGGGCTGGAGGAGTTGCAGCTGAACCTGATCCTGTCGCACGCGATCGGGGTGGGGGAGAACCTGCCGGGCGAGGTGGTGCGCGGCATGCTGCTGCTGCGCGCGCAGTCGCTCGCACTGGGGCACTCGGGCGTGCGGCCGGAGGTGGTGGAGCTGCTGCTCTCGCTGCTGAACGCGGGGGCGCACCCGGTCATTCCGGCGCAGGGGAGTGTGGGCGCGTCGGGGGATCTGGCGCCGCTGGCGCACCTGGCGCTGGGCCTGATCGGGCTGGGCGACATGGAGTTCCGGGGGCAGGTGCGGCCCAGTGCGGACGTGCTCGCGGAACTCGGCCTGAACCCGCTGACCTTGCAGGCGAAGGAGGGGCTGGCCCTCATCAACGGCACGCAGCTGATGGGGAGCCTGCTGGCCCTGGCGGTCGCGGATGCGCGGACGCTGCTGGGCACGGCGAACCTCGCGGCAGCCATGACCGTCGAGGCGATGTACGGCTCTCACCGGCCGTTCCAGCCGGACGTGATCGGCCTGCGTCCCCACCCCGGCGCGGTCGCGGTGGCCGAGGAACTGCGATTCTTCCTGCGGGACTCGCAGATCGCGCCGTCGCACGCGGTGGGGGACGGGAAGGTGCAGGACGCGTACTCGCTGCGGGCCGCGCCGCAGGTGCACGGCGCGAGCCTGGACGCCCTGGCGCACGCCGAGCGGGTGCTGGCCGTCGAGTTCGCGTCCGTGACGGACAACCCACTGATCTTCCCCGATACCGGGGATGTGGTGAGCGGCGGGAACTTCCACGGGCAGCCGCTGGCCGTGACCATCGACGCACTCAAGGTCGCGGTGGCGGAACTGGGCAGCATCAGCGAGCGCCGCTGCGAGCAGCTCCTGAACCCGGCCCTGTCGGGCCTGCCGGGCTTCCTCGCGCCGCAGGGCGGCCTGAACAGCGGCTTCATGATCGCGCAGTACACGGCCGCCGCCCTTGTCAGCGAGAACAAAGTGCTCGCGCACCCGGCCAGCGTGGACACCATCCCCACCAGCGCCAACCAGGAGGATCACGTCAGCATGGGCGCGCACGGCGCCCGGCAGTTGCGGGCCATCCTGGAGAACGTGCAGAACGTCATCGGGATCGAACTGCTGTGCGCCGCGCAGGCCCTCGACTTCCAGAACCTCCACGCCGGGCGCGGCGCGCAGGCCGCGTGGGAGCACATCCGCGCCCACATCCCCAACATGACGCAGGACCGCTACTACCGCCCAGACCTCCTGAAGATCGTGGAGATGGTGCGGGCCGGGGAGCTGCTGCGGGTCGGGCGGGAAGCGTAGAAGAGCCCTCACCCCTGCCCCTCTCCCCAGGGGAGAGGGAAGGAGACGCGGAGCGTCGGGAGGGTGAGGGGTCCCCTACCTACCGGTTCAGCCACAGCAGCCCGCCCACACCGCCGCCGTCTGGCAGGTCAAGGAGTGCCGTACCCAGGTGCGCGAGATGGAAGGTGGGCGGTGTGTCGGTGGCGGGCCAGCCGAGCGCCGCGCGGATCAGGGCTCCGGCGAAGTCGTGGTGCGTGATCAGCGCCACCCGGTCCTGACCGGGGTGCCGGGCGCGGAGGTCGGTCAGGACCTGCGTGGCGCGGGCGTGGAAGAGGGGTTCCTGCCAGGGTTCCGCGCCGCCGTGCCACGGTTGCCCGTGCAGGTGCGCGGGCCAGAGCAGCGCGGGGCAGTGGGTGCGGAGGGTTGCATGGTCGCTGCCCGTGACGGGCGTGAAGCCTCCGGCGGGGCCGGTCGTCAGGTCGCCGTACTCGTACGCCAGTTCCAGTCCGTGCGCGGGGAGGTTCAGGCGGGCGGCGATGGGTGCGGCGGTCTGTACGGCGCGGAGCATCAGGCTGGTGTACAGGTGCGTCACGCTGCCCAGGTCGGCGTCCTGCGCGAACTGCCGGGCGCTGGCGTGCCCGTGCGCGGTGAGGGGCGGGTCGGGCTGCCGCGCCTGCGCGTAGTCGGGGCGGTCCTCGATCACGTTGTTCTGCGACTGGGCGTGGCGGATCAGCAGCAGCTTCACACCTTTACCGTAAGGCGTCCGGGCGGCACGGACGACCTCATGCGGCGCTGATTCGGCTAGACAGGTCCGGCCTTAGGATGGGGTCCACTTCCAGATGCCTACGCCCCTCACGCCTCACCCAAGGAACCCATGACCACCCTCGACGACATCCTGAACGCACCCGCCCCCGCCTCCGAGTGGATTCTGGCGCAGGACTGCGCTGAAACCGGCCTACACCCAGACGACATCCGCACCGAGATGCTGCGCCGCATCCGCGAGATGCGCGACAGCATCCAGCGTGGCCTGAGCAGCGACGCCCGCAGCATCACCGGCATGGTCGGCTGGAACGCCAAGGGCCTCTGGGACGCCCCGGACGCCCTCGGCGCGCCCCTGCTGCGGCGCGTGCAGGCCTACGCCATGGCCGTGAACGAGGAGAACGCCCGCATGGGCCGCATCGTCGCCGCGCCCACCGCCGGCAGTGCCGGCACCATTCCCGGCGCGCTGATCGGCGTGGCCGACCACCTGGGCATTCCCGATGAGCGGCTGGTCAGTCCTATGATCCTGGCCGCCGGGATCGGGAAGGCCATCAGCAAACGCATGTTCATCAGCGGCGCGGCCGGCGGCTGTCAGGCCGAGATCGGCTCTAGCGCCGCCATGGCCGCCGCCGCCATCGTCGAACTGATGGGCGGCACGCCCCGCGCCGCCGTGCACGCCGCCAGCATGGCCCTGATGAACACCATCGGCCTCGTCTGCGACCCGGTCGGCGGGTACGTGGAGGTGCCGTGCGTCAGCCGCAACGCCTTCTACGCCGTGCACGCCGTCAGCGCCGCGCAGCTCGCGCTGGCGCAACTGGAATCCTTCATTCCCCCCGACGAGGTTCTGGGCGCGATGGCCAGCGTGGGCCGCATGATGCCCGCCGCGCTGCGCGAAACCGCCGACGGGGGCCTCGCCCAGACGCCCACCGGACTGGCCGTCACCGCCCGCATGGAAGGCAAGGACGGGGACTCGGGCGGCATGATCGAACTGCCGATGGCGTAAGGAACAGGAACGGGCCGACCGGAACTGCGGGCCGGCCCGGTGTCGTCACGGGTTCAGGTCGCGGCGGAACGACGCAGCGCCGCCAAGCTCCGGACACTTCCCGCCGCGCACGCGGCGATCACCGCCAGGACCGTCACCCCCTGATCGTCCATTCCGGGATCACGCGGGGCCGCGTTGCCCAGCGTGGCCTGCAACGACACCACCGCCAGCCACGCGCCCGGCAGGAACGCCAGCGCACCCGCTCCGGCCTCCAGCGGTCCCACGCGGCGCAGGCCCAGCAGTGCGCCCACCACGCCCGAGCCGACCATCACGCCCGACCACAGCCCATCCGGTGTGTCGTGCTGCCAGAGGAACTGGATGAGCAGGACCATGCTCACGCCCAGCCCGGCGAACACCAGCGCAGACACGCCCGCGCCACGCCACCCGAACCGTCCCGCCGCCAGTCTCGTCTGCACCGCCCAATCCCGGTCATTCACACTGGAGGCTTCGTTCTGCATGGCGGTCTTCCACTCGTCGGGCGTCATGCGGGGTTCCGCAGGCATGTCCAGCCGCCCTGCACACTCCGGAACAGACTCATGCCCCCCAGCGTGAGGCCCGTGACTCCCAGCGCCGCGAGGGTCGTTGCGGTGGGGGAGAGCGGCCACGCGGTCCAGCCCGGCAGCAGGCCGAACGCCCCGACCAGGTGGGTCAGCAGGCCCCACCACAGCTGTGTGGTCAGGAACGCGGCGGCCACCGCGCCGGGCCGCGCACGGTCCGCCGCGAGGATCATCCCGGCGATCAGGGGGATCAGGCCGGCGTTCAGGCCCAGCCACCACTGCTGCGGCCGGGTCGGGGCGTGCGTGCC
Organism: Deinococcus aquaticus; assembly: GCF_028622095.1. Lineage (NCBI taxonomy): Bacteria > Thermotogati > Deinococcota > Deinococci > Deinococcales > Deinococcaceae > Deinococcus > Deinococcus aquaticus. Next base: position 2,995,195 of record NZ_CP115165.1, on the reverse strand, counting down.
TCCCCCGGTCAGCAGATGCGCCGCCAGGATCAGTCCCAGCAGGGTGACCGTAACGCCCAGCGCGGCCCCGGCCGCCAGCAGAGCGTCGCCACGCACGGTCCGGCGCGGCAGGAGTGCGGCGGCCCGCCGCGTCTGGGTCGCCCAGCGGGTGTCCCCGGTGCTGTCCGCCTCGTTGCGCATGCCGGTCTTCCAGTCGTCGTGGTTCACGTCAGGGCTCCTTTGATGCGGTGGATGGTGGTGGATTCGTGGCGTTCGCGGGCCAGTTGGAGGCCACTCTGCGTCAGGCGGTAGATGTGGCGGGGTGGTCTGCCGGGGTGGGGGGAGTCTTCCCACTGGGCGTCCAGGTGGCCCTGTTCGTGCAGGCGCTGGAGGATAGGGTAGAGGGTGCCGCTTTTCAGGCTGGTGCTTTTGCTGAGGTCGTAGCCGTAGGTGTGGGCGGGGTAGGTCTGCTGGAGGGCGTGCAGAACGGCTTTCGTGTGAGGGCTGGAGTTGGGGGACCGGGGCATATCCCATTAACAACATATGTAGAGTTTACTGTCAAGCGGTCATGCCGCAGACGAACAACCGCTGCCCCCGTCCAGTGCGGAGGCAGCGGTTCACGGCGCCTCTGCTCAGGCGGCGGCGGGAATTCCTGGCGTATGCGCGTACGCCTGCGTGGTCCCGGCAGGCACGGGCAGACTGGCCCCTTCGCTCTGCGCGCGCGGCGTGACGAAGTAGAACGACAGGCCCAGCAGCAGGTACACGGCGATCAGCAGCACACCCTCGAACCAGGTGGCCTCGCCGTCCTTGGTGACGGTCGTGACGATCAACGCGACGGCCACGATGGCGACCAGTTCCAGCGGGCTGGAGAACACGAGGTTCATGGGTTTGCCGATCACGTACGAGATGATCACCAGCACGGGCGCGGTGAACAGCGCCACCTGAATGGTCGCGCCGACCGCGATGTTGATGGCCAGCCCGATCTGTCCCTTGCGCGCGAAGTAACTCCCGGCGATGTACTCCGCGAAGTTCCCCACGACGGCCAGCACGATGATGCCCAGGAAGAACGGGCTGAGGCCCAGCGTGGTACTCGTGGCTTCCAGCGCGCCGGAGAGCATCTCGGATTCCAGGGCGATCAGGGCGGTCGCGCCGATCATGGTCGCGGCTGCCCGCCACACCGGCCACAGGTCACCGTGCCCGTGCCCGCCTTCCTCTTCCTCCATGGCGAAGGCGTCCTTGTGCGTGACCAGCGTGTACACGAGGTTCAGGGCGTACACGGCGATCAGCACGACGGCCACGCCCAGACTCAGGTACTCGTCTAGGTTCGCGCGGACCGTGTCGCTGCCCGCCAGGAAGTCCGGGAGGCGCTCGGTGTAGTCGAACAGCGCCGGGATCAGCAGGGCAATGACGACCAGGAACAGCATGGAGTTCAGCTGCCCGGCGTTCGTGCGGCTGAACTTCTGCGTGTTCCGCCCGAAACTGCCGATCAGGATGGCCAGACCCAGGCCCAGCAGCGCGTTCCCGATGATGCTGCCCGTGATCTGCGCCTTCACGACCGTAATGTTCCCGGCCAGCAGCACGAAGATGGCGATGATCAGCTCCGCGAGGTTCCCGAACGTCACGTTCAGCAGGCCGCCGATGGTCTGCCCGGCGCGCGCCGCGACCTGCTCGGTCGCCTGCCGCAGCAGGTCCGCCAGTGGAATGATCGCAATGACGGACGTGAAGAACACCCACAGCGGGGGCGCGTGCAGGACGTATTCCAGCAGCAGGCTGACCGGAATGAAGGCAAGCAGGAGTTTCATCCACATGCCGGTAGTGTAGGCCCAGTGTTCTCATGAAGAGTGGCCTTCATGCAGAGCGAAAGTTCAGGTGCGCGGGTCAGTTGTCTTGATGGCGGCCAACCCCGTGGAATCCGGCAGGGGCGGATCAGGTGGTGGTGAGACCCAGCAGCTGTTGCAACTGGGCGTGTGAGGTCACCACGTGGCGCACTCCGGCGGCCAGCAGGTGCGCGGCGTCGTCCGGGTGGGCGTGCCCGGTGGCGAGCAGGCCGATCACGGTCGCGCCGGCCCGCACGCCCGCTGTCGCTCCGGGCACGCTGTCCTCGATGACCACGCAGCGCGTGATGTCCGCGCCGAGCTGCGCGGCGGCAAAGGCGTACAGGTCCGGTTCGGGCTTGCCGCGCCCGCCCACCCATGACGGGTCGTAGGCGTGCATGCCCACCAGTTCCGCCAGTCCGGCCGACGCGAGTTTCATGTGCAGCCGCCCGCGTTCGCTGTTGCTGCCCACCGCGAACGGCACGCCCCGGTCTTGCAGGCCGCGCAGGGTGTCGCGCGCACCTTCAATGGCGTCCAGGGACTCGAAGGCTGCGTTGAACCGGCCTTCCAGGGTGGGCAGGAAGGCGTCGGTGGGCGTCCAGCCGTGCAGGTCACCCAGGCGCAGCAGGACGTTCGGGAAGGTCTGCCCGACCGCTAGGTGTGCGAAGTCGTTCAGGGCCAGCGGCAGGCCGTGTTCGGCCAGCGTGCGGACCCACACGTCGGCCGACAGCGCCTCGCTGTCGACCAGCACGCCGTCCAGGTCGAACAGCACCGCGTCGAAGGTTCCGGCCAGGGTCGGGCCACGCGTCACTTCTGTCACTGGCCCAGGCCCGTGTCGTCGGCCGGGCCGTTCTCCCACCCGGCCAGGATATGCACGTGCGTGTGGAAGACCATCTGCCCGCCGCCGGGGCCGCAGTTCACGACCAGCCGGTAATCCTGCGCGTGCTGCCGCGCCACCCGCGTGGCAGTCAGCCACAACTCGCCCATCTCGGCGGCGTCCGTGATCTCGTCCACGCGCGCCGAGACCTTCTTCGGAATGACCAGCAGGTGAATGGGCGCCTTGGGCGCAATGTCGCGGATGGCGATGTAGTGCTCGTCCTCGAACACGATCTGGCTGGGAATCTCGCGGGCAATGATCCGCTCGAACAGGGTGGGAGAGGCTGTCATGCGCCCCACTCTAGCCGCCCCGCCCGTGTGGTCCGGCCGCCCGGATCAGCCTGCGTCCTTTAGGGCGCGTTCATGTTGTGCCGGGCGCGTGATCCGATCCCGGCACCCCGGCATATACCCGGTTGTCAGGAAGGAGCCGCCAGCGCTGTTCCCCCTACAGGGCCAGCGCCCGGTTCCGCCCACCCCTCATCCCTCTCTCGCAGCGCCCCGCCGGACCTCACACCCGTGACGTCCAGAAGGCTCACTGCGCCCACACAGGAGCACCCATCATGGATAACCGCACCAGCACCGAACAGATCATCGCCGACGCCACCAACACCGACACCATGAACCGCCGCGCCGCCATGGGCTTCCTGGGCAAGATCGGCATGGGCGCCGCCGCCATGAGCCTCGCCGCGACCGCCGGAACCGCCGCCGCCGCGCCCGCCAAGGACATCGACGGGGCCGTCCTGAACTTCGCCCTGAACCTCGAGTACCTGGAAGCCGCCTTCTACCTCGCCGCCGTGGGCCGCGTGGACGAATTGCGCAAGATCGGCGGCGGCGCGAACATCATCCTGCCCGCCAGCCTCGACCAGGCCCGCGGCATGCAGTTCAAGGACGGCAACGTGCAGGCCCTGGCCCGCGACATCGCCGAGGACGAACTCGCGCACGTGAAATTCCTGCACGGCGCGCTCGGGAAGGCCGCCGCCGCCCGCCCCGTCATCGACCTGAACGGAGCGTTCCGCGCCGCCGGTAAGGCCGCGTCCGGCGGGAAGATCGACGGATTCAACCCCTACGCCAACGACCTGTTCTTCCTGCACGGCGCGTTCATCTTCGAGGACGTGGGCGTCACCGCCTACAACGGCGCCGCGACCCTGATCACCAACCCCGCGTACCTGCAGGCCGCCGCCGGCATCCTGGCCGTCGAGGCGTACCACGGTGGGGCCATCCGCGCCATGCTGTACCAGCAGCGTCAGGTGACGGCCGCCGCCGGACTGTACGTCGGTCAGGTCGTGCAGGCCATCAGCAACCTGCGCGGCTCGGTCGGCGGCATGAAAGACCAGGGCCTGAGCGACAACGCCGGGAACATGATCGTCGCGCCCGCCGACAAGAACGGCGTGGCGTACGGCCGCAGCACCCGTGAAGTGCTGAACATCGTCTACCTGGCCCCCAACGCCACCAAGGGCGGCTTCTACCCCAACGGCCTGACCGGCAGCATCAAGTAAGACGAACTCCGATTGAATGGCTTGCAAAGCCGTTCAATCCGAGCGGACGCGAGTGGGAGCAAAACGGGTTCCGGGCGTGGAGTTGGCAGATCGGTGGTGTTCCGATCTGTCAACGAAACAGACGGAATCCGCATAAGAGTTAGCCGGGAGAGGGAGGCTGGGCCACTTGGTCCACCTCCCTTTCCTGCGTTGTCTGGCACGTTACCCTGACTGTGTGACTCCCGATCCGACCCTGGCGGCCCTGCGTGCGGCGGCGGCGCGCACGCTGGACCCACAGCGGAGCGTGCAGGCTGCCCTGAACGCGATGGGTTTCTTGCAGGCCGACCCGATCCGCTCGCCGGCTCGCGCGCAGGACCTGACCCTGATGGCCCGCGTGCCCGGCTACCGCGCCGGGGACCTGGAACGCCTGTACCCTGGCCTGGACGCCGAGGAGGACATGCTGCCCAACTACGGGTTCATGCCCCGGGCGGTGCAGGCACTGCTGCATCCGCGTGAGGTGCCGTCCACCCGACTGGAGGCCGCGCACCCCGACCTGCTGCCCGAGGTGCGGGCCGCCGTGCAGGGCCGTGAGGAGGTGCATCCGCGCGAGGTGGCGGCGCTGCTGGGACAGGGCCGCACCGTGAACGCCTGGGGTGGGCAGTCGAGCGCCACGACCCGCGCGCTGGACGTGCTGCACCGCCGGGGCGAGTTGCGTGTCACCCGCCGGGCTGGGGGCGTGCGGCTGTACGGCCCGGCCCCGCACCTGCGGGCGCTGCGCGAGTCGCCGCTGCCGGAACCGGAGCGGCTGCGCGGCGCGGTGCACCTGCTCGCGCGGCTGTACGGCCCGCTGCCCGAGGCGAGCCTGGGGTACCTGATCGGCCTGTCGCACTACGGCCTTCCGCACCTGCTGCCGCAACTGCGCTCCGCGTTCCGGCAGGCGGTGCGGGAGGACCTGCACTCGGCGCGGGTAGACCAAGAGTTTCCACTTCCCTGCTGATGTCGTGTCACGCGGCGTCAAGCAGGGGGCCGTCCTGCTCCATCCCGGTCAGGACGTACTTTTCGGCATTCTGAGCTGCCTGCCGTTGTGCGGCCCGCCACGTCATTCCCGGTACTTCCCTACGCACCCGTAACACCGCGTGAAAGGCCTCCACCACGCACCACACCCAGTTCTCCTGCGCCTGGATCGTCCGGCAATGACAGCGTCCCAGTCCCAGGTTCTGCTTGAAGAACCGGTGAATCACCTCAATTCCCCAGCGGGCCTTCCAGGCCCGCAGCAGTGAGCGAACCGTGACGTCACCACCAAACGTGCTGAACAGGAAAAACCGTGTCCACTCCCCGTGCACCTTGCGCCACACGATCAGGACATCGAACCCACCGACCTCACGGGTGACCGACAATCGACGGACACGCCACCCGAACTCCGCGTACAGGTGGCAGCGTTCTGGAGGGAACTGCCGACTCAGCGCACCGAGGGTGAGTCCCTCACCCTCGAACTGCACGGTCATATTGGCTTTGGCACGGATCAATACCGGAATCTGATGCTCGCGACTGAAGGTCACAGCCGCGTCCCGCCCGAACTCCCCATCCAGGAGGAGACCCGCCATGGGGACGCCCGCCGCGAGGCAATCCTGGACGACGTGGATCATTTCCTGAGTCGCTGTACGGTAAGGATAGCGCTCTGTATGCAGGGCCTGGGAAACCTTGAAGCGCTCCAGCAACGGAACTGGATCTTCACCGAACCTGACCAGGGCCGCGGAGGTGAACTGATGGCCCAGACGGGTCTGGGCCTGACCGCTGTAGTGGTAGTTCACGCCTTCCATCGTCCGTCCGGCGTGGGGCACCATGACGAAATCAATGGCCAGGAACGCGCCCTCCGGCGCGTTCCTGGCTCGACGCTTGAAGTCCTCCGTGGAGGCGAAGGAGTCCCGCGCCATCTCTTTGGAGATGGCACTTTTACACAGGGTGCTGTAGGGGATGAGGCCACTGAGGCTGGTGACCCGGTTCAGCTGAGCGGTGATGATGCTGTGCGGTAGGCTGGGGATGCGAGGCATAGTCACTTCGCATAAAGGCCCATGAGACCGGGGAATTTCAAGCCCCTGCCTCCTGGGCCTTCGTGCTGGTCGCTATTCCCTCGCCTGTGGAAACTCTTGGTAGACGGCCTGACGTACGTGTGGCTGCCCGCGCAGGACCCCGCGCAGGCTCCCGCCCCGCGCGGCGTGCGCATCGTGAACCCCTTTGATCCGCTGGTGTGGGACCGCCGCCGCTTCGCGCACCTGCACGGCTGGACGTACCGTTTCGAGGCGTACACGCCCGCCCCGAAGCGCCAGTTCGGGTACTACGCCCTGCCGGTCTTTCACGCGGGGCGGGCTGTCGGCTGGGCAAACCTGAGCGTGCAGGGCGGCGAACTGATCACCGACCTGGGCTTCGTGCCCGGCGTGCGGCAGACCGGCGCGTTCACCCGCTCGCTGGACCGCGAACTGGACCGCTGGCGCGCCTTCCTGGGGCTGGAGGGTCTGGGTGATGGAGTCCGTACGGCCCCTAGCCAGCCAGTTCTTCCCACGCCGCCGTGACCTTCAGCGCCGCCTCGGCCGTGCCCCGCTCCGGCGTGCGCGCCGCCTGTCGCACCACCGACAGCAGGTTCAGGGCCAGTCCCGCGCGTTCCTGCGCCGCCAGTTCCGCGTCCGTCAGGGGCAGGCCGCCGCGGGCCAGTTCGTCCCGGTACACGGCGCGCAGGTCCGGTCCCAGGCGGGCGCGGTCGGTGGCGTCCAGGCGGAGCGCCAGCAGGTGCGCGAGGTCCTCGCCCGGCACACTGGCGTGCACCTGCCCGTAATCGATCAGGACCGGCTGCGGCCCGCGCCACAGCACCTGCCCGGCGTGAATGTCGCCGTGCACCAGGGTCGTCACGGGGGCCGCCGCCAGCAGCGAGGGCAGTTGCCCGGCCGCCTCGCGTGCCGCCCGCACCACCGGCTCTGGCAGCGGCGCAGGCCGTCCGTCCGGGCCGCTCAGACCGCCTGCCGTTAGCTGGGCGTGCATCCGGGCGGCGCGCTCAAGCACCCGCTCCGGCTGCCACGCCCACGGGCCGCGCAGCGCCGCCTGTCCCGGACCCGCCCAGAACGCGTGGTGCCGCGCCAGCAGCCGCGCGATTTCCAGCAGGGCCGCGCCGCGCGCCGCGTCATTCGCAAACGCCCCCCAGCCGGTCGTCTCCTCGGTCAAGTCGCGGGTCAGCAGGTGCGCGTGCGGCGTGCGCTCCGACTGCGCCGCGTGCCGGAAAGGGGCGTGCGGCACCGGCGAGAGCGGCGCGAGGTCCCGCAGGTACGCGGCCTCGCGGGCCAGGCGTTCCCAGGCGCGGCGGTCCCGCCAGCCGGCCGGAATGAACTTCAGGAACAGCGGCTCCCCGCCTGCATTGAAGCGGGCGAAGGCCGCCCCCTCACCCACCCAGCGTTCCAGCGGGCGGCCCACACCCGGAAACAGGGCGTGCAGGTCGCGCGGCCAGCGGCGGGCGTGCAGGATCACCGGCCCGTCGCCGCGCAGCACGGTCAGCGTGTCGGCCAGCGCGGCGGCCGGCCCGGAGCGCATCAGCCCAGCAGCGTCAGCAGGCCCGCCGCGCCGCCCGCCAGGGTCACGGTGACCAGCGCGACCACGCCCAGGCAGCCCAGGCACCCGCCGCGCCGCTGCCGGTAATGCCCGCGCCGCCCGTAGTGGGCGCGGCCCCCGCTGAAACTGCTGCGGCTGTGGCGCCCGCCGAGCAGGCCACCCAGACCACCCCCGCGTCCGCTGCGACTGAACGAAAACGACCCGCCAGAGAATCCACTCATGCCTCCGGTACGCGCCTGCGCCCCGCCGGGTTGCCGGGACTGAACCCGGTGCAAGAAGACTGTTCCGGCCTGGTCAGCCATGAGTCAGGTACTCACGGCACTCCCACGCGTATGATGGGCTTCATCATGAGTGAACGGAAGTACTTTGGAACGGACGGCGTGCGCGCCGTGGCGGGGGCTTTCCCCCTGACGGCCTCCTGGGTCATGCAGCTCGGCGCGGCGGCCGGCGAGGTCCTGAAAGAACAGAACCCGCGCGCCAGCGTCGTGATCGGCAAGGACACCCGCCAGAGCGGCGACATGCTCGAAGCGGCCCTCGCGGCCGGCCTGACCAGCCGGGGCGTGACCGTCATCCACGTGGGCGTCCTGCCCACCCCCGGCGTCAGTTACCTGACCCGCCACCTGAAAGCCGACGCCGGCGTGGTCATCAGCGCCTCGCACAACCCCTACGAGGACAACGGCATCAAGTTCTTCGGCGCGGACGGCCAGAAACTCCGGGACGCCACCGAACTGCAGATCGAGGCCGCCATCGACCGCGTGGACGCCCTGCCCCCCGTAACTGGCGTGGACCTGGGCGGCGTCACCAACTACGCCGAGGCCGAGCGCCTGTACGTCAACTACCTCAAGACGCACGCCCCGGACCTCAGCGGCCTGCGGATCGCCATGGACTGCGCGAACGGCGCGGCGTACCGCGTGGGCCCCAAGGTGTTCCAGGCGGCCGGCGCGGACGTGTTTGCCGTGTACACCACCCCGGACGGCCGCAACATCAACCGCGAGTGCGGCAGCACGCACCTGGACCACCTGCAACGCATCGTGCGTGAAGGGAAGTACGACCTGGGCGTCGCCTTCGACGGGGACGCCGACCGCGCCCTGTTCGTGGACAGCCGCGGGAACGTCGTGCACGGCGACCACATGCTGCTGCTGAACGCCCGAGCACGCGGCGAGAAAGCGGTTGTGACCACCATCATGGCGAACATGGCCCTTGAGGTGAAACTGAACGAGGCGGGCATTCCCCTGGAACGCACCGCCGTCGGGGACCGCTACGTGCACGAGCGCCTGCACGACCAGCACCTGACCCTGGGCGGCGAGCAGAGCGGCCACATCCTGTTCCTGGACGTGTCGCCCACTGGGGACGGCGTGCTGACCGCGCTGCTCACGCTGGGCAGCATGCGCGCCACCCAGACCACGCTCGACGAGCTGCACGACGACCTCGTCATGTACCCGCAGACGCTCGTGAACGTGCGCGTGGCCGACAAGAAAGCCATTGCCGTGGACCCCGCCGTGCAGGCCGCCGTGACCGACGCCGAGGCGAAACTGCACGGCAAGGGCCGCGTGAACCTGCGTCCCAGCGGCACCGAGAACCTGATCCGCGTGATGGTTGAGGGTCAGGACGCCGCCGAGATCCACGAGATTGCCCGCGTGCTGGCCGGCGTGGTCCAGACGCGCGGCGCGGGCGCCTGACCCACCGATTGCCCGCCGGGGGCCCCTGACCCGTACTGACCTGAATCTGACGCGTAGCACGCGCCCGGCGGGGGGTATGCATCCCCCAGCAGACCCACGCAGCTCATGAAGCCGCGCGGTACAGATGAGGGGAGCTCCCCGGTCGCCGCCGGGCGCGGCCACCCCCCACCTCAACCCTGCCTGACCCGGAGGTCACGACATGAACACCCCCACCCGCACCGCCCGCCTGACCCTGATGGCCGCCCTGACCGGCGCGGCCCTGCTGCCCGCCGCCACCGCCCAGGGCACCCAGACCAGCCCCCTGACCCTGAAGGCCGCGACCCTGGTCGTCACGCAGGAAACCCGCGACGGCAAGAAAGTCGAGGTGCTGACCGACGCCAGCAAGAAACAGGTCATCCCCGGCACCGTCCTGTCCCTCACGCAGACCTTCAAGAACGTCAGCACGGGCGCCCTGAGCGGCATCGCCCTGAACATGAAAGTCGACCCGGCCACCACCTTCCAGCAGGCGTCCTGCACGGTCGGCGGCGTCACCACGCAGTACACCACCGACGGCAAGACCTTCGCCGCCGCGCCGCTCATGAAAACCGTGACCGTCACCGAGAACGGCAAGAGCGTGCAGAAGAAAGTCGAGGTCAAACCCAGCGAGTACACCGGCGTCCGCTGGAACATCGCCCGCCTGAACGCCGGTCAGGAAGGCACCTGCGCCATTCGCGCCACCGTCAAGTAAGCGGTCAAGTCAGCTCAGCGAGCAGGTAGCCTCAGCCAGAACAGTGTCAGACAGGCGGCGACTCCCACCCTCGGGAGTCGCTGCCTTTTTCGCGGCCCTGCTGCGACAGGCAACGCGAAACCCCGCCTCACCGCTGGGGTGGGACGGGGTTTCGTGTGCCTGTGGGCTCAGCTCTGCTGCGCGGCCTTGGCCTTGTTGATGGCCTTGGCGAGGCGGCTCTTCTTGCGGGCCGCGGTGTTCTTGTGCAGGGTGCTGCCCTTGGCGGCCTTGTCGATCAGGCTCTCGGCGCGGGCCTGCAGGGTGTTCAGGTCCTCGGCGCCGGTCTGGGCGGCCACGACGGCCTTCTTGGTGAAGGTCTTGATGGTGCTCTTGCGGCTGCGGTTGGTGTTGCGGCGCTTGAGGCTCTGGCGGTGGCGTTTCTGGGCGGATTTGTGACGAAGGGCCATGTGAATTCTCCTTTTCTCCCGCCGCCGGTCTGGCGGTGCAGGGCGGTTCCCACGCTGGGGAACACGAGCGTCCGGGTATCGGGTCCGGCGCGCCGGACCTGCGCGCCACGCTGGGCGGCTGGTCCGGGCTGCCACCCGCGCGGGGTGGGCAACCTCGTGACTATACCTGCCTTTGCGGGCCGTGGCAAGCGCCATACTGGCGGGCATGACCGGACGATACAGACCCGGACGCCGCGCGGCCCGCACGCCCGACGCCGACCCGGAGGCTGGGCCGCCGCGCGACGCCCGGCCCGCGCGGGAACGCACCCCGCAGGAGCAGCGCGACGCCCTGATCGGGTACGCGTTCCGCGCGCTGGGCCAGCGGGCACTGACGCAGGCGGAACTGCGCGCGAAACTGGAGAAACGCAGCGACGACCCGGACCTGATCGCCGAGGTCCTGGCCCGCGTGCAGGAACTCGGGTACCAGGACGACGCGCAGGTCGCGCGGGTCGAGGGAGCGCGGCGCGGCGTGGGCGGCCTGCGCGTCCGGCAGACCCTCAAACGCCGGGGCCTGACCGACGACCTGATCCGCGAGACCGTGGACGCCCGCGACCCGGACGACGAGACGCAGGTCGTGCGGGAACTGCTCGTGCGCCGCTGGTCGTCCTTTGCCCGCAAGCGCGACCCGCAGGCCAGCGCGTTCGGGTTCCTCGCGCGGCGGGGCTTTACCGGGAACGTCATCTGGCCCGCCATCCGCGAGCACGTCGCCAACCTGCCGGCAGGGGAGGGGCCGGAAGAGGAGTTGCCGGACGACCCGCAAGACAGTCCGGAAGACTGGGAATGACACTGTGGAATGACGCGCCCCGCGCCGCTTGACACCCCGGAAAGCGCCGCGTAGACTACCCCCTGCCCTGCGAGAGCGGGGTGATGGTCGGGTTCGGGGCGTAGCGCAGCCTGGTAGCGCACGTCGTTCGGGACGACGGGGTCGGAGGTTCGAATCCTCTCGCCCCGACCATCATGGAAAAGCGCCTTCCCGTACCATGCGGGAAGGCGCTTTTCTGCTGCCCCGCCCGCCCCGCCCCCTTCCCGACCCGGAGACGACCCAGACCCCATGCGCGTGTACGCCATTGCCGACCTGCACCTCGCCACTGTCACCCCGAAACCCATGACGGTCTTCGGGCCGAACTGGGCGGGCCACCCGCAGGCCATCTTCGACCAGTGGCAGGACCTCGTCCGCCCGCAGGACCTCGTGCTGCTGCCCGGCGACCTGTCCTGGGCCATGCGTCTCCCGGATGCCATGACCGACCTGGCCCCCGTCGCTGCGCTGCCCGGCACCAAGGTCCTGCTGCGCGGCAACCACGACTACTGGTGGCCCACCGCCGGGAAACTCCGCGCGGCGCTGCCACCCGGCATGCTGGCCGTCGTGAACGACGCCGTGCGCGTGGAAAATGTCGTCGTGTGCGGCTCGCGCGGCTGGCTCACGCCCGGCCACGACCCGCTGGGCGACGACGATACCCGCCTCCTGACCCGCGAGGCCGAGCGCCTGAGCCTGAGCGTGAAAGCCGCCCGCGCCCTGCGGCAACCCGGCGATCACCTGATCCTGATGCTGCACTACCCGCCCGCCACACCCCCGTACCCCGCCAACCCCATCACCCGCGTCATCGACGACGCCTGCCCCGACATGATCGTGTACGGGCACCTGCACGGCGTGCCCGTCCAGCGCAGCATGCAGCACGTCAGTGGGGTGCCCGCGCACCTCGTGGCCGCCGACATGCTGAAATTCAGGCCCAAACTGCTGCTCGACACCGGCGACTGACCCCCCCGGAATCGCGGTAGCCAGTCTGGGAACCGGGTGGTACGTTCACCGGGTCTTCATGGGTGGCCGGGCGCTTGACCTCGCGTGCGCTCGAAGGTCTACCGTACGGGCATGACGGTCACCGATCCCCCCGCCGACCAGCAGGGCGCGCCGACGTACGCTATCCGCGACGCGGCGCTGATGCTGGGCGTCAGCGTGCATACCCTGCGCTATTACGACCGTGAAGGCCTGCTGGACGTGCCGCGCGCCAGCAGCGGCGAGCGCCGGTACTCTGGGCGGGAGCTGAGCCTGCTGAGGTTCCTGCTGCACCTGCGCGGCACGGGCATGGGCATGGCGGGCCTGCGCGAGTACATGACGCTCGTCCGGGCGGGCGACCATACGGCCCCCGAGCGGCGCGCCCTGCTGGTCCGGCATGAGGAGGCGGTGCAGGCGCGGTTGCTGGCCCTGCAAGGCGACCTGCGCGCTATTCGCGCCAAGATCGAACGGTACGACGCTCACCGCGCCTGCGACGGCACGCCCGCCGTCCCGCCTGCCGGGACCCGCGCGCAGCCGGGAGACTACGCATGACGGCCCTCCCTACCTCAGTGCCGGGTCCGGCCGTGCCTTCCTCGCTGCGCCGCCTGACCGTGGCCCGCTGGGCGGGTATCTACCCCACGATCACGGCGCTGCTTCTGCTGCTCGGTCCGGCCCTGATCGGGCATCTTCCCACGCCGCTGATCTCGCTGCTGCTGACCGCACTCCTCGTGCCGCTCACGCAGTACGTGGTGTTCCCGCTGATCGAACGCCTGAGCGCCGGGCGGGTCCGCTTCCCGGTCCTGCACGGACCCGCCCGTCACCGCACGGCGCTGGTCGTGTGGGCCGTCACGTACCCGCTGATCACGCTGGTGCTGCTGATCATGCTGCCCCTGCTGGCCGGACGCGTTCCCATTCCGGTCCTGACGCTGATCGTCACTCTGATCGCCGTGCCCGTGCAGTCGCTGGTGCTGCCGCGCATCCTGCCCCTCGCCCGACCCTGGATTCAGGGTTCCACCCCAGGGAGAACCGCATGACCCCCACCACCGACCTGCCCACCCGTGGGCTTCGTGACCTGACCGTTTCCGCGCTGGGCCTGGGCTGCATGGGCATGAGCGCCTTCTACGGCCCCCGCGACCAGGATGAGAACCGCCGCACCCTGGACCGCGCGCTGGACCTGGGCGTGACCTTCTACGACACCGCCGACATGTACGGCCCGCACACCAACGAGGAACTGCTGGGCGGCTGGCTGCGCGGCAAACGCGACCGCGTGGTCCTGGCCACCAAGTTCGGCATTCAGGCTGACCCGGACGCGCCGGGCGGGCGGCGCATCAACGGCACGCCCGCGTACGTGCGGCAGGCCGTGCAGGGCAGCCTGAAACGCCTGAACACCAGTCACATCGACCTGTACTACCTGCACCGCGTGGACCCGAACACCCCCATCGAGGACACCGTGGGTGCCATGGCCGAACTCGTGCAGGAAGGCCTCGTGGGCGCTATCGGCCTCAGCGAGGTCAGCCCGGACACGCTGCGCCGCGCGAACGCCGTGCACCCCATCACCGCCCTGCAGAGCGAATACTCGCTGTGGACCCGCGACCCCGAGAACGGCGTCCTGGCCGCCTGCCGTGAACTGGGCGTGGGCTTCGTACCGTACAGCCCCCTGGGGCGCGGTTTCCTGACCGGGCAGATCAGGACCCCCGACGACTTCGCGTCGGATGACTTCCGCCGCCACAACCCCCGCTTCCAGGGCGATGCGTTCCGGCAGAACCTCGACCTGGTCACGCAGGTGCAGGCCATCGCCGCAGAGAAAGGCTGCACGCCTGCCCAGCTTGCCCTCGCCTGGGTGCTCGCGCAGGGTCAGGATCTCGCCCCCATCCCCGGCACGCGCCGCGTGTCAGCGCTCGAGGAGAACCTCGGCGCGCTGAACGTCACCCTGACCCCCGAAGACCTGAAGCGCATCGACGCGGTCTTTCCGCAGGGCGCCGCCGCCGGAGACCGCTACCCTGACATGAGCGCCGTTAACCGCTGACGCGGAGGTGTGGACCGTGGGGTGCAGGGACACATCCCACGGTCTTGCCTTACACGGACTCCGTATTACACGCTGACCAGTCCCAGGGAGATGCCGCGCGCGACCGCCCCGGCGCGGCTCTGCACGCCCAGCTTGGAGTACAGGGCCTGCACGTGAAACTTGACGGTGCTCTCTGAGACACCCAGGTCACGGGCGGCGCGTTTGTTGCTCAGGCCCTCGGCCAGCAGGGCCAGCACGTCGCGTTCGCGGGGGGTGAGGATCACGTCGCCCGGTGGGACACTCGCAGGATCGTCGTCTTGCAGGTCGTCAGCCGGGGTTTCCGGGGTGGGGGGTGGCAGCAGCGCGGGCGGCAGGACGGCCAGTCCGGCGGCGGCCCCCAGCACCCCGGCCAGCAGTTCGGCGGGGGTGGCGTCGGCACCCAGGGCCGCCCAGCCGCCCGCGCTCAGGTCGGGCAGCAGCGTGGCCCACACGCCCGACCCCAGCGCCACCAGGGCCGGGTGGCCGCCCAGGGCGTCCGGGTCGGCCAGCCACGCGTCGTCCACGATCAGCACGTCCGCCTCCGGCCGGTCACGGTCCGGCGCGCTGCGAATGCCGTGCGCGGCCAGGATCGCCTGCACGCCCGCCGCGAGCATCGCCGAGGCCACCGCCACCTGAACGGTCGGCAGGGCCTGACTGCCGGCGGCGGGGTGGGATGGCTGGCCGCTCATGCCTGATCCTACCCGTCCCGCCAGCCTGCCCGGAATCACGGGCGGAGTCACGGGCCGGCGCACGGCGCTGCTCAGCGTTCCCCGACCCGTACCGGCAGGTCCTGCTCCTGCCCGCCCCGCAGGACGCGCAGCGTCACCGTCTGCCCGGCCTGATCCCGCACGCGTTCCAGCAGTTCATGCGGGTGCCGGACCGGGGTGCCGTCCAGGCTCAGCAGCACGTCCCCGACCAGCACGCCCGCCTGCGCCGCCGGGCCGTCCGGGTCGACCTGCACGACCGTCAGGCCCACGCGGCCGCCCTGATTCCAACCGCTCTGGTTCCATCCGCCCGGCTGCCAATCACCCTTCTGCCAGGGTCCACGCGGTCCCCAGGGGCCGCCGCGCCCGCCGCCGGGACCCCGGCCCAGGCCTCGTCCACGACCACCCTCACGACCGCGTTCATGATCCCGCCCGGCCCGGTGGCCGTGACCCCAGGGACCGCCAGCCCAGGAGCCGCCAACCCAGGGGCCGCGCGGTTCGTGCGCTGCCGGCCCGTCCGGACCGGACCCACTCTCAGCGCCGGTCTCCGCCGCAGCGGGGTCCGCTTCCGGGAAGTGCACCGGCTGGGCGGACAGGCCCAGGTACCCGCGCGGCACGCGGCCCTGCGAGTCCAGCAGCGCCGCCACCCGCAGCGCCCGCTCGGCTGGCACGGCCAGCAACTCGCCGCGCCGCACGCCCGCATTCAGGACGCCCACCAGACCGCCGCCCGCGTTCAGCAGCGCCCCCCCACTCGACGCCGGGAACGGCGCGGCCCCGCTTGGCAGCCAGCCCTGCCCCGGCCCGCGCGTGGGCACGCCGCGCCCGTACAGACCCAGCGCCGCCTGCACGCCATGCGGCGGGCGACCCACCGCCAGCAGCAACTCGCCCACCCGCGCCGCAGTGCCCACGGTCAGGGCCGGGAGGCTCAGGCCCGGCACGCGCAGCAGCGCCAGATCCGTCGCCGGGTCACGCCCCGCCACCACCGCCCCCCAGCGCACCCCGCCGGCCGTCACGACCGTCACGTCATCGGTGGGCAGCACGTGCGCGGCCGTCAGGATCAGGCCGTCACCGACCACCGTGCCGCTGACCGGCCGCGCCGCCCGGACCTGCACCACACTCTCCGACGCGGCCTCGACCGCGTCCGCCATTCCCTTCGAAAGTTCAGAAAAAATCGTCATGCCCACATGGTGATCCCCGCGCCCTGCCAGCACGCCCGGCAAACGGACAGGTGCCCACCCTGGCCGGATGGAGGGGGGGACGGGGCGGGCCGCACAGGACCTGCGGGTCGGCCTATGCTGCCGCCATGTCCCAGACGCTGTCCGTGTTGCCCGGCGAGTACGCCGTCTCGCAGCTTCCCGCCGGAAGCCCCGCGCCCGCCTGGGCGTTCACGGGCGACCTGTGGTGCGTCCTGGGCGTCAGTGACGAATTGTCCGTCGTGTGCGCCGCCCCGCAGGTCCCGGCGGGCGTCACCACGCAGCGCGGCTGGGCCGCCCTGAAACTGCACGGCCCGTTCGAATTCACCCTGGCCGGCATCCTCGCCAGTGTCCTGGACCCCCTGCGGGACGCCGGGATCGGCATTTTCGCGCTGTCCACCTTCAACACCGACTACGTGCTCGTCGCGCAGGCCGACCTGCACCGCGCCGCCCACACCCTGCGGGAAGCGGGCCACACGCTGCGGGACTGATACGGATTCCGTCTGTTTCGTTAACAACCCGGGACAGCACCGGGTTGCTAACTCCACGCCCGGAACCCGTTTCTCTCCTGCTCGCGTCCGCTCGGATGGAACGGTTTTTGCAAACCATTCCATCGGAGTCCGTATGAGTAGGAAGTGGGGGGATATGGGTATGGCGAACCACTCCGCACTGCCCACCTACTTCCGCGTTGCCTGCGGATTGAAGATCACGTAGCGCGTGACGGGCATCACCTCGCCCCCGTACGATTCCGGGTTGGCCTGCCCGTCCTCGTGCATTCCCAGGCGGCGCATCAGGGCGTGCGAACGCGCATTCGGCGCGTGAACCAGCGCCGTCACGCGCGGCAGGTCCGCCTCCCACGCCAGGGTCAGTAGCTCCCGGCACGCCCTGAACGCCACCCCGCGCCCCCACTGCGCCCGGTCCCCGAGGGCGATGCCCAGTTCCGCGCCGTCCGGCCCGATGCGGCCCAGGTCCGCGTACCCGACCAGTTCGCCGTTCACCGTGACACCCCAGCGGTAGAAGGCAGGCTCCTGCGCCGCGATGATCATCTGCCAGTGCCGCCGCACCACCCGCGCCGACAGGCCCGGCGTCCAGTCCACCGCGCGGCAGAACACCGGGTCCGCCGCCCAGCGCACCGCCGCCTCCTCATCCCCGGGGCGCAGGGGCCGCAGGGCGACGGTCAGGGGGGCTGGCGTCATGGGGTCAGGTCCGCCATGATCTGCGCGGCGCTCCCGGCGCGGGCCTGCCGGTAGCCTTCCCCGGCCCACAGGCTCAGCAGGTCCGCGTGTCCGGCCTGCGCACCCGCCGCGCGCAGGGAGCGGGTCAGGGCGTTCTGCCAGGGGAAGGGCAGGGGAGAGTGGACGCCGCCGGTCAGGGTGGTGCGCAGGCCGCGCGCGGTGCGGCCGCTGTAGGCGCGGGTCAGGACGGTCTGCCGCTCGCCGCTCTGAAGGGCGCGGCGGTAGGGGTCGGGCGTGCCGGCCTCGTCGGCCAGCAGGAACGCCGTGCCGCACGCTGCCAGCGTCGCCCCAGCATCCAGCGCGGCCTGCACGTCCCCAGCGGTCATCAGGCCGCCCGCCGCGATCACCGGGAGGCGCGTGGCCTGAGTGACCTGCCGCGTGAGGGTCAGGGTGCCGGCCAGGGCGTCCTCCTGCCAGCCGCCCCGGTGACCGCCGGCCGCGCCGCCCTGCACGGTCACGGCGTCCACGCCGTCCTGCGCCAGCAGCTGCGCTTCCGGGAGGCTGGTGGCGGTGCCAATCACCAGCACGCCCGCCGCGTGCAGGGCGTTCAGCGCGCCGGGCGGCAGGCGACCGAACGCGAACGAGAACACGGCCGGCGGGTCGGCGAGGACCGCGTGCAGTTGCGCGCCGAAGTCCTCCTGCACCTGCGGCGGCAGGGTGGGCGGCGGCAGGTGCAGCGCCGCGTGAAAGGGCGCGAGTTCCGCGCAGGCCGCCGCGATGGCCTGCGCGGTCACGGGCGGCAGGGGCTGCGGCGCGAACAGGTTCACCGCGAACGGCTGGTCTGTCCTGGCGCGCACGGCCGCCAGGGCCTCCCGGATTTGCGGGGGCGTCAGGTACGCGGCGCCCAGGCTGCCCAGCCCGCCAGCCTCCGAGACGGCGGCGGCCAGGGCGGGGGTGCCCACGCCGCCCGCCATCGGGGCCAGCACGAGCGGGACTTGCAGGTGGCGGCGCAGGGCCGCCCAGCGGGAGTGGGTGCTCACGCGGTTATTCTGCGCCGCCCACCCCACCCGTACGTGTTCCCTACGCGCCGCCCGTGCCGGACACGGCGCGCGCGATCAGGAACGCCGCGCCGGACGCGGCCGCACCGACCAGCAGGGTCTGGAAGGCGCTGCGCCACACGGACCCGCCGGTAAAGCGGCCCTTGAGTGCACCGAAGATGAACAGCGCGACCAGCGTCAGTGCGGCCGAGATCAGCAGCGCGCGGTTCAGGGGGACGTTCAGCGCGTACGGTGCGAGCGGAATCACGCCGCCCGCGACGTACGCCAGCCCGATGGTGAGGGCGCTGCGCAGGGCGCGTTTCGGGTCGGGTTCCTCCAGGCCCAGTTCCTGCTTCATCATGAAGTTCACCCAGCGTTCCCGGTCGCTGATGATGCCCTGCGTGGCGGCCTCCACGGTGTCACCGGTCAGGCCGTAGCTGCGGAACACGTCGCGGACCTCCTCGATTTCCAGGTCGCGTTTCTCCTCCACCTCGCGTTGCTCGCGCGCCCGTTCGGAGAGGTACGATTCGTGCTCGCTGCGCGCCGCGAGGTACCCGCCCAGGCCCATGGCGATACTTCCGGCGGCCATCTCGGCAATCCCGGCGATCAGCACCACGTGCCCGCTGGCGACCGCGCCGGACAGTCCGGCCGCCAGTGCGAACGGCACGGTCAGGCCGTCACTCATGCCGATCACGATGTCCGACACGGTTTCCGAGCCAGTGAAGTGCTTCTCGGGGTGGGCGGTCACGGCGCGGTACATGCCTGCACTGTGCGCCCGGGCGCGGGGGGCCGCGCAGAGCGATCCTTGGGAATCGGCGTGGGCGCAGGCCGGGCAAAGCTGTCAGGGCTCGCGGTGCGGCGGCGCGGCCCGGCGTAGCCTGCGCGGGTGAGGTTCACGCATCCGTTCCGGGCGTTCACGCCGTTTCGCCGCGCGGCTTACCAGGGGGCGCCCGCGCCGCGCCGTCAGTTCCTGCCGCGCGAGTTCATTGCGCCGCTGCTGGACGGGGCGGCCGCGAGACTCCCCCTGCATGACGCGCCGGACCTGCCGTGGGCGCTGGCCGGGCGGGTGCACGACCCGGCGTTCCTGACCCGCTGGCGCGCCGGCAACGTGACCCGAGACGAGGAACGCGCCCTGGGCTTCCCCTGGAGCCCGGCGCTGGTCGAGCGGGGCCTGGGCAGTTGCGGCGCCACCCTGGCCGCCACCCGCGACGCCCTGACCCTGGGGCTGGGCCTGAACCTGGGGGGCGGCACGCACCACGCCCACGCGGATCACGCCGAGGGCTTCTCGTTCCTGAACGACGTGGCGATCAGCGCCCGCTGGCTGCTGGACACCGCGCAGGCCAGCCGCATCCTGATCCTGGACCTAGACGTGCACCAGGGCAACGGCACGGCCGCCATCTTCGCCCGCGAGCCGCGCGTGCTGACCGTCAGCGTGCACGCGCAGAACAACTACCCCTTCCGCAAGGAGATCAGCGACCTGGACGTGCCGCTTCCCGACAGCACCGGGGACGCCGCCTACCTGAATGCCCTGGACCGGGTGGTCGCGCCCGCTGTGGCCACCTTCGCGCCGGACTTCGTGTACTACCTCGCCGGGGCGGACGTGTTGAGTGGGGATCAACTGGGCAAACTGGCCCTCAGTCCGGCCGGGGTGCGCCGCCGCGACGACCGGGTGCTGCGCTGGGCGGCCCGCGCCCGCCTGCCCACCGTGACCGTCATGGCGGGCGGGTACCACCGCGACCCGCACGCCCTGATCGCCGCGCGCCTGGGTACCCTGGACGCCGCCCTGAGCGCCTTCGCTCCCACCGTGACGGGCGGGTGACGCGGCGCGCGCGGGGCGGTATCATGCGGGAATGACCGTTCTCCTCACGCCACCCTAGTCAGAAGTGCCGGGTCGGCAGCGTCAGAAGGGGCTGCCCACCCGGCGCAGTGAGTGAGTTTCTCGGAGCAGTTGGGAGAATGGAAGCGTCAGGCGCCCTGACACTGGAATCCGGACAGATGTTCCAGCGAGGGTCGAGAACTGTGTTCCCGCAGCGCCCCACGTTCGCAGCACCCCGTGTCCAGGACCATTCTCCGCAGTGACCTTCCCGCCGTTTTCCCGCTTCGGGCCGCGCTTTTTCAGGCCCGCAGGAGTTTCCATGACCAGCCCCGACATCAACCCCGCCGCCCTGAGCAGCGAGATCGCCCGCCGCCGCACCTTCGCCATCATCAGTCACCCGGACGCCGGGAAGACCACCATCACGGAAAAGCTCCTGCTGTACGGAGGCGCCATCCAGGAAGCCGGCAGCGTGACCGCCAAGGAAGGCCGCAGCCACACCAAGAGCGACTGGATGAGCATCGAGCAGCAGCGCGGCATCTCCATCAGTTCCTCCGCGCTGACCTTCGAGTACGCGGGTCGGCACGTGAACCTGCTCGACACGCCCGGACACCAGGATTTCAGTGAGGACACCTACCGCACCCTGACCGCCGCCGACAGCGCCCTGATGGTCCTCGACGCCGCGCGTGGCGTGCAGGCCCAGACCGAGAAGCTGTTCGCGGTGTGCCGCAACCGGGGCATTCCGATCCTGACCTTCGTGAACAAGATGGACCGCCCCGCCCAGGACCCCTTCGAATTGCTGGAGCAACTGGAAGGCATCCTGAAGATCACGGCCGTGCCGCTCACGTGGCCCATCGGGGACGGCCCGGACTTCAAGGGCGTGTACGACCTCCAGACCGGGCAGGTGCTGGCCTTTGAGCGCACGTCGGGCGGGAAGCACCGCGCGCCCATGCAGACCAGCGGCCTGAACGACCCGAAACTGGACGCTCTGGTCGGCGCGGACCTCGCCGCGAAACTTCGCGAGGACGTCGAACTGATTCAGGGAGCCATGCCGGAATTCGAGGAAGCGAAATTCCTGACCGGCGAACTGACCCCGGTGTTCTTCGGGTCGGCCATGAACAACTTCGGTGTCGAGCACTTCCTGAGTAACTTCGTGGACCTCGCGCCGCCCCCCGGCCCGGTCGAAACGAACCTTGGCGACCGCGACCCCGAGGCGGCCTTCGCGGGGTTCATCTTCAAGTTGCAGGCGAACATGAGTAAGCAGCACCGTGACCGCACCGCGTACATGCGCGTCATGAGCGGCCACTTCGAGCGCGGCATGGACGTCACGCACACCCGCACGGGCCGCAAGTTGCGGCTCTCGCAGGCGCACACGCTGTTCGCGCAGGACCGCGAGAAGGTCGAGGAAGCGTACCCCGGCGACATCGTGGGCCTCGTGAACCCCGGCGTGTTCCAGATCGGCGACGTGATCAGCCTCGACGCCAAGGTCACGCTGCCCAGCTTCCCGCGCTTCACGCCCGAGACGTTCGCCACCATCAGCCTCAAGGACGTCGGCAAACGCAAGGCGTTCATGAAGGGCCTCACGCAGCTGGCCGAGGAAGGCGTCGTGCAGGTCTTCTACCCCACCGACGGCGCCCGCGACCCCTACCTGGGCGCGGTCGGCCCGCTGCAATTCGAGGTCTTCCAGGCCCGCCTGCTCGAGGAATACACCGTGGACGTCGAGATGCATGTCACCAGCTACGGCCTCGTCCGCTGGCTGGCCGGCGATCCGGACGGCGTCGCCCGCTTCGCCCGCCACGTCGAGGACGACCAGGGCCGCCCCGTCATGCTGTTCCGCAGCAAGTACGACCTGGAATACACCGCCGAGCAGCACCCGGAAATCGAGTTCCTGCCGCTGCCCAGGGACCTCACCCGCGTGTAAGGGTGAACGGTTGAAAGACAGAAGTTAAAGGGAGATGGATGATGGTCGGTTTTCGCGTCCATCATCCATCTCCTTTCAACCATCAACCCCGGGTCAGACCTTGATAAATTCCTGCACGCCCATGACGAACATCACGGCCCCGCCGACCGGCACCTCGACCGGGTCGCCGACGAGACCCTCGTTCTGTTCGCCCATGGGGACGCTGGGCGCCACCAGTCGGGTGCGGGCGCGGCAGGTGCGCTGCACGTGCCGTTTGAGTTCCTCGAGGCGTTCGTCGTCCACGCCGATCATGAGGGTGGTGTTGCCTTCGCGCAGGAAGCCGCCGGTGCTGGCCAGCTTCGTGACTTCGAAGGCGTTCTCGGACAGCACCCGCACCAGCGCGGTCGCGTCAGCGTCCTGAATCACAGCGAGCACAAGCTTCATACCCCCGAGAATACCAAACGCTCCGTGAGGCGACCGTCAGGCCGTCACAGAGAGCCGCCGGCCGCGCCTCTGCAGGTAGCCAGACGTCCGGGGCCGGCCCCCCGCATGTGGGAGGGCCGGCCCCGGACGGGTCGGGGTCAGGCGACCTGTTTCTTCTTGCCGGCGGCGGCCGGGGCGGCCTGCTCGCTGCCGAGCGCCTGGGTTTCTTTCAGGCGGAAGATCACGAGGCTGCCCACGAAGGTGCAGGTGATCATGCCGTGCGCGTTCAGAAGGCTCAGGGCGGTCATGACGTCCTCGCGGGTCATGCGCAGCTGGTCGCTCATGTACAGGGCACTGTCGGCGCGGCCCTCCAGGTAGTCGCGGACGCGCTTGGCGTCGCCCGTCAGGGGCGTGGCGGGCACGTCGGCCAGGCCGGGGTCGGCCAGACCGTACACGGCGCGGGTGCCGGTGCCGGGCAGGCGGCGCACGCGGCCCTGGTCGAGCAGGCTGGCCAGCGCGGCGCGCAGGTGCGACAGGGCCAGTCCGGTGGTCTTGGCAAGTTCAGTCTCGACCCATTCCGGCTTGCTTTCCAGTGCCTTCAGGACGAGTTTCTCGTTGGCGCGGCGGGTTTCCTGCAGGTCTTCAAGGGTGGGGGGATTGAACATGCGTTCCTCCGGTGGGTGCGGGCGGCGGACACGGGCGGTGGCCGGCGCGCAGGGGTGGGGGTGGGTTGAGCGCGGTGAACGGCGTGTGCCCGTGTGGGCCCTGGCCGCTGCTGAACTGATCTGAACCTGCGCCGATGAGGGTGCCCTGAGCGGGCGGGATGTGGCCGGCAGTCATGGGTGGAACCTGGGAAAGAACAGACGTTCGGGGGGGCTGGTCGCCGGGTGGACCGGGTACAACTTGCGGGGCAGGGTGCGCCTGGTAGCGCAACTTTCCCATTGTTACAGATTTTCTCTCATGTTGCATGAGGCAACAGTCACTTGATCTTGACCTGCGTCCTGTGGCCCGGAACACCCGCCCGGCGCCGGTCAGCGGCCCGTCAGGTTCGTGTGGGCGACCTGACGGAAACCAACTGTGCGTCCGGCACGTATGGCACTTCAGAACACATTGGCGGCCACTCACCTCAGGCCCCCCGACATCCCCTTTCCCTTCCGTCGTCCTCATCCCGGTGGTGTTCAGGCCGGTCATTCACGCACAGGAGCCCGATGCTCGACATTCAGGAACTACGCAAAACCTACGGAACGTTCACCGCGCTGCGCGGCGTGAACCTGCACGCACGCGGCGGCGAGGTCTTCGGTCTGCTCGGCCCGAACGGAGCGGGGAAGACCACGCTGCTTCGCATCATGGCCACTCTGCTGCGCCCCGACAGCGGTCAGGTCACCCTGGCCGGACATGACGCCCTGCGTGACCCGGAATCGGTGCGGCGCGTGGTGGGCGTCGTGAACGGCGGCATGGGCCTGCCCGCCCGCCTGACCGGACGCGAGGTGCTGCGGTCCTTCGCGGCGCTGTACGACCTGACCCGCGCGCAGGCCGACGCCCGCATCGCTGAACTCGACGAACGCCTCGAACTCGGGCGCACGCTCGACACCCGCGCCGGGGAGTACTCGACCGGCATGAAACAGAAGGTCGTGATCGCCCGCGCCGTCATTCACGACCCGGCCGTCCTGATTCTCGACGAGGCTGCCAGCGGACTGGACATCTTCGCGCGCCGCACCCTGCTGGACTTCGTGCAGGCCACCCGCGCGCCGGGCCGCCTGACCGTGTACTCCACGCACGTCATGAGCGAGGCGGAAGAACTCTGCGACCGGGTCGCCATCCTGCACGAGGGCGCGCTCGTCACGACCGGCAGCGTCCCGGACATCCTGGAGCGCACCGGGGAACGCAACCTGGAACGCGCGTTCTTCTCGCTGCTGCGCGGGGAGGCCGCCCATGCCTGACATGCCCCCCACCGCTGCGTCCCGCCCTGCCCGCGGCCTGCGGCCCCGCATGGTCTGGCACGTCGCCGCCCGCGACCTGCTCTCCACGCTGCGCGACCGCCGCACCCTGAACGCCACCGTCCTGATGCCCCTGATCCTGATTCCCCTGCTGACCCTGGGCCTGCCCCTGATGCTGGGCAGTTTCATCGGCGGGCAGCAGCAGGAACGCCAGAAGATCGGCGTGGCCGGCACCCTGCCCGCCCCGCTGCGCGCCGCCCTGGAACGTGACGAGACCCTCCCGGACGGCACGGTCGTCCGCGCCGGCGTGACGCTGGTGCCCGTCACGGACCCCACGCGCGCCGTGCAGTCCGGGGACGTGGACGCCGCCATCCGCGCCGCCACGCCTCTGCCCACCCGCGCCGGCAGCGGCACCGGCACCCTGGAGGTGCACGCCAAACTCGGCAGTCTCAGCGCCCAGACCGGCGCGTACGGCAAGGTTCGCGGCGTGGTCGAGGAGTACAACCACACCCTGGCGGTCAGCCGCCTGAACAGCCTGGGCCTGAACGAACAGACCCTGACGCCCGTCACCCTGAGCCCCGTGGACACCAGCACCCAGCAGGAACAGCGCAGCGGGCAACTGGCCTTCCTGATCCCCATGCTGATGGTGCAGTTCATCCTGTCCGGCGCGATGGCCACCGCCGTGGACGCCACCGCCGGCGAGAAGGAACGCGGCACCCTCGAAAGCCTGATCGTCTCCCCGATCCGCCGGGCCGAGGTGGTCGCCGGGAAACTCCTGGCCACCACCGTCACCGCCCTGACCAGCGCCGCGTTCAGCGTCATGGGCTTCGTCCTCAGCGGCGTCGCCCTGAACGTCTGGCTGGGCGGTCAGGCGCCGGACACCGCCGCCCTGACGCGCGAGATGAGCGGGCAACTGACCCTCAGCGTCGGCGGCACCCTGACCCTGCTGGGCGTGGCCGTCAGCGCCGCCCTGCTGATCAGCGCCCTGCTGATCGCCATCGGCATCTACGCCCGCTCCTTCAAGGAAGCGCAGACGTACATCGCGCCCATCAGCATCCTGATCGTCATTCCGGCCCTCCTGCTGCAATTCGCGGACTTCCTGACCCTGGGAACCGGCGTGTACGCCATTCCCATCTTCGGCGGCATGGTCGCCATCCTGGACACCGTGCAGGGCGACATCAACCCCCTGAATGCGCTGCTGGCCATGACCGTGAACATCGCGGGCGCGGCCCTGCTGAGCGCCCTGGCCCTGCGGTCCTTCAACCGCGAAGAGGTCATCTTCCGCAACTGATACGGACGCCGTATGAGTCGGCAGGAGCGGGGCCGGGCAGGGGAGATCAGGCGAACCGGCCCGGCCCCGCCCGCTTCCCGCCCACGGCGACCGCGAGAATCCCGATCTGGTCGCCGTGCCGCCCTTACTGGGCGTTCTAGAATGCCGCTCTGATGAGGGTGGCGATTCTGGCAGACATTCACGGGAACGCCGACGCGCTGGCGGCCGT
Source organism: Deinococcus aquaticus (assembly GCF_028622095.1). Lineage (NCBI taxonomy): Bacteria > Thermotogati > Deinococcota > Deinococci > Deinococcales > Deinococcaceae > Deinococcus > Deinococcus aquaticus. The sequence continues at coordinate 2,969,070 of NZ_CP115165.1, read as the reverse complement.
GCTGCGCGACGCGCGGGCGCAGGGGGCCGGGCGGCTGATCGTGAACGGAGACGTGGTGAACCGGGGGCCGGATTCCGTGCAGGTCCTCCAGACGCTGCTGGACCGGGACGACGTGACGTTCACGCTGGGGAATCACGATGACCTCCTGCGGCTGTGGCAGGCGCGCAGTGATGTGCTGCCGCCCGAATGGTTTCCGGACCCGTTCTGGGGGGCCACTGCCTGGAGTGCCGATCAGCTGGACGCGGCGGGACTGCTGCACGTCCCGGCCGACTGGCCGATGACCCTGACGCTGCGTGAGCCGGGGTTGCCGCTGGTGCAGGTAGCGCACGGCACCGCCGATCATTACCGCGAGAGCCTGAGCGACCGCACGCCCGCAGAGCGCGTGCAGGCGCTGCGCCGCGCCCCGGACGGCGGCGAGTACGGCGTGCTGATCGCCTCTCACATTCACCGGCCCGTGAACGCCGTGATCGACGGCACGTGGGTGGTGAATACGGGGTCGGTCGGGTCGCCAGCCACGGGTGATCCGCGCGCCCAGTACCTGCTGCTCGAACCCACGCCACACGGCTGGCAGGTCACGCCGCGCGCCGTGCCGTACGACCGTAGCGGCGTCCTGGGCCGCTTTGCAAGTAGTGGCCTGCTGGGAATGGGCCTGAGCGCCGAGATCTTCCGGCAGGAAGTCATCACGGCCCGCAGCCTGTACACGCCGTACTGGGCCTGGACCGAACAGGACGCCCTGCCGCGCACGCAGGCCACCTGGGACGCCTTCCTGAGCACCCTGGACGCCCGCACGGCCGGTTGACCACACGGGAAAGGGAGACACAGGAAGAGGGCCGCTCACCCTGAGGTGAAACGGCCCTCCTCCTGTCTGCGCCCTGCCGCTTACTTCAGGGTGGGGGGCAGCAGCACGGAGTCGATGGGGTAGATGACGCTGTTACCGGCGTCGATGCGGGTGCTGTACGTGCCGCCCGTCAGAACGTCGGCCTTCAGAACGCCGGCCATCATGTTGGTGCCGTCCATCTTCAGGTCGATGGAGCTGCCTTCCAGCGAGCGCAGCTGGCTGACCTTCAGGCCGTCGTCGACCACGCGGCCGGAAACGACGTGGAACAGCAGGACCTGTTTCAGGGCGTCGGGGTTGACCATCAGGGCGTCCAGGGTCGCGGCGGGCACCTTGGCGAAGGCGTCGTTGGTGGGGGCAAAGACCGTCACGTCAGCGGCGGTCAGTGCGGCGACCAGATCGGCTTTCTTGACGAGGCTCAGCAGGGTGCTGAACTGCGGCTGGCTCAGGGCGTCCACGAGGGCGTTACCGGTCATGGCGGGGGCCGCCGCAGTGGTCGTGGTGGTCGTCGTGGTGGTGACCGTGGCGGTCGTGGTGTCGGTCACGGCGGCGTCCGTCGTTTCCATGCCGTCGTCGGCGGGCATCTCGGGGATGACCAGTTCGGGGGGCAGCAGCAGTTCGTTGATGGCGTAGATGTTGCCGTTGCTGGCCTCAATAGCGGCCCCGTCGATCATGGCGGTGTTCACCATCTGGCTGGTGCCGTCCAGGGTCAGGTCGAGGCTCTCGCCCTCGGCGCTGCGCAGCTGGGTGGCGGCCGCGAGGTCTTCACCGGTCAGTTTGCCGGTCACGACGTGGTACAGCAGCACCTGCTTGAGCACGTCGGGGTTGCTGGCGATCAGGGCCAGCTGCTCGGGGTTCACGTTCTCGAACGCTGCGTTCGTGGGCGCGAAGACGGTGTAGTCGGTGGTCATCAGCACTTCGGTCAGTTCGGCGTCGCTGATCAGGTCGCGCAGGGTGCTGAAGCGCTCGTCGGCCACGATCATGTCGTACAGGGTGGTGCCGGCCATCATGGTGTCGCCCGTGGCGACCGTATCGGTCGTGGCGGTGCTGGCCGCAGTGTCGGTCGTGGTGGTGCTGGTCGTCACATTAGTCGTGGTGGTCATGCCGCTGCTGACGGGCGTGGCGGGGATGCTCATCAGGTCCACGCTGGCGGGCGCGGCGGGGGCGGCGACGGGCTCGGCCATGACGGGTTCAGCCACCACGGGCTCGGCCATGGCAGGCTCGGCGGTGTCGGCCGCGCCCTGCATGGCGTCCATGGCGGGCATCAGGACGGTGTCGATCACGTGCACGATGCCGTTACAGGCCACCACGTCGGCCTTGGTGACGGTCGCGTTGTCGATCATGACCTTGCCGCCGGTCACGGTGACCAGGAAGGAGCCGCCCTGGGCGGTCATGCCCGAGCTCATGCCCATGACCTGCTTGGCCGTGACCTTACCGGGCACCACGTGGTACAGCAGGATGCTGCGCAGCATCTCGGTGTCGTTCAGGGCCATGGCGAGGGTATCGCTGGGCAGTTTGGAGAAGGCGGCGTTGGTGGGCGCGAACACCGTGTAGCTGCCGCTCTTGAGGGTGTTGGTCAGTCCGGCCGCTTCCAGCGCGGTGGCCAGGGTGCTGAAGTTGGGGTCCTTCGCCACGATCTGCGAGATGGTCATGCAGGCTGCGGGAGCGGGGCGGGCTGCGGGCGCACCTGCGCCGCCGGCCAGGGCAGGCGTGGCAAGCATCAGGCTGAGCGTGATAAAGCTGGTTTGCTTCTTCATGAAATCACCTCTTGTGAAATTGGGTTGTGCTGTAGTCCGGCACTTAATCTTCACCACGCGGCATAAAAATGCAACTTCAGGAAGCTTTCCAACAAATCTGTTAAACGGAATAGGCCGCAAAATTAGGCGGAATCTCACTCTTAACTCATTTAATAAGCGAAAGGTACGAATACTGCACGGCGGCGCCTGGCCCTGCCCGTGCCGATGGAAGGCGGCTCGGGGTCAGACGCCGCCCCCCGGGCCATAGCAGCGGGACAATGGCAGCAGCGCGGGACTCCCGGACCGGAATCACCGCGCTGCCCACCTGTCCGCCGCTGTCAGCGGCCGAAGTGCTCGGCCAGATCCGCCTCGCTGATCAGGATGTCGCGCGGCTTGCTGCCCTGGTGCTTGCTGACGATTCCCATCGCCTCGAGCATGTCCATCAGTTTCCCGGCGCGGGCGTGCCCCACCGACAGGCGACGCTGCAACCTCGACACGCTCCCCTGACCCTCCTCGATGCAGATCTGCGCCGCCTGCCGCAGCAGCGGGTCACTGAAGTCCATGTTCGAGCGGTCCGCGCCGGGGCCACTGGCCTCCACGCCCCCCTCGAAATCCGAGCCGTAAGCCTCCACGAAATCATCCTCGAACACCTGCCGGCGCAGTTCGTCGGCAATGCGGGCCGACTCGACCTCGCTGATGTACGGCCCCTGCAACCGCAGCGGCTTGATCAGCCCCGGCTGATAGAACAGCATGTCGCCCATGCCGGTCAGGCGCTCGGCGCCCATGGCGTCCAGAATCGTGCGGGAATCGTGGCTGCTGCTCACCGCGAACGCAATGCGCGCCGGAACGTTCACCTTGATCAGGCTGGTCAGGATGTCCACGCTGGGCCGCTGCGTCGCCAGGACCAGATGCATGCCGGTCGCGCGGGCCATCTGCGCCAGCCGCATGATCGCGCTCTCGACCTCCTTGGGGCTGGTGATCATCAGGTCCGCCAGCTCGTCGATGATGATCACCAGATGCGGCAGTTCCGTCTCGCCGATCTGACGCATCTTCGCGTTGAACTGCTCGAGGTTCTTGGCCCCCACCTGCGACATCATCTTGTACCGCCGCTCCATGTGCGCCACGGCGCCCAGCAGCACGCCCGCCGCGTCCACCGGGTTGGTCACCACGTTCCGCACCAGATGCGGAATCCCGTCGTACGGCGTGAGTTCCACCATCTTCGGGTCGATCATCAGGAAGCGCAGTTCGGTCGGCAGGTACCGGAACAGCAGACTGGTGATCAGCGTGTTCACGCACACCGACTTCCCGCTGCCCGTACTGCCCGCCACCAGCAGGTGCGGCATCTTGGCGAGGTCCCCGACCATCAGTTCCCCGTCGATGCTCTTGCCCAGAATGATCGGCAGTTTTGCGCGCGTGGCCCGGAAACTCGGGGCGTCCGCCGCCTGGTGGAACGTGACGGGTTCGCGCTCGGCGTTCGGGACTTCCAGACCGATGACGCTCTTGCCCGGCACTGGGGCCTCCACGCGCACCCCGCCGACCGCCAGCGCCCGCGCCAGATCGTTACTGAGGCCCGCGATGCGGCTGATCTTCTCGCCGGGTGCGGGCTCGATCTCGTAACGCGTGACGGTCGGGCCGCGCGCGTAATCCACCACCCGCGCCTGCAGGTTGAAGTGCCGCAGCGTCTCGTCGATCAGACTGGCCCGCTGCCGCGCCGAGATGTCCAGCGCCTCGGTGTTCAGCGCCGCCGCCGGAATGGCGTCCAGCAGCGCGTACGTGGGCAGCGCCAGCGGTAAGGCCCCCTGCATGGGCGGACGCTCCAGCGCCGCCAGCGCCGCGAGTTTCTCGTGCGGCAGGGCCGCCACCACAGGCGCCGTGACCGGAGTCGGAGCAGAAACAGTCGGCGCAGAGGGCACCGGCGCGGGCCGGGCAGGGGAGACGGGCGGACCCGCCTCCCACGGCGCGGAGACGCGGGCTGCCGGAACCGCAGGAGCCCCCCCGCCCTGAACAGTCCCGCTGCTGGCCGGGCCGAACGGCAGGTCGTCATCGTCCCAGTCGCTGAAGGGGTCCAGCGACCCGCCCGCCGCCTGCGCAGAGGGCATGGAAGCGGCTGGACTGGCCGGCATGAAGGCCACCCTGTCATGGTCCACGGTGTCACTTGAACCATGGAGGTCGGCCGCCGTCTGCGCTTCAAGTTCCGGGCCGAAGTCCAGGTCGTCCAGCGCCGGGTCCAGCGGCTCTGCGGGCGGCAGCGTGACCGGGGTACGGGTCGCGGCGGGCGGCAGGCCGGCCCCCACAGACGCCGCAGCCGGAGCCACGGTCTGCACCGGAGTCTGGGCGGCAGGCAGGGTCACAGGTGGCGGCGCGGATGGCGGTAGCGTCTCGCCGGGACGGGTCCACAGGCCCGGCGACGTCGCGGTTGCCGGGGCCAGCGTCTGAGCGGGCAGCGGGCTTGGCTGCGGGGCGGGCGCGGCGCTGAAATCGAAATCCAGGGTGGGGAGCGCGGTCACGGCGGGCGTGCTCATGGCCTCGGCGCGGCGGCGGGCTTCTTCCTGCACGCGGGCCAGATGCACGCGCCACTCGGCCGGGTCGGCCAGCGTGCCGTCCGGGTCGGCGGCCAGCGCCTCGGCCAGCTGCGCGGCCGCCTCGGTCGGCGCGCGGTCGAACGCGGCCGTCAGGTCCGGCCAGCCGGCGTACGCGTGCAGGCGACCCCGCCACGCCGTGAAGTCCGCGACCAGATCCAGCCACTCCTGGGTGCGTTCCTGATGGGCGGGCAGTTCGCGGGTCAGGGTGGCGGCGTCCGGTTTACCCAGGGCCTTCTCGGCGGCCTTGCGGTCGCGTTCCAGTCGCCCGGCCCGCTGCGCGAGCCTCTGGATTTCCATGACCATCGCGCGGCGCAGGCGTTCCAGCGCGCCGCTGGCGAGGGTGCTGGGCAGCTCGACGCTCAGCTCGTGCCGTCCGGCGCGCAGTTCGTTGGCAGTCGCCTCCACGTTCGCTCCGGCGTCCGGGGCTTCGGCGATCACCTGTTCACGCAGGTCGCGCGCGGCGTCCCCGACGAACGTGCGCAGGCTTTCGCGCCACGCGCTCAGTTCACGGTCCAGGTTCTTCAGGCCCGCCTCGTCCAGCGTGCGGATCTCCCGCTGCGCTTCCCGCAGTTCGGCCTGAAGGGTGCGCGGCGCGTCGGCCTGCGGGTACAGGCGGCGCAGGGTGTCCACGTCGCGGGCCGTGGCGGCCACGCCCTGCCGGGCCGCGCCCCGCACGCGGGCAGCCTCGCGGCCCTCCTGCCGGGACTCGATGGCACCCTGCACCTGCGCGGCCCCGCCGCCCAGCAGCACGCTGACCATCAGGAAGAAGCCCTTGAGCAGCGTCAGCGGTTTCAGGCGCAGCATCACCTCGGTCCCCAGCGTCAACGTGACCAGCGGAATGAGCGCCGCGAGGTAACTGACGGCCGCCAGCAGCGGCCTCATGACCTGCTCGGCCAGCCGGCCCGCCGCGCCCGGCTGCACCACCTCATGCAGCGCCAGCATGGACAGCACCACGATCACGCCGCCCAGCACGCGGCGCGACAGGTTCGTCAGGTCGCGTCCCAGGAATACCAGCACCCCGTACGCGACCGGCACGACCGGCAGCAGCCACGCCGCCCACCCCAGCCAGGTGGTCAGCAGCGTCCGCGCCTGCGCCATGAACCCCGCGCCGTTCACGTCGGTCTGTGGAAGCAGCACCGTGACACCCAGAAAAATACCCAGCGCGAACAGCACCAGGCCCAGCGCCTCTCCGTCAAATCTTCCTACCGGAGGAGCACCCCTTGAACGAGCCTTCGCCATGGGGCGCAGTGTACCCCATCGCCCCCCTCACCGCACCCGGAAGGCTGCGGCCAGCACGGCATTTCACCCGTCAGGGGAGGTCCTGGCCTGCCGGGCACGCAGCGGTTCATAATGACCGGGTGCTGCTGCTTCCCGATTCACTGCGGGCCGAACTGTGGGCCCACGCCCGCCGGGACGCCCCGCGCGAGTGCGTGGGCGCGCTGGGCGGCCTGACCGTGCCCGTGCAGGCGGGTGCGCTGCCCACCTGGCAGGTGCGGACGCTGTACCCGCTGCCGAACACCGCCCGCGACCCGCAGCGCGAGTACCTGGCCGACCCGCTGCACCTGCTGCGCGCCCTGAAAGCCATGCGCGCCGAGGGCCTGGAACTGGTGGGCCTGTACCACAGTCACCCGCGCGGCCCCGATCAGCCCAGCCTCACCGACACCCGACTGGCGACCTACGACGTGCCGTACCTGATCGCGGACCTGCACGGCGGCACGCTGCGCGCCTACCTGCTGCCGGCGGGTCGGGAGGTCAGGGTGCTCGCAGGTGAACCCGGCGGAATGCAGGTATCTGGGGGCGGCCCGGATGGAAGCGACACGGAGAAGGACAGTGCAAACGGAACCGCTGCCCTTGCACCTGAACATCGGATGTGAACACAATGAGCGCAGCCCATGGCTGACCCCGACCGCGCCGTCCCCACGCCCCCCACCCGCCCCCCCGCGAGTGGGACGCCCGCCGGTGATGGCCTCCCCGCCCCGGCGGACGGCTGGCTGCCCATGCACGACCAGCCGTCCCTGCCGCCCGGCACGCTGTTCGCCGAACTGCTGCGGCTGGAGTACGCCGCCCGCGCCCACGCCCTGAGCGCCGCCCTGGGCGGAAGCGACCCGCACGGAGTCAGCGCCCGGATCCTGCGCGCGGCTCCCTCCCCGGTCCGCGCCAGTGCAGCCGGTTCCGGGCCGGGCAGTACGGCGCAGGAGGCGGGGCCGCACCTGCAAGCCGCGCACCTGAGGGTTCTGACCGGCCCGCACCCCACCGCGCTCGCCCGCGCCCTGCGGGACGCCCTGGGGGCCGGACCCGACCAGCCCGGCACGCCCACCCCGGACAGCGGACGCGGGCCGCGCAGCACCCTGCGCCTGCCCCGGCTGCTGTGGCAGGCCACCCGACTGCCCGCGCATCAGGCCGCGCCGGACCGGCTGGACCCGGCGCGGACCCTGATCGACGCGCTGGGCACCCTGGAACGGCAGGCGGCGCACCCGGCCCCGTTGACCGCGCCGCTCTCCACGCACCTGCTGTCCCGCGTGACCCGCCACTGGCTGAACGACGCCGGGGGGCTGCACCTGGAACTGCTGGCCGAACGCGACGACACCGGCGTGCCCCGCCACGCCCTGAACCAGTTACGGACCACCCTGAACGGCCCGCGCCGCGCCGCCGCCCTGCTGGTCCTGCGGGTCGCCCGCGCGCAGCACAGTGCGCTGGACGCCCAGCAGAGCGCCCTGAGGGCCGCCCGCCGCGCCGCCCTGCGCGCCGCCGTCGGGGCCGCCGCGCACCTGCGCGCCCACGGCTGGCTGGACCGCACCGCCGACGCCCGCTGGCTGACGCCCGCCGACCTGATCGCCGCGCTGGACGGCACGCTGGACCCCGCCACGCTGCGCACCCTGGCACAGGCCCGCCGGCACGCCGCCCGGTCGCAACCGCTGCCCGCGTCCGTTCCTCACGTGCCGGCCCCTCACGCAGCGGGGCCGGACACCCTGACCGGCACGGCCCTGTCGCCCGGCGTGCGCGACGGCCGCCTGCACCGCTGGACGCCCGGCGAGCGCGTCCCGCCCGGCCGGGTGGCCCTGCTGCCCGGCCCGCCCGCCCCGCACCACCTGCCCGCCCTGGCCGACGCCGCCGCGCTGATCGTGCCCCGCAGCGGCCTGCACTCGCCGGTCGCCGCGCACGCCCGCCACGGCGCCCGCCCCGCCATCACGCTGCCCCTGACCGCGCACGACACGGACTGGCTGCTGGACGGCGCACTGGTCCGGCTGAACGGGCACACCGGGACGCTCACGCTGCTGCGCCGCGCCGGGGTGCCCGACCCCATCCCCAGCTTCGATCTGAACCTCGAAGCCCCGTCCCTCACCCCGCCCGTCGGCGCGGCGGATCAGCCGACGGTGCTGTCGCCGCACGTGCGGGTGCTGCCGCGCCCCGCGCCGTTCAGCATCGATCTCATCTGATGATGGAACTGATGCCGGGGCGCATCCACGCGCTGCACGGCTTCATCGGCAGCGGCAAGACCACCCTGGCCCGCACGCTGGAAACGCAGCTGGGCGCGCTGCGCTTCACGTCCGACGAGTGGATGACCACCCTGTACGGCCAGGACCCGCCCGCCGACGAGTTCCCGGCCCTGTTCCGTCGCGTGATGACCGTCATGGACGCCCAGTGGACCCGCGCGGCCACGCTGGGCGTGCCGGTCATTCTGGATCACGGGTTCTGGACCCGCGCGGCCCGCGACGAACTGCGCGCGCAGGCCTCCGCACTGGGCGCGCCGCTGACCCTGCACGTTCTGGCCGTCCCGGGCGCCGAGGCGCGCCGCCGGGTGCAGGCCCGCAACGCCCGGCCGGGTGCGCTGTTCATCGCCGACGACACCTTCGACCTGTTCCGCACCCGCTTCGAGCCGCTCACCCCGGATGAGGAGGCCTTGCAGGACGTGACCCGCTGGCCCTGACCGCCGCTGGGATCACGGCAGGCGCGCGATGCGTTCCAGCAGCAGCGCGAAGAACTCCCCGTCCCTCACGCCGACCGCCACCTGCGCGTTCGCGGGCTGCCCGGTCACGCCGTACAGGTCGCAGACGGTGCGGCCCAGGTTCAGGCCCTCCTGCGTCTCGACCTGCACGTTCATGGCCTGCCAGTCCAGCAGGTCCGGGTGCAGGGCCGCCGCCACCGCCAGCGGGTCGTGCAGCGCGCCGCCGCTCAGGCCGTAGCGGTCGCGGTACACGCCCGCGTAGAAGGTCAGCAGCTCGGCGCACACGGCCCCCGCGCGGTTTCCCAGGGCGCGCAGGGCGTCCACGCGTTCCGGCGTGGCGACCGCCTGAAGGGTCACGTTCAGGCCCACCATCCGCAGCGGCACCCCCGAAGCGAACACGATCTGCGCGGCGTGCGGATCGACCAGCGCGTTGAACTCGGCGGCCGGCGTGCGGTTCCCGTGTCCGGTACTGCCGCCCATCCACACGATCTCCCGGATCAGCGGCGCGATATCCGGTGCCATCCTCAGCGCCAGTGCTACGTTCGTGAGCGGGCCGGTCGGCACCAGCGTCACCTCGCCCGGACGCGCCCGCACCGTGCGGATGATGAAGTCCACCGCGTGCCCCGCCTCCGGCCCTCGCAGCGGCTCCGGCAGGCCCGCCGCCGGGAGGCCGGTCGCGCCGTGCACGCTGGCCGCCGTGACTCCCTCGCGCAGCAGGGGCCGGTCCGCGCCCGCGAAATACGGCACGTTCCGCCCCGCCTCGCCCGCCAGGGCCAGCACCACGCCCGCATTGCGGGTCGTCAGGTCCAGCGGCACGTTGCCGTGCACGGCCGTGAAGCCCAGCACCTCCACGTCCTCCGGGCTGCCCAGCGCCAGCAGCCACCCCACCGCGTCGTCCAGGCCGGGGTCACCGTCGAAGATCACGGGCAGGGGCGCGGGGTGGGGCGGGATGCGGGCAGTCATGCCGGGCAGCATAGCGCCCCCCTGGGACGCGAAAACGGGACCGCGAGGGCCCCGTCGTCACTTCTGTTCCCTGCCCGGAATCAGGCCTGGGCCGCGCCGCCGTCCTGCGGGCCGACCGGCACCTCGCCGCGAATGGTGGCGATGGTGGCCTCGACCATCTCCTGGAAACCACCCCGGTGCATGGCGGTCATCAGTTCGATGGTCTTGGCGGCGCTGCCCTCGAACACGAAACCGGTGTCGGTCATGTGGCAGCCCTGCATGGCGGTGCCGTCGGTGCCGCTGAAAACCAGCACACACCGCTCGAAGGTGCAGTTCACGAACTGCGTGCCGTCCAGAGGGATGCGTTTACCGGTGAAAGTCTGATTCTCGATCGTCTGCATGATAGGCGGCCAGCATAGCGCGCCGCAGACAGAGGCGCCCTCCGCCTGCGGTGCGCGTTTCACTTCCCGACGAACACGGCGGTCGTCAGGCCCGGCACGGTCACGCTGCCCCCTGCCGCGCGGCTGCCTTTCACGGTCGCGTCGCTGCTGGTGGCCAGGACTGGGTGCAGGCTCAGGTTCAGTCCGGTCAGGGCCGGGTCGGTCAGGGTGACGTTCTGGCCGCTGCCGTTGAACACCACGACCACGCTGCGGTACGGGTTGGTGGCGTTGACCGCGCCGCTGAGTTTCAGGGCGATCACGCCCGGCACCTGCGTGGGGCCGACGTTCAGGAATTGCAGCCCCGCCTGCACCTGCGCCGCCGTCTCCAGGCGGAAGAGGCTGCTAGAGTAGCGGACGCGCAGCATCTCGCGGTAGTGATCGAAGGCACGCCGCATCTCGGCCGGGGCGGGTTTCAGGGCGGGGTTGCCCAGCAGCGGGCGGTACAGGTCCCAGTTCCCGGCGTTCTTCTCGGCGGGCGGCAGGCCCTTCCCGAAGCCGTTGCTGGCGAACGTGAAGTCCAGGGTGTTGAACCAGTCGCCGCTGTTGTAACTGTCGGTGTCGAAGCTCTTGGAGCGCAGCATCTCGTCCCCGGCGTAACTGAACGGCAGGCCCTGGCCCAGCAGCACCACGCTGTTGGCGAGGTTCTGCATGCGGGTCCGTTGCGCGGGCGTGGCGCCGGCCGGGGCTTTCAGGGCGATGGCGTCGAACAGCGTCTGGTTGTCGTGCGCGCTGACGTACGTGATCGCCTCGCGGGGGCTGGCGGCGTACCCGGCGGGTGCGCCGTTGTAGTCCACGTTCCCGCCCGTGGTTTCTTTGCCCAGTCCGTTCGTGAAACGGTAGTCGCGCAGGTTGCCGGTCAGGCCGACCCGCACCTGATCCGCCAGTCGCAGCGCGCGGGTGCGGTCGGTGTTCTGCGGTTGCCCGTTCGGCAGCGTGAACAGCCCGGTCGCGAAGCCCTGGTCCTGAAGGCCGCCGAAGGGGTTGCCGCCGCGCACCGCGTCGCGCAGGCGGTCGTTGAAGGTCCCGATGCCCTGCCCGAACAGGTTCAGTTGCGTGGCGTTCCTGCCGCGTGCGCCGCCCTGCACCTCTCCGAAGTCCCAGCCCTCGCCGTACAGGTAGATGCTCTTGCCGTCCACGCCGTCGCGTTGAAGGGTCAGGGCGTCCAGCGCGCGGCGGGCGGCCTGCATGTCCTCAACCATGTGGTGGCCCATCAGGTCGAAGCGGAAGCCGTCCACCCGGTAAGCGCGGGCCATCAGCACCAGCGTGTCCACCATGAGCTTGCGCATCATGACGTGCTCGGTGGCGGTGTTCGAGCAGCAGGTGGAGTTCTCGACGACCCCATTGGCGTTCAGGCGGTGGTAGTAGCCGGGCACGACGCGGTCCAGCACGCTGCGTTCGGCCTGCCCGCTGGCGGCGGTGTGGTTGAACACCACGTCCTGCACGACCCGCAGGCCCAGGCCGTTCAGCGCGGCCACCATGCGGCGGTACTCCAGGGTGCGGGCTTCCGCGTTCACGGCGTAACTGCCTTCCGGGACCATGTAGTGGTACGGGTCGTAGCCCCAGTTGTAGGGGTCGGCGTCCTTGACGGCGGTGATGGCCTTCTGCTGCTCCTCGCTGTTCGGTGTGAACTTCGAGAGGTCGCCCGGCGTCTTCCATTTCGCGCGGTCCTCCTCGATGGTGGCGATGTCGAAGGTGGGCAGCAGATGCACCGCCTTCAGGCCCGCGTCGGCCAGGGCTTTCAGGTGCTTCACGCCGTTACTGCCCGCCTGCGTGAACGCGAGGTACGTGCCACGCTGCGCCGCCGGTACCGAGGTGTCCGCCGCGCTGAAGTCCCGCAGGTGCAGCTCGTAGAAACTCAGGTCGCTGGCCGAGCGCAGCGCCGGTTTCTTCAGGGCGTCCCAGCCCTGCGGTCTGGTGGCCGGGTCGTTCAGGTCCAGCAGCACCGAGCGGGTGCTGTTGCGGGTCAGCGCCACCGAGTACGGGTCGGTCACGAGGTTCGTCTCGACCTTCCCAGTGCCCGGCGCGTACACCTTCACCTCGAAGCGGTACGCCGCGCCGCGCCAGTTCTGCGCGCCCCTGACCGTCCACACGCCCTTCGCGTCACGGGTCATGGGCAGGGTCGTCTCCTGCCCGCCTGCCACGGTCAGGCGCAGTTTCACGTCCTGCGCGGTGGGCGCCCACAGGCGCAGGGTGGGCACGTTGCCCTGCCACGCGGCCCCCAGCGGGCCGTCGTATGCGAACAGGTCGTCCAGCGCCCAGGCAGTCTGCACGCCGGTCGCGTCCAGCACCGTGCCGTCCGGCAGGACGCTGCTCACCGCCACCTGCCCCTGAAGCACGGCCGGAATGCGCGCGCGGTCCTCCGGGCGCACCCGCAACAGCGCGTAGCCCTTCAGGTACGGCGCCTTAGACAGCAGCGCGGGCGTCAGGCCCCCCTCGACTTCCTCCAGCGTCAGGCTGTCGCCGCCGTCCACGCCCGCCCCGGTCAGCTTCAGGCCCCCGGCCCGCGCGGCGTGCAATGTCAGGAACGCGCCGGGCTGCGCCACCTCCGGCTTCACGGCGATCAGGTCACGCGACAGCATCACGGCCTGCGCGCGCGTCAGGTCGCCCACCGTGCGCACGCTGGTGTCCGGGCGGGTGGTGTTCACGGTCGCGTTGCCACTCACGACCCAGGCCTGATTACCCATCTCACGGGTGAGCGCCTGATCGGCGCCCGGATCCTTGTTGTCGCCACTGTGCACGATGAACCCCAGTTTCTTCCAGTCTGTCTTCATGGGCACGTCCCAGTACACGCCAAACGAGTTCGTGCCCGTGGGCGTCAGCGGTTTGGTCCACTCGACCTGCGCGGTCGTGTCCTCCCAGGCGTGCAGGCCCCAGCCGTCATACTTCCCGTCCGGGCGGTAGTAGTTGATGCGGGCCACGCCGGCCGGGACGGGCGGGTCGCTCAGGGCGGCGGGCGCCCCGTATGCGAACTCGGTCTTGCCGCTGGTGACCGTCACCTCGTTCCCCTTGCTGGGGTCCGCGAAGAAGTCCGGGCCGGGGTCCTTCTCGTCGCCCTTATGCACGATGAACCCGACCTTCGCCGCGCCGGCCTTCAGGGGCACGTCCCAGTACGCGCCGCCCGCGTCCACTCCGGTCTGCGCCAGAGGTTTGCTCCACTCGACCGTGGCGGTGGTGTCTTCCCATGCGTGCAGGCCCCAGCCGTCGTACTTGCCGTCGGGGCGCACGTAGCGCACACGCAGCACGTTCTTCGGGATGGGCTGCGCCGCGCCCGCCGTGGCTGCTGGGGTCGCTGCCGGGGCGGTGGCGGCAGGCGCGGCGGCCTGCGCGACGGGAGGCTGGCTGGCATCCACGTTGAACGGCCCGCCCTTCGCGTACGCCGCGTTCAGGCTGCCGGACTTCAGGAACAGTTCCCGGCCCCGGCCCAGGTCGAACCACAGGTCCTTCCCGGCGTCCTTGGTGTCACCTTTGTGCATGATCAGCCCCAGTTTCTGCGCGCCGGGTTTCAGGGGAATGTCGAAGTACGCGCCGAAGTCGTCCCTGCCGATCTGGGCCAGGGGTTTCTCCCAGGTTACCTGGGCGGCCGTGTCCTCCCAGACGTGCAGGCCCCAGCCGGCGTACGCGCCGTCCGCGCGCTGGTAGTGCACGCGGGCCACGCCGGTGGGAAGGGATGTTTGCGCTCCTGCCGCAGCAGAAAGCGCGACCGTCAGAAGGGTCGCCAGTCGTTTCATGTGTGCCTCGAAGTGTACCCCGCCGGGCGTGGGAATGCTTCCATGAACCGGTTTCATACGGGTGCCTACAGATCCGATTCGAGCAGGATGCGAGGAGAACCCCGGCGCCGCACCCCCAACGTTTCTTGAGGCCCGGCACACCCGAGCCGCCGCACCCCGACCCTACAGTGGGCGGCATGACCGGACATACCAGCGACGAAGTGGTGGGCATCCCCGACGAGCAGCACGAGCACAGTGACGCCGAGAGCCTGCGCCACATTCCCCCCAGCTACGATCAGCGCGGCGTGGTGCAGGACAGCCCCGGCAACCCCGATATCGGCATCGAGCACGGCGAACCCAACCGCCAGAAAGACCCGGAGAACGAGCCTACCAACGACGGCGTGTAACCCGCCGCCCCGCTGCCCAAGAAACAGGAAAGAGGCCCCATCCGGTATGGATGCGGGCCTCCTGATCTGCGGCTCAGCTCAGGGAACGACCTGCCGTCCCTCGGGGCCGTACTGCGCCAGCACGGCCTGCGCGACCGCACCCGCCTGCCCGGCCCGCACGAGCGCCACGACCGCCCCGCCGAAGCCCGCGCCGGTCATGCGCGCCCCGAACACGTCCGGGTGCGCCTGCAGCAGCACCACGAGTTCATCCACGCGCGGGTGGCTGACCGCGTAATCGTCGCGCAGGCTGGTGTGACTGGCGTTCATCAGCACGCCGAACCGAGCGGCGTCCACGTCGGCGGCTAGCGCGGCCTGCACGCGGGCGTTCTCGCTGACCACGTGCCGCGCCCGCTCCCGCAGCGGGTGGGGCAGTGCCTCGACGCTCAGGGGGTCCTGCACGTCACGTAGTTCAGTCACGCCGAGCAGCCGGGCGGCCTCCTCGACCTGCGCGCGGCGTTCGTTGTACCCGCTCTCCGCGAGTTTGCGGGGCACGCCGCTGTCGATGACCAGCACCTCGGCCCCGGCGGGCAGGGGCAGCAGGTGGCGTTCCAGGCTGCGGGTGTCGAGCAGCAGCATGGTCGTGCTGTTCGCCACGGAGCTGGCCATCTGGTCCATGATGCCGCACTGCACGCCCACGAACTCGTGCTCGACGCGCTGCGCGATCAGGGCGATGCGTTCGTCGCTGGCGTCCAGGATGCCCAGGTCGCGCAGGCCGCGCAGGACCGCGACTTCCAGCGCGGCGCTGCTGCTCAGGCCCGCGCCCATCGGCACGTTCGACGTGACATGCACGTCCAGCCCGTCCGGCGCGCCGCCCAGCGTCAGGGCGCCCGCCACGTAGCGCGCAAAGCCGTCCTGTGCGTTCCCGCCGACCGGGAAGGTGCTCTGTTCGTTCAGGTCGGCGGCAAACACGCGGTGCTCGCGCGTGCCGTTGGCACCCAGGGCCACGGTCGTCACCTGCGGGATGGTGGTGGGCAGCACGAACCCGCCCTGGTAGTCGGTATGCTCGCCCAGCAGGTTCACGCGGCCCGGCGCGCTCGCCGTGACCTGCGGCGCGCGGCCGAAGTGCTGCTCGAAGGTGGGAATGCTGGTGGCAGGGGTGGCGGGGGTGCTCACAGGTTCTCTCCGGCGGTGGGGGAGACGGCGCGCAGTTCGGCGGCGGCTGCCTCCGGGAATTTGTCGTTCGCGAACTCCCCGGCGCCCTGCTCGGTCCCGGCGAGGTACTTCATGCGGCCCGGCGCGCGCAGGTACGGGTAGATCTCGATGTGCAGCGGGAACGCCGGGTGCGGCCCGTCCAGCGGCGCCTGATGTACCGTCAGCAGGTACGGCATCCGCATGCCGAACAGTCCGTCCAGGCGCAGCAGGGCGTCTTTCAGGGTGCAGGCGAGGCTGGCGCGCTCGCTGGCGCCCAGTTCGGACAGCAGACTGACCGGGCGGGTAGGCATGACCCACGTCTCGAAGGTGTAGCGCGCGAACGGCGGCACGACGCTCAGGGCCTCGCCGTCGTCGTGGATGATCCGCTCGCCGCTCTCACGCTCTCCCTCCACGAAGTCCGTCAGCCATGGGCGGCCGCTCTGCGCGTGGTACGCCTCCATCTGCCCGGTCATGCGGGCCTGCACGGGCGGCACGTGATCGTAGGCGTAGATCTGCCCGTGCGGGTGGTGCAGCGTCACACCGACCTCCACGCCCCGGTTCTCGAAGGCCAGGACGCTGTGAATCTGCCCCGTGCCCGCCAGCCGGGTGGTGCGGTCGGCCCACACGCCCAGCAGCAGATCCACCTGCGCGTCCGTCAGGTCACTCAGGCGGCCCTGGGCGCTCTGGCTGAACACCACGACCTCGCACTTGCCCACGCCCGCGCGCGTTCCGGCCGGGCCGTCCGGCGGGGTGGGTGCATTCAGGGTCAGGCTGGGAAAGCGGTTGTCGAACACCGCGATGTCGTAGCGGCCCTGCGGCAGTTCCGTGGGGTGCGCGGGGTCGCTGGTCGGCGCCAGCGGGTTGTACTCGGGCGGCGGCAGGAACGTGCGCCCCATGCGGTGCGCGGCGTACATGACCCACTCGCCGCGCAGCGGGTGCCAGCGCATCAGCGGGCGGGCGTCCACGGGGTCCGGGCTGGGGCTGGGAATCTCACTGGTCACGGTGACCGGCTCCAGGCCGTACAGCGTCATGGCGCGCCCGTCGGGTTTCGTGAAGTCCTGCGCGTGCAGGGCTGCGGGGGCCTCGGTATGGGTGGTCATTTCTGGGCCTCACGGTACGAGTGCGGGGCCAGCGGTCGGCCCTGGGCGTCCGGCGCGGGCCGGTCCGTCAGGTTGAACTCCCCGCGCGAGAAGAGCGTGACGGCCGGCCCGCCCCGCAGGCTCAGGCTGACCGGACGGTCCGGCGTGCTCACCCTGAGGCAGCGGCGCAGCAACTCCAGGCCCTCGTCGTTCAGCAGCGCGATGGGATCGCTGCTGGCGCGCAGGCCGCCGATCACGTCCAGCATCCCGGCAATCGCCTCACGTTCGGGCGTGCTGAGCATGCTCAGTTCGCGGCGGCAGATCGCCACGTCCGGGTCCGGCTGGTACCACGCGCTCTGATACCAGCGGCTCAGGGCGGTGTGCAGCGCGTTGCGGGCGCTGGGGCCGGTCCCGTCGCCCAGCCACACCCGCCGGGACTCCTCGTCCCAGATGGGAGCCACGTCCGGCCCGGTGCGCATGGCGTCCACCACGCCGATACTCTGCGCGAGCGGCGCGCCGCAGCCCAGGATGAACGCGTCCGGCCCGGCCCCCTCGCGGAAGGCCTCGATGCCCATGCGGTACGCCTGCGCGCGGCCCACGCTGGGGTCGTGCCGCACGCCGGGCAGCGACGCGCCGTACAGGAAGTCGATCTTCAGGTACGTGTACCCCCAGCCGCGCACGGTCGCGCCCAGGTCCCGCAGCCACGTCAGCACCTCCGGGTGGGTGGTGTCCAGCGCGTAGTACGGCCCGCCCCAGTTCTGCCCGACCGGGAGCGGCTGGCCGTCCTCGCCGCGCAGCATCCAGTCCGGGTGCTGCGCGAACAGTTGCGAGGTCGGGGACGCCAGGAACGGCGCGAGCCAGATGCCCGGCGTGAACCCCAGCGCCCGCAACCGCTCCGGCAGGTCACGGGCGTGCCCACCGAAGTGCGCCGACGGCAGTTCCCAGTCGCCCAGGTCCGCCTGGAACCCGTCGTCCAGCTGGAACACGTCGAACTCCAGGCCCCGCTCGCGGGCCAGCCGGGCGTTGTCCAGCATGGCGTCCAGCGTCACGGCGCGGTAGTACGAGTACCACGAGCACCACACCCGCAGCGGCGCGGGCGTCCGGGCGTGCATGGCCGCCCCCAGCTGCGCCGCGTGCGCTTCCAGCGTGGCAATCACGTCCGGCGTCTCCTCCCACAGCACCCCGACCTCCGGGCCTTCCAGGCGGCAGGTGACGGTCACGTGATCGCCCTGCGCGCGGGCCTCCCACTGCACAAAGGTGCGCGTGGCGTCCAGCGCCCCGCCGACCCAGCCGCTGCCGTCCTCGCGGGCCAGGGCCAGCACGGTATGACTGCGCCACACGCCCGCCTCGCCGCCCGGCGCGAAGCCCGGATCGTGCCCCTGCTCGACCTGCCAGTGGTGCGCCGGGGTCGCCTGCCGCGCCGTGAGCGGCTGGAGTTCCGCCTCACTCCACGACTGGAACCCGCTGATCAGCACCTTCAGGCCCTCCGGGGCCTCGTTCACCGTCCACTTATGCATCCTGCTCTCCTTCCAGCGGCTGGCCTGCGTCGTCCGGCCGCACCACGAAACTCACCGGCGGCAGCGTGGTCCCGTTCCAGTCCACGGCCTCCGGATTCCAGTTCTGCACCAGCAGTTGCCCGGCCCGGCGTGACACGCGCACGCCCTCGGGCACCGGCAGTACAGGCACGCCCGCCGCGCCCAGCACGTCCTCCAGCACCGCCCCGATCAGGGTGTCGCTGTGCGCGCCGATCATAGTCACGTTCCCGCGCCGGAT
Organism: Deinococcus aquaticus; assembly: GCF_028622095.1. Taxonomy (NCBI): domain Bacteria; kingdom Thermotogati; phylum Deinococcota; class Deinococci; order Deinococcales; family Deinococcaceae; genus Deinococcus; species Deinococcus aquaticus. The sequence continues at coordinate 2,950,453 of NZ_CP115165.1, read as the reverse complement.
CACGGCCGCCTGACCGTCCAGCGGGCCACCCTGGTAGTGCGCCAGTGCCTGCGCGCCGCTGAGGCGGTAACTTTCCGCCCAGGTGTGCGCCTCGAAGGTGCCGCTCAGGTCGCCCGCGCCGCTCACGGTCTGCGGCAGCGTGGGCCGCAGGCTGTCGTACTGCAACAGGCGCGCCCCCACCAGTTCCGACAGCGGCCCGAACTGCCCTTCCGACCAGGTTTCCCCGCCGGGTGTGCGGAACGCCGTGCGCGGCCCGCATACCAGCCTCACGCCCGCGTTCACGGCGTCCGTCCAGCGCGCCGCGCGCTCAGCACTGACCAGCGTGATGGCCGGCGCGACCACGACCGCGTAGGCGCTCAGGTCCGCGTCCGCGTGAATCACGTCCACGTCGATGCCCAGGCGGCGCAGCGCCATGTAGTACGTGACGGTCTGCGTCCAGTAGCTCAGGCTCTGCGCGTGCCGCTGCTGATCGTAGATCCACAGGCTCTCGTAGTCGTGCAGCACTGCCACGCGCGCCGGGACCGGCCCCACCGGGAACTGCGTCTGATCCAGCGCCGCGACCTCCTCGAAACCCCGGTCCGGCGTCTCGTCGTGGCGCAGCAGGCCCGAATGCATGACCTCCTGCGCCATGGTCGCCGCGCGCCAGCGGAAGTAACTCACGACGTCCGCGCCGTGCGCCCACGCCTGCGCCGTCCACAACGCCACCGCACCGCCTGCGGGCATGGGGTTGTACGGCGCCCAGTTCACCTGACCGCACTGCTGCTCCATGACCCACGGGCCGTTCGGCGTGCCCGCCCCGTCCCGGCCCAGACGCTCCCCACCGTTCAGCAGGCCCCGGTACAGGTCGTGGTTGAATCCCACGAGGTCCGGGTGCCCGGTCCGCGCGAAACGGGTCTTGAGTTCCTCGCTCGTGCCGGGCGGCGCGAACAGTTCCAGCATTCCGGTCGGGTAGTTGTCCCAGGTCACGAAATCCAGGCCGCGCGCCACGTCGTAATGATCGAAGCCCGACTCGAAGATCATGAAGTTGTGCGTGATGAAGCGCCCCGGCGACAGCTCACGCAGCAGCTCGACCTGCTCGGCCTGGAATTCGCGGATCATGTCCGACGCGAAGCGGTTGTAGTCCAGCACGTGCGACGGGTTCACTTCCGTCACGGTCAGGATGGGTGGCTTGACCTGCTCCCAGTCCGTGTACTCCATGCTCCAGAACACGTTGCCCCACGCGGCGTTCAGGGCGTCCAGCGTGCCGTACTTCGCGCGCAGCCACTCCGGAAAGCGCTCGGCGCTCGCCCCGCCGTAACTGCGGCTGGTGTCGTGGCAGCCGAACTCGTTGTCGGTCTGCCAGCCGGCCACGGCCGGGTGCTGCCCGTACCGCTCCGCAATGGCGCGCGTGATGCGCCGCGAGTGCTCGCGGTACAGCGGCGAGGCGAAATCGTAGTGCCGCCGCGACCCGAACTCACGCACGCGGCCCTGCGCGTCGAACGCCAGGATCTCCGGGTGCGCGCGGATCAGCCACGCGGGCGGGGTGGGCGTGGGCGTGCACAGCACCACCCGCAGGCCCTCGGCGTGGTAGGCCTCGACGGCGTCGTCCAGCCAGCCCCACTCGAAGGTGCCGGGAAGCGGTTCCAGACGGCTCCAGGCGAATTCGGCCAGTCGCACGAAGCTCAGGCCCAGTTCGCGCTGCATCCGTGCGTACGGGGCCGGGCGGTCCTGCGGAACGTGCTCGGGGTAATCGCAGGTGCCCAGAAGAAGATGGGAGGGGTGTGCGTCAGGTTGGGTCATGAACTCGTCCTTGATAATTGAAGAGGCACCGGTGAACTTGAAGCTGGACCTGAAGGCCGTCGCGCCCGGCAGTACGGATCAGGGGATGCAGATCTGAGAGGTGCAGGTCTGAGAGGTGCAGATCAGTGCGGGTGGCCGGGGGTGTCCGGGTCCAGCCGTGCCTGACCGGGCAGGGGAGCGCGAACGCCCATCCTGCCCGGTCAGGGCGTGGCCGCGTCAGTCCTTGATCGCGCCGCCCGCGATGCCCGCCACGAAGTGACGTTGCAGCGACAGGAACAGCGCCAGGAACGGAATGGTGGCAATGGCCGTGCCCACCATGATCCCGCCCCACGACACGCGCGTCAGGCCGATCAGTGTGCCCAGCGCCACCGGCATGGTGTAACTGTCCTTGTTGGTCAGCACCAGCAGCGGCCACAGGTAATCGTTCCAGGAGGCCAGGAACAGCAGGATCGCCAGCGCCGCCATGGCGGGCCGCACGACCGGCAGCGCAATCTGCCAGAAGGTGCGCCACTCGCTGGCCCCGTCGATGCGCGCGGCGTTCAGCAGGTCGGTCGGGACCGTCTGGAACGCCTGACGCATGTAGAAGATCCCGATGGTGTTCGCCAGGGTCGGCAGGATGACCGCCCAGTACGTGTTCGAGATCTTCATGTCGCGCGCGATCATGATGAACTGCGGAATGATCGTCACGAACGTCGGGATGGTCAGCGTGGCCAGGATCAGCCCGAACAGCCAGTTCTTGCCGGGGAAATCGAACTTCGCGAACGCGTACCCGCCCATGGAGGTCAGCAGCATGCTGAACACCGTGTACAGCGAGGCGATCACCACCGAGTTCAGCAGCGCCCGCAGGAAGTTCGTGTCGGCCTGGAGTCCCCGGAAGTTCTCACCGAACGACCCGCCGAACCACAGGGGCGGGTTCGCGCTGAAGATCGCGCTTTCCGGGTGCGTGCTGAACACCGCCATCATCCACAGCGGGGCCAGGAACAGCGCCGCCAGCGGAATCAGGGCCAGGTGCAGCCAGACGGCCTTGACGCGGTTGCGGGCCTTCACGCCCGTCTTGTCCTTGGGTGCCTGCAAGGCCGTGGTCATTCTTCCCTCCCGAACAGACGCAGTTGCACCACGCTGAAGATCGCCGCGATGGCCGCGACCGTGTACGCAATGGCGCTGGCGTACCCGAAGTTGAAGCTGCGGAAGCCCTGCTGGTACAGGTACGTGCCGAGCGTCATGGTGGCGTTCCCGGGGCCGCTGTTGGTGATCAGGGCCGGTTCCGTGAACAGTTGCAGCGTGCCGATCACGCTGAGCACCAGGCAGAACAGCAGGCTGGGGCGCAGCAGCGGCAGCGTGATCTTCCAGAACTGCTGCGCGGGGGTCGCGCCGTCGATACTGGCGGCCTCGTACACGTCCTCACTGATGCCCTGCAGGCCCGCGAGCAGAATAATGGCGTTGTAGCCGGTCCAGCGCCACGTCATGGCGAGGATCAGCACGGTCATGGCCGGGCCGGACTGGTTCAGCCAGTCCACGGCAGGCAGCCCCAGGCCGGTCAGGCCGCGGTTCACCATGCCGAAATCAGTGTTGAACAGCAGTCGGAAGACCGCCGAGTACGCCACGGTCCCCACCACCAGCGGCGCGAAGAACGCGAAGCGGAACCACCCGGCGGCCTTCAGCAGTCGGCTGTTCAGGGCGACGGCCAGCAGCGTCGAGAGGGTCAGCATCAGCGGCACCTGCACGATCATGATGACCAGCGTGTTGCGCAGCGCGGTGCGGAAGAACTCGTCGCCCACCAGCCGCGACCAGTTGGACAGTCCGAACGGCGCGGTCGCGCCCAGGCGCGAATCCTTGAAGCTCATCATGAAGGAACTGATGATCGGCCACGCCCAGAACGTCAGGAAGATCAGCAGGTAGGGCAGGATGAACAGGTACGGTGCCTTGGGCGTACGCGCCCAGCGGCTTTTCCGGGCCGGTGGCCGGGGCTCGGCAGGTTTGAACTGTGGCGCAGTGGTCATGGGTACCTCTTGAAAGTGAAGCGGCGCGCAGCAGGGGCGGCGGGCGCAGACCGGAACTCGGAGCCGACAGAGGGCGAGGGAGACGCACTGTTTCGCGTCACCCCTCGCCCGGAATCACGGGGTCAGGCGCCGTGCACCCTGACCGCTGAACTGACTTGACTTATTCCTGATTGAACTTACTTGGCGACGGGCAGGCCGGTGGCGCTGGAGATCTTCTTGGCTGCGTCGTCCAGGGCTTCCTTGGCGGTCTTGTACTTGCCCTTGATGTAGTCGGCCTGCACCACGATCATGACCTGACGGGCGTCCTGGAAGTACTGGGTGCCGCGCGCCTGGGGCACGTCGCCCAGGGTGTCGAGGATGGTCTGCCAGACTTTCTGGTTACCCCAGTACGGCTGGGCGACCTTCACGTAGGGGTCCTTGGTGGCCGAGAGCAGGCTGGGGACCAGACCCTGGCTCTTGAGCATGGCGACCTGACCGCCGCTGGTGGCCAGGGCGTTTTCCATGAAGGCGTACGCGGCGGCCCTGTTCTTGCTGCTGCTGGGCAGGGCCAGGGCGCTGCCGCCCAGGTTCGCGGCGCGCACGCCGCCGGGCTTGCTGGCGGGCATGGGGTACACGCCCCACTTGCCTTTCTGGTCCGGAGCGTTCGTGCGGATGGTGCCCTCGTACCACGCGCCGAACATGGCGCTGGCGCTCTTACCGGACTTGAAGGACGTGATCTGGCCGCCCCAGTCGCCGGTGGTCACGACCTGCGCGTCGTACAGCTTCTTGACGGTGTTCAGGGCGTCCACGCAGCCGGGCTTGTTGACCGTGACGCTGGCGCCGGCGTTGTCGAAGTAGAAGCAGCTGTTCTGGTTGGCGAGCATGCGGAACCACTCGTCGTCCTGGCCGTTGCCGACGATGCCCATCTTGACCTTCCCGTCGAACTTGGCGTTGACCTTCTTGCCGGCGGCGATGAAGTCGTCCCAGGTCTTGATGCCGGCGGCGTTCACGCCCGCCTGCTGGTACAGGTCGCGGCGGTAGAAGATCACGACGGGACCCGAATCCCAGGGCATGGCGTAGCGTTTGTTCCCGGCCATCAGTTCGGTCCACTTGAACGCCGGGAAGTTCTTGGCGACCTTGTCGGCCCCCAGGGTGTTCAGGTCCACGAAGCAGTCGGGGAAGCGCGCCCAGAAGACTTCAGCCTCGTTGTTCTCGATGGAGTACACGTCGGGCATGTCCACGCCACCGGCGGCGCATCCGGCCAGGCCGCGGTCGTACACGTTCTGGTTGCCCAGGTCGACCACGTTGACCTTCACGTTGGGGTACTTCTTGTTGAAGCTGGGGACCGTGCTCTGCAGCGCCTTGGCGGCGGCGTCCCAGGACCAGACGGTCACGGTGCCGGACAGGTTCTGCGCAGAGGCGGCGGAGGCGAGGGCAAGGGCGGTCATCAGTGCAAATTTCTTCATGGACATCCTCCGGGAAGGGGGGTGAAGTGGCGGGGGGTCGGGGGGCCGGACGTTGGGCGGGCGGCGCGGGGGCCGCAGTGGGTGGACAGTGGGCAAGAGCTACACGAGGTGCAGTTCCGGGATGGCGCTGCGCAGGTCTGCGGGGGGTGCGGGGCCGCTGCGGTCACTGACGAGCGCCGTGATCCGGTCGGTCGTGGCGATCAGGGCGCGGCTGGTCCGGCCGAGTTTGCTGTGGTCGGCGACGACCACGATCTCGCGGGACTGCGCGACCATCACGCGCTTGATCTCGGCTTCCTCGTGGTTGGCGTTGGTGACGCCGTGCTCGGCGTGCACGCCGTTGCAGCCCAGGAACAGTCGGTCTGCGTGAATGTGGCGCAGTACGTCCAGCGCGTAGGGGCTGACCAGCGAGTGTTGCAGGGGCCGCAGGGTGCCGCCGGTCACGATGACGCGCACGCCGGGCAGACGCTCGAGTTCCAGCGCGATGTTCAGGCCGTTGGTGACGACCGTTACGCCCTGCAGGGTGGGGGAGAGGGCGCGGGCGACTTCGGTGGTGGTGCTGCCCACGTCGATGAACACGGTCTCGCCGTCGCGGATCAGGGCGGCGGCGGCCCGGCCGATGCGGCGTTTGGCGGCGCTGTGCTCCAGCCGGGTTTCTTCCAGGGGTGACTCGCGGCGTACGTCCATGGGCAGGCGGACGCTGCCACGGGTGCGGCGCACCTGCCCGGCGTCTGCCAGAACTTTCAGGTCACTGCGAACCGTCACTTCCGAGACACCCAGAAGTTTCGAAAGTTCCGTAACCGGCAGTTCGCCATGTTGTTTCACGAGCGAGACAATCTCGCTCCTACGCACGTCTATCAAGGCGGCTCCCTGATGTACTGGATTTCGATACTTTCGAAGTTTACGGTCTTCTCATGCGCCCGTCAAGAGTCTGTCAGAGGGGGAAGGGCCCGGCCCTGACCACCCGCCCCTCGTGAACTGACCTGCCACCAAGCTGTTGAATGCCCGCATTTTACGCCGCAGCCGCACAATTGGGCCGCCCAATTCGGCATGGTCTGGCCCGGCAGGCTGTCTGCACCGCCCCCGCGCGACACACAGAAACCTACACAAGACACGGAAAAACCCCCCGGTTCGCAGGAACCAGGGGGCGTCGGGCCCAGATCAGGGGTGGGGATCAGGGGTGGCGCGGGCCTTCAGGCCAGGGAGTGCCTCAGCGGACGTCCACCAGTTCGACGTCGAAGATCAGGGTCGCGCCGCCGGGAATCACGCCGGGAACGCCCGCCGCGCCGTAGCCCAGGCTGGCCGGAATGGTCAGTTTGGCCTTGTCGCCCACGTTCAGCTGCGCGATGCCCTGATCCCAGCCCTGAATGACGTACCCCACACCCAGCGGGAACTCGATGGGCTCGCCACGGTCACGGCTGGAATCGAACTTCTGCCCGTTCTCCAGCGTACCGGTGTAGTGCACGCGCACCATCTTGCCCGCCTGGGCCGGCGCGCCGCCGCCCTCGAAGTACTTCTCGACTTTCAAACCGTCCGTCATGCCGTCAGCAGTCATGGGCGACAGGGTAACGGGTAAACGCCCCGGCCCGCCACCTTACCTGAAGTGACCATGAAGACAGGTCGGTCAGCGGGCCGCGTTCAGAGTCCGCCGCCACCTGTTCACACCCGCCCCCCACGCGCCCGGCCCCGGCCGGTGCTAGCCTCTTTCGCTGTGAGCCCACGTGACCCCGCCCCGACCCGCCCAATGGTCCCGCCGCCACCCGGCGCGGGTGCGTGGCGGCGCTGGATTCTGGGCGGCCTGCTCCCGGTGTACCTGCTGAGCACCTTCGGCGGCACCCTGGCCCGCGTGGACGGCGACTCCATGAACGGCACCCTGGAATCCGGCGACGTACTGCTGCTGCTCAAATACCCGCGCTGGCTGCGCGCCTGGGGACTGCCCACCCCGTACCCGCGCCGGGGCGACCTGCTGATCTTCAAGGCCCCGGCCAGCAGCCCCTACGCCTTCGAAACGCTGTACGGCCTGCGTCACCGGCCGTACAACGTCAAGCGTGTACTGGCCCTTGCCGGAGACCGCGTGGCCATCCGGGACGGGCAACTGATCCTGAACGGCCGCGCAGCCGCGGAATCGTACGCCAGCGAGGGTTTCGTGGCCGACCAGCCGGAACTGACCGTCCCGCCCGGCAAGGTCTGGGTCATGGGCGACAACCGCCGCCTGGGGAGCAGCCTCGACAGCCGCGCCTACGGCCCGGTCGACCTGCGTGACGCCGCCGGCCCCGCCGACCTGCGCCTGTGGCCCCGACCCGGCCTGATTCCCCGCTGACCTGTACGCCGGGCAGCGGTTCACGCGGGCCGCGCGGGGCACTCATACTCCGCTGCTACGGTGCCTCTCATGAACGTTCCCCGTTTCCCACACGCCGCTTCCCTGACCGCGCTTCGCCCGGCCCTGGCCGGCACCCTGCTCGTCCTGGGCCTCGCCGGTACGCAGGCTGGCGCGCAGACGCTGGTCGCCATCAACGAACCGAAACTGCCGTTCACGGTCAGCCTGCCCAAGTCCTGGCTGGGCGTGAACTTCAACGACGGCGCCGCTGGAATCAGCGTCGTCTCGGCCAAAGCGCCGCCCGCCACGCTGATGCGCCTACTGTACTCACCCAAGGGCGGCGCGGCCCCCACGCCCGCCGGCGAGTTCAGCAAGTTCGAGCAGGGCGTGAAATCCACCGGGGCGGCCATCCAGCAGACGGCCAGCCGCACGGTCGGGTACGGCGGCGTCAACGGCGTGGAACGCAGCTACACCCTCACGCACCCCAAAGGGAAACTGAACATGCGCGTCTGGTACGGGGTGGGCGCCAAGAACCTGTACTCGTTCCAGCTGACCGACACGCCGCAGCGCTTCAGTGCCGCCAGCGCCACGTTCAGCAAGGTGCTGGCCTCCGTCAAGTTCCGCTGAGCCTTCCCGGCCGTCCTGATCCGCCCGCGTTGCCCCCCAGGGAACGCGGGCGGTGTACGGTACGCCCATGCGACGACTGCCTGCCGGCCCGCGTTCCAGCCTGCTGATCCCGTTCACGCTGTGGGCGGCCCTGGGCGGCGGCGCGCACGCCAACGAGCGTCTGCCCATCACCGAGGTTCGCTTCAGCGCCAGTGGCGACCGAGTCATGGCTGTCATGAACGGCGAGCAGGACGGCAGCGGCTTCGGAACCGCCCGCCTGGACGTCCTCTCTACCCGTCTCGGGCAGACCCTGCTGGGCCGCACCCGGACCGTGCAGGACGGCACGGCCGCGCAGGCCCGCACCGCTCTGCTGACCACGCCACCCGTCCCGGCGTTCCTGCGCGCCGCCGGACTGACCGGCCGCCCCGCCAGCGTGCCCCGCTACCGGCGCCCGTACCCGGCCCCGTACCCCCGCTGGGAGGACGCCGTGACCGCCGGGCGCACCCAGACCACGCCCGTGCGCCTCTGGACCGTGCCGGTGCCCGTGCGCCTGAACGTGTACGCCGTGAACGCCCCCTGCCCGTACCCGGACATGCTGCCGCCCGGCACCCGCCCCGCCGGGTTCAGCCTCCGCGTGAACGGACAGGTCGTTCATACCGATCCTCTCACGCCCGCCGGGCCCGCCACGCACCCGCTGAACTGCGCCGCCGGGTACACCGTCGAACGCGTGGACGTGCAGGGCAACCGCGTGCTGGTCACCCTGCGCGCCCTGATCCCGGGCTTCGAGGGACCGGACGCCGTGCCCATCTACGTGGCCGCCACCCTCAAGTAGGTTGATGGTGAGCAGTTGATGGTCGGTGGAGGATTGCTGATGTTCCCTCCACCGACTATCACCCTGTAGTGGTCAACTCAGTGCGCTGGCGACGCGGTTCATCAGGGCGCGGGCGGCGTTCAGTTCGTCCGCGTTGATGGTGTGGCCCAGGCCGGGAATCACGCGGGCGTCCACGTCCGCGCCGCGCGCGCGGAGGTTCGTGGCCGTTTCCTCGAAGCGGGAGAGGGGAATGTGGCCGTCGCGGGGGTCCACGCCCATGAACACGGGAGTGCCGCTCAGGTCGCCGGTCTGGTCGAGGGTGATCAGGCCGCCGCTGAAGGCGATCACGCCGCCCAGACGCTCGGACGTGCGGCTGGCGTACTCCAGCGCCAGGCACGCGCCCTGGCTGAAGCCGCCCAGCACCACGCGGCTGGCCGGGATGTCCTGCGCGGCCAGTTCGCTCATCACGGCGTCAATGGTGGCCAGGGCGCGGTCCAGGTACGGCTGGTTCTGTGCCAGCGGGGCCAGGAACGACTGCGGGTACCAGGTGTTCCCGTCGGCCTGCGGCGCGAGGTACGTGAACGCGCTCAGGTTGAATTGACCTTCCAGGCTCAGGATGTCGGCCGCCGTGCCGCCGCGTCCGTGCAGCAGGACCATGGCGACCCGCGCGTCCGTCAGGGGGCGTCCGGCGGTCAGGACCTGCACGCCGTGTCCGTCCGCTTCGGGTTCGGCCGGCGCAGTCTGGCCGTTCAGGTTGCGGCTGCCGATGGTGACGCCGTACTCGCGGTTCAGGATGCGGGGCACGTGCGCCTCGATCTGCGCGCGCTGCGGTTCGAACCACGCCGGGAGTTTCAGGTGCCGCCCGAGTTCCTCGACCGCTTCGTCGTCGGGGAAGCCGGGGGCGTCGGTGGCGATCTCGAACAGCACGCCGTTCGGTTCGCGGAAGTAGATGGAATGGAAGTACTGGCGGTCCTGCACGGGGGTGGGGCGGTACCCGGCGGCGTTCAGGGACGCCATGTACGCTTCCTGCTCGGCGTCGTCGCGGGTGCGCAGGGCCACGTGGTGCACGCTGCCCGCGCCGAACGTGCCGCGCGGCTGGCCCGGCCGTTCCACGACGTCCACGAACAGGCCCACGCCGTCGCCGCTGCCCCGGAAGCGGGTGCGGGCACCCTGCGGGTCGGCTTCCGTGCCGACTTCCGTGAAGCCCAGTTGCCCGACCAGCAGCTGACGCACGGCGTCCGTGTCGCGCACCCAGGCAGTCACGGAGTGAAAGCCGCGCAGTTCATGGTCGGCCGGGACGGGCGAGGCGGGCCAGGGCTGCACCGGCACGCCGTCGTCGAAGGCCAGTTCGATCCAGGTACCGTCCGGGTCCTCGAAGGTCAGGACCGGCTGCCCGAAGCGGGTGCTGGCAGTGGCGTTCAGGCCGTGCTGCGCGAGGCGGGCCTGCCAGTAGGCTTGGCTGGCGGCCGGGACCGAGTAGGCCAGGGCGACGACCTCGCCGTTGCCGCGCACGCCGCGCTGCGCGCCGGGCCAGGGGAAGTGGGTCATGATCGTGCCGGGCTGCCCGGTCTGGTCGCCGTAGTAGAGGTGGTACGTGCCGGGGTCGTCGAAGTTCACGGTGACCTTCACCAGCCGCTGCCCGAGTACCTGCGTGTAAAAGTCCACGTTGCGCTGGGGGTCGCTGGCCATGACAGTCAGGTGGTGCAGGCCCTGGACGGGGCTGGTGCCGGGAGCGGGGGAGAAGGAGGTCATGAAGACATATTACTTAACATTGAACTATTAAAGGTGATTTGGGTTACATGACCCATCCGGTAGGCGCTCCAGTGGCCACGGACCATCAAACAGTACGGGCGGAGAGGTACCCACCGTTCCCGGTTCCTCCCCACCCTGTCTGTCCTGCCGTGTCGTACGGGTTCCGGGTTGCCAGCTGCACGCCCGGAACCCGCTCTGCTCTCACTCACTCTGCCGCGCAGCTCTGCGAGTCCGTTCGGATTGAAGTGGTTCTACAAACCACTCAATCGGAGTCCGTATGAGTTCGTATCAGGCGCTGCCGCGTGCGCTCCGGCGGCGGCCCGTCGTGACTGGTCCCGCCTCCTCCCGCTCCCGCAGTCCCAGCCCCAGCTTCTTGGAGAGCAGGGTCAGCTGAGCGCGCTCCTCGCCCGTCAGGACTGAGAACACCTCGCGGATACCCGACACGTGCGTCGGCAGCACCCGCCCGATCAGCGCCTCGCCGTCCGGGGTCAGCGACACCCGCATGATGCGGCGGTCCACCTCGTCCCGGTCGCGACGTACCAGACCGTCGCGTTCCAGGTTGTCAATCACCATGGTCAGGTTCCCACTGGACCGCAGGATCTTCTCGGCCAGTTCCCGCTGGCTCAGGGGCCCCAGGTGGTACAGCGCCTCGATCACCCCGAACTGGCTGATGGTCAGGTTGTGCGCGGCCAGATGCCGGTTTGAAGCGACTTCCACGGCATGAGACGCGCGCCACAGCTTCACGTAGGCGTCCAACGCCGCTCGGTCCTCGGGTGAGCCAGCGTAACGATTCGGCATGAAGCACATGCTGGCGGCCCACCTTCATGAAGTCAAGCGAAACCCCCGGTCTGCCGGTCAACCGGGGGCAGCCTGTTCAGGCACACGCAGGGCCAGCGTTCGCGTCAGTCGCGCGCGCGGTACTCCTCGGTCGCCAGACGCACGCAGGCGGCCACGGCGCGCATCGCCACGTAGACCTCCTCGACCGGCGGGCGGGTCGGCGCGAGGCGGATGTTGCTGTTGTGCGGGTCCTTCCCGCCGGGGTACGTGGCTCCCGCCGGGGTCAGGCTCACACCCACCGCGTCGGCCAGGGCGACCACGCGGTCCGCGACCGGCTCGGCCGTATCGAGGCTGATGAAGTACCCGCCGCGCGGATTCTTCCAGGTGGCGAACGCGCTGTCCGCGCCGAGTTCCTCGCTCAGGACCTCGTTCACCGCGCGGAACTTCGGTTCGATCAGCGCCGCGTGCGCCGCCATCAGGCCCTCCAGCCCGCCCGGGTAACCGCGCAGGAACTTGACGTGCCGCGCCTGCTCGACCTTGTTCGGGCCGATGCTCTGCGCGTTCAGGTACTTCGAGAGCCACTTCACGTTGTCCTCGCTGCTGCCCAGGAAGCCCAGGCCCGCCCCGGCGAACGTGACCTTGCTGGTGCTGGCGAACACGAACGCCCGGTCCGGGAAGCCCCCGTCACGGGACAGCGTCACGAGGTTCACCGGCGTGTCCTGCGCCGCCGGGTCCGGCGACAGGTGATGCACGCGGTACGCGTCGTCCGCGAAGACTGTGAAGTCCGGCGCGGCCGCCTTCAGCGAGGTCAGGCGGCGGGCCTTCTCGGCGCTGATGGTCTCGCCGCCCGGGTTCGAATACGTCGGCACGAACAGTACACCCTTCACGGACGGGTCGGCCGCCGCGAGCCGCTCGATGGCGTCCACGTCCGGCCCGTCGGGCTGCATGTCCACGGTCAGCAGCTCGAACCCCAGCGTTTCCAGCAGCAGGAAGTGCCGGTCGTAGCCGGGCACCGTGACGATCATCTTCGGCGACTGACCCGCCCAGGGCGTCCCGCCGCGCAGGCCGTGCAGCAGCGCGAACGTCAGCACGTACCCCTGGAGTTCCAGGCTGGCGTTGTTCCACACGATCATGTTCTCGGGCTTCAGGTCCAGGTACGCCCCGAACAGCGCCCGCGCGGACGGCAGGCCCGCCACGCCACCCGGGTAGTTGCGCAGGTCCAGGCCGTCCATGTGCGTCTCATTCTCGCCCAGCGCGCCCAGCAGGCCGTTACTCAGGTCGAAGTCCGCGTCGGCGGGCTGCCCGCGCTGCATGTTCAGTTTCAGGCCCTGCGCCCGCACCGCCTCGTAGGCCGCGCGCGCCCGTTCCAGTCCCGTTCCCGCTCCTGTTCCCACCGTGTCGCTCGTCATGCCCCCAGGGTAACGGCCCGCGCCTTCCGGGATGCCTCCCTTGTGCGGTCAGCTTCCGGTGTGGGGGCGGGAGAGGTCTGCGGCGTGGGCGGGTGTTACACTTCTGGCGCCCGGCCCCCACGCCGAGCGTCTCTCTTTTGCGTCTTTTCCCTTTTGCCTTCCGTCGCCCGGCCCTTTCCTTTCCCGCTTCACCCCACTGAGCCCTGCCCAATCCGATTTCGGCCCAATCTGCGCCCTGCCCAATCCAGGCACCACCCAACAGGAGAACTTCAATGCAGTACATCGTCCACCGTCCGCGCGTCGGGGTGTTTATCGACACCCAGAACCTCTACCACTCGGCCCGCGATCTGCTGGAACGCACCGTGAACTTCGAGACGATCCTGAACGTCGCCACGCACGAACGCGAACTCGTGCACGCCATCAGTTACACCGTGGAACGCGAGAACGAGGCGACCGCCCGCCCGTTCATCTACAAACTGTCCACGCTGGGCTTCAAGGTGCGGCGCATGAACCTCACGCTGCACCACGTTACCGACGGCGGCAAGGCCATCTACGAGGGCAACTGGGACATGGGCATCGTGGCCGACATGGTCCGCATGATGGACTCCATGGACATCATCGTGCTGGGCAGCGGCGACGGCGACTACACCGACATCGTCGAAGTGCTTCAGGAGCGCGGCAAGCGCGTGGAAGTCATCGCGTTCCGCGAGCACACCGCGCAGAAACTCATCGACGCCGCCGACCGCTTCACGCACCTGCCCGACATCGAGGGCGGCCTGATGCCCGCGCGCACGCCGAAGGCCAGCAAGACCGAGGAGTAAGGCTTCATGTCGCCCGAATCTCCGCCCCCCGGCAGCATGTCGCCCGTCACCACCCTGAGCGCCGAGCAGGCCGCGCACGCCGACGCGACCCTGGCCCGCCTGAACTTCGACCTGCCGCCCGAACGCATCGCGCAGACCGGCGCGGAACCCCGCGACGCCTCCCGACTGATGGTCGCGGGGCAGACCGTCACGCACCACGTGTTCCGGGACCTGCCGGGCCTGCTGCGCCCCGGCGACCTGCTGGTGTTCAACGAGAGCCGCGTCATCCCGGCGCGCGTCATGGCCCGCAAACCCGTGGACGCCGCCGGACATGGAGGCGGGCAGGTGGAAGTCCTGCTGCTGCGCGAGGAGGACCTCCCGGACCTGAGTGCCGAACACGGCCCGCACCTGTGGAGCGCGTACCTGAAACCCGCCCGCCGCGCCGGCAACGAACTGTGGCTGGGTGACGGCGAGCACCGCCAGCGCGCCCGCGTGGTCGGACAACTGGAGGACGGCGCCCGTATCCTGGCCTTCGACCACGACATCAAACCCCACCTGGACGACATCGGCCGCCTGCCGCTCCCGCCGTACATCGACCCCGGCGGCAGCGACGACACGTGGCGTGAACGCTACCAGACCGTGTACGCCCGCGCGCCCGGTAGCGTGGCCGCCCCCACCGCCGGACTGCACTTCACGCCGGACCTGCTCTCGGCACTGGACGCCGCCGGGGTGGAACGCACCACCGTCACCCTGCACGTCGGGGCCGGGACCTTCAAACCCGTCACCGGCCCCGTCGCCGAGCACACCATGCACGCCGAACGGTACTCGGTAACGCCGGACGCGGCGCAGGCTATCAACCGCGCCCGCGCCTCCGGACGGCGCGTCATCGCGGTCGGCACCACCACCGTCCGCACCCTGGAAAGCGCCTGGGACGGCACGCAGGTCCGCTCGGGCGAGGGCGACACCCGCATCTTCATCACGCCCGGCACGCCCGTGAACGTCCCGGACCTGCTGATCACCAACCTGCATCTGCCCGGCAGCACCCTGCTGCTGCTCGTGGCGGCCTTCGCCGGAGAGGACCGCATTCAGGCCGCCTACGACGCCGCCCTGCACGGTGAGTACCGCTTCTACTCGCTGGGCGACGCCATGCTGCTCACGAACACGCGCGGGACGCAGCAGGCGGGCAGCGGGACGCGCTGAAGGCGGGCGCCGCTTCGCTTCCTACTGACCACCCTCCACGGCCCGCTTCAGGGTGACGGTCGCCGCCTCGCGCGTGAAGCCCAGGCGGTCGTTGATGGCCAGCATGGGCGCGTTCCCGGTGTGGTTGCCGGTGTGCGAGTGCGTGAAGCCGCGTGCCAGGGCCGCGCGGGCCGCCGCGAGTTTCAGGGCGAGGCCAAGGCCGTGGCCGCGCCACTCGCGGCGCACGCCGGTCAGGCCGTTGTGCAGGTGGCCCGGCTGGGCGGTCAGCACCTGCGCCAGCTGACTGGTGCCCACCCACGTGCCGTCCGGGGCGACGGCAATCATCAGGCCGCGCGGGTCCAGTTCGCGCTGCGGCATCCGCATCCGCCAGACCTCGAACGGCCAGACCTGCACGGGTGTCGCGCTGGGCACGTCGGTCAACAGGGCGCGGATCAGGTCGTAGTGCTCGTGCGGCTGCGTGTCCCAGGGGTCCGCGCCGGGGGCGGTCAGGTCGGCCAGCGACACGACGCGCACGCCGCTCGCCAGGGCGCGGGCCTCCTCGTCCGCGAACGCCGCGAAGTCCAGGGTGCGCAGGTCCAGGGTGTTCATCCACATGCGGTCGTGTTCCGCCCAGCCGCGCCGTAGCAGGTGCCCGGTCTCCCACCAGCCCTCCCGCAGGCGCGTGACGGCCACCCGCGCGCCCGCCGCGCGCAGCATGTCCAGGCCGTACTCGACCAGTGAGTCGGCCAGCGCGGAGCGGCGGTACTCCGGGTGCAGCGTGACCGTCAGGTCCAGCCACCCGTCGTGGTTATCCATGCCCGGCACGCCCGTCTGCACCGCCCCGACCAGTGCGCCGTCCAGGAACGCCCCGCGCTGCGAGTGATGCTCGCCCGGCAGTCGTCCCGCCGCCAGCCGCTCCAGGCTCACGGCGTCCGTGGGTTTCTCCGGGTGTGCCAGCGTCAGCAGGGCCGCGTACCCGGCGGTGCCCAGATCCTGGAACGACAGATCCCGGAATGACAGGTCGGCGCGGGTTTCCTGCGCGGAGGGCAGCGGGGTGTTCTCGCTCATGGGGTGCAGCAGATCACACGCCCGCGCCCCGCGCATCCGCATTTCAGCGCAGTGGGGCCAGGGAGTCACGGGCACCAGGCCGTCACCTTCATACGGGTTCCGTCTGTTTCGTTGATAACCTCGGGTGCTAGCTATTCGCGCCGCGTCACATTTGGCGCTGATCGAAAAAATTCCGTTTAGGACAGGGTTTTTCGACGAGTCCCTGCATCTCATGTAACGCACCATGACTTCGCTAATTAGTTATTGGGCAAACAGTATGCTTTAAATACGTCCACAGGAGAACCCGTCTAATACTCCATCTCTAAAAAAGTTGTGTGGGACACATCCCGATATGCAGTATTCCCTAGCACCCGAGGTTGACAACCCGGAACGGCACCGGCTTGCCAACTCCACGCCCGGAACCCGTTTTGCTCCCACTCGCTCCGCTCGGATTGAACGGCTTTGCAAGCCATTCAATCGGAGTTCGTATCAGTGATCGCCGGGACCGATCGGCTCGATAGGGAAGATGCGGCCCGCCAGGGATTCCAGCCCGCGCGTGCCCGCGCGTTTCTGGCAGCCCTCGGTGGCGGTGCACAGCGTCATATACCGCGTGCGGCGCGCGGCGACCTGCACGCGGTACAGCGCGGCCTCGCTGCGGCTGCGGGTGTAATGGCACAGGTCGCAGTGCAGTACGCCACGCGTTTTCGGGTCCAGCGGCGTGAACTCGGCCAGCTGCTCGCCGTGCACCAGCGCCAGCCGGCCGTCCGCGACCGGGTACAGGCCCAGCGTGGTCGGGGCGGGCCGCGCGGCGTCCTGCTCGCCGAACAGTTCACGGTGCGTGTCCGGGAACAGTTCGCGCAGCAGATCCCTGACGTCGTGCGCCCGCGTGGGGGCTCCCTTCTGGTGCGGGTCGTTCATCGTGCCCAGTGTAGAAGGGAACGCCGCGCAGCAAAGTGGAAACGGGCACAGGGCCGCCCGCACAGGCGCAGTAAACTGGAAGCTGTGACCTGCCTCCTGCCCCGCACCACCCCCCCACGCAGGCAGCGCCCTTGAGGTCCCGCACCGCCAACCGCAGCGGCATCGTCATCCGCCGCCGCGTGACGCCCGCCGGGGATATCCTGCTCTCGCTGCTGACCCCGCAGGGCAAACTGAAAGCCGTGGCGCGCGGCGGGGTGCGCGGCCCGCTCGCCAGCCGCCTGAACCTGTTCCACCACGTGCACGTGCAGGTGTACCAGGGGCCGCAGAACGACCTTGCCAGCGTGCAGCAGGCCGTGTTGGAGGGCGCGCTGCCCACCCTGGCGCAGCCGGAACGCTACGCCTTCGCGCACCTGATGGCCGAATTCGCCGACGCGCTGTTCCAGGAAGGCGAGTTCAGCGAGCAGGCCTTCGAGCTGTTCGCGGGTGCGCTGCGCGGCGTGGCGCACCAGCCGGACCCGGAATGGGTGGCGCTGGTCATGAGTTACAAACTGCTGGCCCTGGCCGGATTCATCCCGCAGACCGCGCACTGCGCCCGCTGCCGCGCGCCCGAACCGGCGCACCCGGACCCGCTGGGCGGGCAACTGCTGTGCCGTGACTGCGCCGCGCTGCCCCCCTACCCGCCCGACGCGCTGGAGTTTCTGCGGGGCGTGGCCCGCCGCACCGTGCGCGCCAGCATGGACGCTCCACTGCCACCCGCGCAGCGGCCCGCGCTGTGGCGGGCGCTGGAACGCTTCGTGACCGTGCAGATCGGGAACGTGCAGTCCTGGCGGCAACTCGTGCCGTACGTGCAGGCGGCGCCCACGCCGTAACGGCCGACAACCCCCGTTTCTACAACCCCAGTGCGGCGATGGCGCCCAGCAGCGCGACCGGGGCCGTTTCGGCCCGCAGGATGCGCGGCCCCAGCGTCACCGCGTGCGCGCCGCCCGCCACCAGCCGCGCGACCTCGGCGTCGGTCAGGCCGCCTTCCGGGCCGGTGATCAGGGTCACGGGCGCCGACCAGTCGAGCACGTCGGTCAGGCGGGTGTTCGAACCGGGCTGCGCGACGAACACCTGCCCGGCCAGCGGCACGCCCGCCAGCGGAATGGGGGCCAGCACGGGTGGAATCACGCTGCGGCGCGACTGCTTGGCGGCCTCCTGCGCCACGCGGTTCAGGCGTTCGAGTTTCTGCGCGCCGATCTCGCGGGCGTCCGCGCGGGCCGTGACGGTCAGCTGCACGGCACTCACGCCGAGTTCCGTGGCGGCGCGCACCACGTCGCTCAGCTTGTCGCCCTTCAGGAGGGCCACGGCCAGCGTGACCGGGTATGGCGTTTCCAGGTGCGTCTCGATGGCCTCGCCCAGGTGCAGCGTGGCCCGCACTTCCTCCAGCTCGGTGAGGGTGGCCAGCGCCTCGGCGCCCTGACCGTCGAACACGCGCAGGGCGTCCCCGGCCCGCAGGCGCAGGACGTGCAGGTGCCGCGCCTCGCCCGGCCCCAGCGTCATGACCGCCGAGAGGGCCGGGACCCGCACCCGGTGGCGGGGCAGATCGGCACGGGGCTGATTGGCGCTGGGCTGGTCGGCATGGGGTTGGTCGGGGCTCATGCGTTGCGGGCGGTCACGAGTGCCCAGTCGCCGTCCGTGCGCACCTGCACGTCCGTGAAGCCCTCGCGGTCCAGCGCCTCGTGAACCAGCGGCAGTTTGCTGACCAGGATGCCGGTCAGGATCAGCGGCCCGCCCGCGCGCAGGTGCCCCACATACGCGCCCACCAGCAGGTCATGCAGTTCCGCGTACAGGTTGGCGACCAGCACGTCGAACACGCCGTCCGTGACCACGTCGCCCGGCAGGTCGTCGCCCAGCGTGCCCACCATGAACGCCGCGCGGCCTGTCGGAACGCCGTTCTGCTCCGCGTTCTCCGTGGCAATCGGAATGGTGACCGGGTCGATATCCACGCCCAGCGCGTAGCGGGCGTCCAGCAGCGCCGCCGCGATGGCCAGCACGCCGCTGCCGGTGCCCACGTCCAGCACCGTCTGCTCGTCCAGGTCCAGCGCCGAGAGCGCCTCGACGGCCATGCGGGTGGTCGCGTGATGCCCGGTCCCGAAGGCCATGCCCGGCTCGATGATCAGCAGCACCTGGGTGGATGGCACCTCGGCGCGCAGCCACGGCGGCACGATGGTCACGCGCCCGGCAGGCACGGGCCGCAGGTTCGCCTTGAATTCCGCCTGCCAGTCCTGATCGGCCTCGTCTCGCCACTCGCCGTCGCTGATGTCGGCGGGCAGGTCGGTCTGCGTGTCGAAGTACGCGCGGATCAGGCCGGCGCGTTCCTCCAGGCCGGTCGCGCCGGCCTCCCACAGCAGGTCGAGGTGATCCTCGCGCGTTTCGAACGTTCCGGGAAGGTGGTAGACCAGCATGCGCTGAAGTGTACCGTAACGCCCCGGCCGGACGCCGCCCGGCACGCCGGATTTTGGCGGCCAGCACGCACGCTGCCGGATTGCCCGCCTCTCCTCTGGATTCTTCCGGGCAGGGGCCGGCCCCCCCCGGCGGCATCATTATGAAGTCCTTCACATTCGGCGGCCCTCCGCTTAGACTGCCTTCGGTGACACCCCCAGCGGGTGAAGTGGGTCCGGGAGGAACGAGAACGGTGCAGAACGCAGCGCAGCACACCACGGGGCAGCCCGGTGACCGGTCCGGCAGCGACGTCCGGCGGCCTGTGAACGGCGCGCGGACCTCGCTGCACCTGACCCTGCGCCGTGACACGGCCCCGCAACTCGACCCGGCCGCGCCCGCCGCCGCCCGCCGCGCCGCGCAGGTGTGGCTGCTGACCGCCGGGGTGCTGGACCTGCACCGCGCCTCCTGGGGAGAAACGGTGGCACTACGCCTGCCCCCCCACCTGCCGGTGCGGGTCCCGGGGGCCGGCCGCGCCGGGGGGCGGGCCACGCTGCGGCCAGCCCTGGTGCGTGACGGCCCGGTCGCGGACCTGCTGCTCGACTGGACCGCGCCGGAAGTGCCGAGAAGCGGTGCCCCGGCCGGAGCGCGCCGCCCGGCCGGGCACCTGCACCTGATGCAGCCTGCCGACATCCCGGCCGACCTGCTGCCGTGCCTGACGCTCACGCCCGGTCCGGCGCTTCAGCGGGCGCGGTCCTTCCTGGCGCGGGCCGGCGTGCACCGCGCGCAGCTCAGTGACGGCCACGAACTGTTCGACCTGTCCGCCGAACCGGACCTCCCTGACCCCGGCCCGGCGTCCCCGGACCCGCGCAGCCCGGCCGAGCTGACGGACCTGAAAGCCGTCAGCGAGGACGGACACACCCTGCTGATCGGGCCGCCGCAGGCCACGCTGGGCCGACTGTGGCTGCGCTCCGCGCCGGGACCGCAGGCGCACGCGGCGGCCCAGGCGCTGCACGCCTCGGCGCACGCTGCCAACGCGCACACGACGCTGCTGCGCCAGACCCGTTCGGCGCGGCTGGCAGTGGACCTGCAGCGCGCCGCGCACCTGCTGCGCGACGGGCACGCGCTGCCCGAGGCGACCCTGCAGGCCGCGATGCGCCTCGTCCGGGCGGACGGCGCGGCCCTGATCTCCGTGCGCGGTGGGCCGCTCCTGAGCGCCGGGACCCTCGACTGGCCGGGCCTGCACGCCGCGCAGCGGTACCTGCGCCCCCCGTTGCTCAGCGGCCCACGCCCCGCGCCCGGCCCGCCGGACGTGCACGCCGGACCGCTGAGCCGCTGCTCGCCGCTGCTCCTGGACCTGGACCCGCTGGGCCTGACCCGCACGCTGATGCTGCCCCTGAACAGCGGTGGCCTGCCGCCGGTCGCGTGGGTGTTCCAGATGCGCCGCTGCCCGCAGCCGTGGCTGTCGGACCCGGCCGAACTGACCTGGGACGTGCTGCGCGCCGCCGCCCGCGACCCCATTCACGCGGCCGGCCCGCGCGGCCTGGAACGCCGCCGTCCCCACGACCCGACGCTCTCGCCGACGCTGATCAGCGTGCTCGACAGCGTCGGGGACAGTCAGGTGCCGTCCCAGATGGCCGGGCGGGGCCTGCACCACCTGCTGGAAACCAGCGGGGCCGTGGGGGGCGCGCTGCTGACCCTCCCGGCGGGCGGCCTGTGGTCGGGAATGCCGTCTGACCCATCCCAGTCGGGAGCCGGCGGGTTCAGCGCAGCGGACCTGACCGCCTCGGCGGGCGACACGCGGGGCCTGTGGAGCGCGCAGGCGCAGGCAGTGCTGCTGGGAGCCGCGCGCGCGGGTGAGCCGCGCCAGCAGGCGGCCGACATCCCGGGCACACAGGGCCGCGCCGTTCCCGCGTTCCTGAGCGTCACGCCAGTCGGGTACGCCGGAACGGTCGGCGGCGTCATGGTGCTGCTGCACAGTCCCGCGCCGCCCGCGCCGGAAGTCGCGCCGCTGCTCAAGGTGCTGGCCACCGAGGTCGGGAAGGCCGGAGAGCGGCAGCGGTCGCTGCGGGACCTCGCGCGGGTGCGCGAGAAGACCTTCCGGGTGCTGGGCCGCGTGCTGGAATACCGCAGTTACGAAACCAAGGGCCACACCGACCGCGTGACGGATCTCGCGTTGCAACTGGGGCAGCGGCTGGACCTGACCAGCACCCAGCTCTCGCACCTGCGCTGGGGCGCGTACCTGCACGACCTGGGCAAGATCGCCATTCCGGACGACGTGCTGCACAAGCAGGGAGAACTCAGTAGCGCCGAGCGGCAGTGGATGCGTCAGCACGTCACCATCGGCGAGACGCTGCTGCGCGAGCAGGGCCTCGTGCCACCCGAAGTGCTTCAGGTGGTGCGCCACCACCATGAACGCTGGGACGGTCAGGGTTACCCGGACGGCCTGAGCGGGCAGAACATTCCGCTGCTGGCGCGCCTGTTCGCGGTGGTGGACATCTTCGACGCCCTGACCAGCGAGCGGCCCTACAAGGCCCCCTGGAGCCCGCGCGACAGCCTGCGTGAGCTGCGGCGCATGGCGGGCACGCACCTCGATCCGGCGCTCGTGCAGGCGTTCATGGACCTGATGGCCAGCCGCGCCGCGCCGCCCGCGCTGCCCGACCCCTTCGACGACTCCCTGCTGTAGGGCCTGCCGCGCGGGGCAGCACGCGGGGCGGGCCGTCTGCACAAATGACGGCGGGCGGGCCGGGCCCGCAGGGCGCGCACCTATACTGACCCGCATGAAGCTCGTGATCGTTGGCGTCGGGAAACTCGGACTGGCTCTGCTGGAGGGCGTGACCTCGCGCGGCGTGATCGCCCCGTCCGAGATCGGGCTGCTGGACCTGAACACGGCGCGCGTGACCGAGATTGCCGCCCGGACCGGCGCTCAGGTCGTCACGCCTGCCGACCTGCCGGGCACCGAACGCATCCTGGTGAGCCTGCAACCCCGCGTGTTCATGGAGGCCGCCGACTGGCTGGCGCAGGAGAACGCCGGGTACATCAGCACCATGGCCGGTGTCAGCGTGGCGGCCCTGACCCGCCGCCTGGGCACGCGCCGGGTGGTGCGGGTCATGCCGAACCTCGCGGCGACCATCGGGCGCAGTCAGACGGCCATCACCGGCCCGCGTGAGGCGACGGACGCGGGTGATCTGGCGTTCGCGCGCACGCTGTTCGCGGCGGTCGGGGACGCCTACGAGCTGCCCGAGCACCTGTTCAACGCCTTTACCGGCATGAGCGCCAGCGGACCCGCCTACGTGGCCGTGGTCGCCGAGGCGCTGGCCGACGGTGGCGTGCGCATGGGCCTGCCGCGCCCCCTGGCAAACGAACTGGCCGCCAAGCTGCTCGTCTCGACCGGCGAGCTGCTGCAACTGCGGGCGCATCCGGGCCTGCTCAAAGACGAGGTCGCCAGTCCCGGCGGCACGACCATCGCGGGTCTGGCGGCGCTGGAGAAGGCCGGCGTGCGCGGCGCGCTGATGGAAGCGGTGGTGCAGGCCACCCGGCGCGGCAACGAACTGGGTAAGGACCAGGAGTAACGCGGGTGGGAGAAGGCGGGCTGCGGCTCTCCCGCTTGCCGTAACGGTCCCTCTTGCTATTCTGAAAGCGCTTTCAGATATACTGCCGTGCATGTCCCGCCCATCACGACTCATACGGATTCCGTCTGTTTCGTTGACAACCCGCCAATGCGCCGGATTGCCAACTCCACGCCCGGAACCCGTTTCTCTCCTGCTCACTCCGCTCGGGTTGAAAGTTTTTGCAAACCTTTCAACCGGAGTCTGTATCACCCGCCCGCCAGCGGACGCGTCCGCCCTGAAAGCGTGCCCGGCATGACCCGCGCCGTCACCCTGACCGAGGTGGCCCGCGAGGCCGGCGTATCGCCCAGCACGGTCTCCCGCATCCTGAACGGTACCGCCCGCGTGCGCGACAACAAGGCCACGCAGGTCCGGCAGGCCATCGAGAAACTCGGGTACACGCCCAACACCTTCGCCCGCAGCCTCGCCACCGGCGCGTCCGGCAGCGTGGGCGTCCTGACCCCCGACATCGCCAGTCCCTTCTACAACGACGCCCTGAGCGGCATCGAGCAGGGACTGATGGGCAGCGGGTACTCACCCATCATCATCAGCGGCCACTGGCGCACCGCCGAGGAAGAACACGCCGTGGAACTGCTGCTTAACCGCCGGGTCGAGGGCATGATCATCCTGGGCGGGCAACTGCCGGACCACGACCTGCACGCCCTGTCCGCGCGTCTGCCCGTGGGCGTGCTGGGCCGCAACATCGACCTGAGCCGCCACGGGGGCGTGTCCCTGAACATGGACAACCGCCAGAGCGCCCGCGACCTGACCAACTACCTGATCGGGCGCGGCCACCGCGTGATCGGGCACATCAGCGGCCCCTCCGACCACGCCGACGCCCGCGAACGCCTGACCGGGTACCGCGAGGCCCTCGAGGAACGCGGCCTGAAGTACGACCCCACCCTGGTCGTGCAGGGCGACTTTCAGGAACCGAGCGGATTGATCGGCATGCAGCGCCTGCTTCAGCAGCATTCCGACCTGACGGCCGTGTTCAGCGCCAACGACCAGATGGCGTACGGCGCGCGCCTGGCCCTGTACCGCCTGGGCCTGCGCGTGCCCGACGACATGTCCCTGGTGGGCTTCGACGACCTGCCCGGCTCGACGTACGCCACGCCGCCCCTGTCGTCCGTGCGGCAGCCCATGGCCGAGATGGGCCGCTGGATGGCGCAGTTCATCCTGGCCCGCCTGCGCGGCGAGACGATCGAACCCTTCGAACCGCGCCAGGAACTGATGATGCGCGAATCTGTCGCCAGTCGGCGCGGCCTGTAGTTCCCAGCCCGCAGATACCAGAGGGCAGGCACCAGCCTGATCCTCCCCGGCCGTCCCCTTCCCGCTGTGAGGGGGACGGCCGCGTTGTATGAACCGGGGAAAGGGAGAGGCGGGGCTCACTGGGTGAGGCAGGCTGGGTGGGGCAGGCTGGGTGGGGCAGACATCCCCTGGCCGGGATGGGTTCATTCCGCCTTTCTGAAAGCGCAATCTTTTTTTGCTGCTGCGGGTAGAACGATACAGAACTGTTCAGGACGACACTTTTTCGGACACGTGGAAGGAGACCCTCGCTGCACCTTCGAGCTGCTCTTGACAGCGCTTTCATAAGGCGACTACAGTACAAGTCAAGCAGAACTGTTCCATCCAGAATTCCGGCCACCGACGGCCGGACCTTCATCCACCTGTGGCCGCCCCGCAAGCGTCCGCCGGAACTGCCGACCCGGTTGCGCCGTCCCACCGCCCCTCACCCCAAGCACGCGCACCCCACCCCCCCACCCGGAGGAACCACCATGCGTACCCTGCCCCGTCTGACCCTGGCCCTGAGCATCGCCCTGACCGCCGCCCTCGGCACGGCCAGCGCCCAGAAGACCACCCTCACCGTCGGCGTGTTCCCCGACCTCGACAGCGTCGTGAAAGCCGCGCTGCCCGGCTTCAACAAGCTCTACCCGAACATCACCGTCAAGATCAACTCGCTGGCCTACGCCGACCACCACACCGCCCTGACCACCGCACTCTCCACCGGCAAGGGTGCCAGCGACGTGGTCGCCGTGGACTTCGGGTACGTCGCCCGCTTCGCGGAAGGCAACGGCCTGGTCGACATCAGCAAGGCCCCCTACAACGCCGGGCAGTTCCGCAGCCAGTTCATTGCCTACACCTACCCGCAGGCCATGACCCAGGACGGCCGCATGGTCGGCATGCCCACCGACATCGGCCCCGGCGCGATGTTCTACCGCTCCGACATGCTCAAGAAGGCCGGCGTGAGCCCCGCTGCCATGAACGCCAGCTGGGAAAGCTACATCAGCAACGGCAAGAAAGTCCTGGCTGCCAACCCCGGCGCGTTCCTGATCCCCGACGCGGGCGAGGCCGCCCAGATCATCCTGCGCACCGGCCTCAAGAGCGGCGAGGGCCTGTTCTTCGACAAGAGCAACACCGTCCTGGTCGACCCCAAGAACCCCCGGTTCGTGCGCGCCTTCACCATCGCCAAGCAGATCCGCGACGCGAAACTCGACGCCCGCGCGGGCAGCGCCTTCAGCCCCGAATGGACCACCGCCTTCCAGAAAGGCAACCTCGCCACCGAGTTCAGCGGCGCGTGGCTGGTCGGGCACATGCAGAACTGGCTGGCCAAGGACTTCAGCGGCAAGTGGGCCTCGCAGCAGCTGCCGGGCAACACCTACGCCAGCTGGGGCGGCTCGTTCTACGCCATTCCGCAGCAGAGCCAGAACAAGACCGAAGCCTGGGCGCTCATCAAGTACCTGACCACCAACAGGGACCAGCAGGTCCTGGCGTTCAAGACGACCGGCGCGTTCCCCGCGCTGCGCTCCGCCGGGAACGACCCCGTGTTCAACGAGGGCGTCCCGTACCTGAACGGCCAGAAAGCCCGCGTGCTGTGGCGTCAGGCCGCCCTGAAAATCCAGCCGCTGGACGTGAACAAACTCGACCCCATCGCCGAACAGATCGTGAACGACGCCCTGGCCAGCGTGCTGGACGGCAGTAAGGACATCACGGCCGCCCTGACCGAAGCCAAGAACCTGATCACCCGCCGCGCCCGCTAAGGACCCACGCGGATTCCGGCCGTCAGGTCAGCCCACCCACTGACCATCCGGGCCGCGCGCCCAGCAGACGCCGTCCACCCCCCTCCTCGCCTCGCCCGCACCAGACGGGGGCAGGTCCGCGCCGCTCAGCGGGGCCGGACCTGCCCCCACGGTCATTCCCTGCCGGCCACGGACCGGGATCCTGCCGGATCACCCGCTGTCGCCGCGCCGGACCCGCCACGCAGAACGGGCCGCACTGGAGAACACAGGCATGCAAGCAACCCTGAAAACAGCAAAACCCCGCCGCAAACCCAGCTGGAGCGACTTTCAGCGGCGGTACGCGCCGTACATCTTCATCAGCCCATTCTTCATCCTGTTCTTCGCGTTCGGTCTGTTCCCGATCCTGTTCAACGCCTTCCTGAGCTTCCACCAGTGGCAGCCGGGCACCGGCCTGGGTGACATGAAGTTCGTGGGTCTGCGTAACTACACCGACAACCTGACCGACCCCACCTTCTGGCTGTCCCTGAAGAACACCGCCGTCCTGGCGCTGCTCTCGGGCCTGCCGCAGCACCTGATCGCCATTCCGCTGGCGTTCGCCATCCAGGGCGGCCTGCGGCGCATGCAGAACCTCGTGACCGCCGTGTACTTCCTGCCGTACATCACGTCCATCGTGGCGATCTCCGTGATCTTCTTCACGCTGTTCTCCTGGCAGTACGGCGTGATCAACTCGGTCCTGAACGCCCTGAGCGGCCTGCCCCTGATCGGCGCGCTGTTCCCCGCCGAGAAGATCAACTGGCTGGGCGAGAAGGAATACGTGCAGAGCGCCGTCGCCATGGTCGTCGTGTGGCGCTACACCGGCTGGAACATGCTGCTGTACCTCAGCGGCCTGCAGGCCATTCCCCGCGAACTGTACGAGGCGGCCAGCGTGGACGGCGCCACCCGCGCCCAGCAGTTCCGCTTCATCACGCTGCCGCTGCTGCGCCCGATCATGTTCATCGCCGTGACCCTCAGCCTGATCGGCGGCCTGCAACTGTTCGAGGAGCCGTTCATCCTGACCAACGGCAGCGGCGGCGCCGGGCAGGCCGGACTGACCACCGTGATGTACATGTACCGCACGTACGCCTCCTACTCGGACGCCGGTGTGGCGGCCGCCATGTCCTGGCTGCTGTTCATCGTGATCGGCGTGCTGACCCTCGTGAACAACCGCGCCTTCGGCCGTAGCGGCCTGGCCGGAAGGGACTGACCATGACCACCGCCCCCATCCCCGACCGCCCGGCCGCCAAATCCCCCCGCACCGCCCCCACCCTGGACGGCAAACGCATCGGCGCGTACCTGCTGATCGCCCTGGGCGCCCTGCTGACCATCGCGCCCTTCTACTTCATGTTCGTGTTCGCCACGCACACCCGCAGCGAGATCTTCCAGTTGCCGCCCCCCATCTGGTTCGGCAGTAACCTCGACGAGAACTACCGCAGCCTCGTGGAACGCGTGCCGTTCTGGCGCAACCTCTGGAACAGCCTGTACCTCGCGGTCCTCACCACGGGCTTCACGCTGTTCTTCTGCACGCTGGCCGGGTACGCCTTCGCCATGTTCTCCTTCAAGGGCCGCGAGGCGCTGTTCGGGCTGCTGCTGGCCACCATGCTGATCCCCGGCACGCTGAACATCGTCCCGTACGCCCTGATCATGCAGGCCCTCGGCTGGATTGACCAGCCCCGCGCCCTGTGGGTGCCTGGCATGGCCAGTGCGTTTGGGATCTTCCTGATGCGGCAGTACATCGGCAGTTCCATTCCACGCGAACTGGTCGAGGCGGCCCGCATCGACGGGGCCAGCGAGTTCGGTATCTTCCGCCGCGTGATCGTCCCCCTGACCGGCCCGGCCATGGCGACCCTGGGCCTCGTGACGTTCGTGCAGTCCTGGAACGGCTTCCTGGGGCCGCTGATCATCTTCCGCACCGCCGAGACCTTCACCGCCCCCCTGGCGCTGCGGTCCATGCAGGGCATCGCGAACACCGACTGGGGCGCCCTGATGTGCGGCGTCGCCCTGACCGTCGTGCCGCTGCTGGTGCTGTTTGCCCTGGCGTCCCGCCAGCTGATCGAGGGCCTGACCGCCGGCGCCACCAAAGGCTGACCCAACTCCCCCCCCGATTCGGCCCGGCCCCTTCGGCCACTGCCCCCGCCCGTCCTTCCACCGCCTCACCGTTCCCGCAGGAGCTGCCCCATGACGAACACCATCACCACCGACACTGCTGCACCTGACATTGCCGCGCCTGACACCGCCGCGCCCAGCGCCGTGGCCCGCGCCGCCGGACTGACCCGCCAGGACTTCCCCGCCGGTTTCCTGTTCGGCGTCGCCACCAGCTCGTACCAGATCGAGGGAGCCGCCAGCGAGGACGGCCGCAGCCCCAGCATCTGGGATGTGTTCTGCGCCAAACCCGGCCGCATCAGCGACGGCAGTAGCGGCGCGGTCGCCTGCGACCACTACCACCGCTGGGAACAGGACCTCGACCTGATCGCCGCGCTGGGCGTCGACGCCTACCGCTTCAGCGTCGCGTGGCCCCGCGTGGTGCCCGCCGGACGCGGCCCCGTGAACGCCGCCGGACTGGACTTCTACGAACGCCTGACCGACGGCCTGCTCGCGCGCGGCGTGCAGCCTCACGTCACGCTGTACCACTGGGACCTGCCCGCCGTGTTGCAGGACCAGGGCGGCTGGACGAACCGCGACACGGCCTACGCCTTCGCCGAGTACTCGGCGGCCGTCGCGCAGCGCCTCGGGAACCGCGTGGCCAGCTACGCCACCCTGAACGAACCGTGGTGCTCCTCGGTCCTGAGTTACGAACTCGGAGAGCACGCGCCCGGCACCCGCGACCGCGCCGCCGCCCTGAGCGCCGCGCACCACCTGATGCTGGGCCACGGCCTCGCCATGCCCGAAATCCGCCGCCACGCCCCGCAGTCCCAGGCGGGCATCGTCCTGAACCTCGGCCCGCAGGAAAGCGCCAGCGACCGCCCCGAGGACATCAGGGCCGCCCGGCACGCCGACGGCCGCTTCAACCGCTGGTTCCTGGACCCCATCCTGCGCGGCGAGTACCCCGCCGACACCTGGGAAGAGATCGGCGGCGACGCCCCCCCCGTGCAGACCGGCGACCTGAACCTCATCAGCGCCCACAACGACTTCCTGGGCGTCAACTACTACACGCGCGGCGTGATCGGCGCGCAGGGCGGCGTGCTGCCCGAGGGAGCCAGCGTCACCGACATGGGCTGGGAAATTCACCCCCAGGGCCTGACCGACCTGCTGCTGCGCCTGAAAGCCGACTACCCCGGCCTGCCGCCCATCTACATCACCGAGAACGGCGCCGCCTTCTCAGACGAACGCAGCGGCGATCGCGTGCACGACCCCCGCCGCACCGAGTTCCTCAGCACCCACCTGAATGCCCTGCTGGACGCCAGTCAGGCCGGCGTGGACGTGCGCGGCTACTTCGCGTGGTCCCTGATGGACAACTTCGAGTGGGCCTTCGGGTACGAGAA
This sequence comes from Deinococcus aquaticus, assembly GCF_028622095.1. Classification (NCBI taxonomy): domain Bacteria; kingdom Thermotogati; phylum Deinococcota; class Deinococci; order Deinococcales; family Deinococcaceae; genus Deinococcus; species Deinococcus aquaticus. The sequence goes on along the minus strand of NZ_CP115165.1, from coordinate 2,921,055 downwards.
ACGCTTCGGGTTGATCTACGTGGATTACGACACCCAGGAACGCCTGATGAAAGACAGCGCCCTGTGGTACCAGGCCTTCCTGAAGTAATCCGGCGACAGTAATCTGGCGACAGTAACCCGGTAGCGGTGAACGGCGGGCCCCGCGCGGCACCCTGATGGGATGGGCCGCGCGGCCCGCACGGCTGTCGTTTGGGTGGCCGGTGGGGGAGGGGTGGTCATCCTGTCAGGCCCGCGTGAGAGGCAGGCACTAAGCTGGGAGGTGATGCCCGCCCCTGCCCGCCCCACCGTCCGCCGCGCCCTCGTACTCCCGCTGCTGGGACTGCTCGGCGCGGCACTCCTGAACGCCCAGGCCCTGGACAGCAACTACTACCCCCGCAAGGCCGGAACGCGCTGGACGTACTCCAGCGGCGAGACGCAGATCATGGGCGCCGCCGTGACGCACCGGGGCGTGCCGGTCGTGCCGGTCAGTCACCAGTACGGCAGCACCACCTACACGCAGGACCTGCTGGAATTCCGCGCGGACGGCAGCGTGTGGCTGCGCGGCGTGAACGTCGGGGGCCGCCTGAGCTGGTACGCCCAGCCGCTGAACGTGTACCCGCCCGGCCCGCTCAGCCCCGGCATGACCTGGAAGGGCAGCAACGGCGCCGTCCGGACCGTGTCCACCGTGACAGGCGTGACCCCACTGAAAACGGCGGGCGGCACCTTCAACGCCCTGACCATCCAGACCGAAACGACCGCCGCCGGGAAGATCAGCGTGCAGAAAACGTACTTCGTGCCGACCCTGGGCGTCGTGCGCTACGAAACGGCAGACGGCACCCGCATCGACCTGCTGCGCTGACCGGCAGCCGGGTCGCCGCGCACCGCTGGCGGTCCTGTCATACGGATTCCGTCTGTTTCGTTGACAACTTGGGAAGGCGCCAAGTTGCCAACTCCACGCCCGGAACCCGCTTTGCTCCCACTCGCTCCGCTCGGGTTGAATGGTTTGTGCAAACCATTCAACCGGAGTCCGTATCAGGATTTGCGGCGGCGCACGCGGTAGGTCAGCAGGGACACGTACATGCGGGTGCGGGCTGCCGCGCCGCGCCAGAACCCCCGCTTCTTCTCCTTGACGACCTGCGCCACGTTCGGCAGGTCCACGTACGCCCAGCGCGCCCCCGTCACCTTCAGGTGCCGCGTGATGGCAGGCTCCGGCCAGCGCTCCTCGCCCAGGCCGGGCACGCCCAGCAGCCAGTCGCGGCGGCAGGCCCGCTGCCCGCTCAGGTGCGGCGTGAGCTTGTTGCCCCAGTCGGTCACGAACCCGCCCCCCTCGAACACGCCGATACTCATGTCCAGCGTCCCGGCCTGCACCGGGTCCAGCAGCGTCTGAAGGTGCGCGGCGCTCAGGCCGGTCAGGTCGGCGTCCAGCAGCAGCACGAACTCGGCCTGCGTGGCGTTCAGGGCAGCGCGCAGGGCCGCGCCCTTCCCGCCGTTCTCGGGCAGTTCCACCACGACCGCGCCCGCCTGCCGCGCCGCCTGCGCCGTGCCGTCACTGCTGCCGTCCGAGGCGACCACCACCTCCTGCGCGAACTGCCGGGCCACCCCGACCACGGCCGCCACGGTCTCCTGCTCGTTGAACGCAGGAATCAGGACCGCCACGAGGGCCGACGGATGCAGGGGTGAATGGGCCGCAGACATGACGCCCATGGTAAGCGAAACACCGTGGCAAGCGCCCTGATGCCGTGGCGGGCGTCCTTGTCAGTTGGGAGGGGAGAACAGCGCTTCTTCCAGCAGGTCCGGGCTGATCACGTCCATGCTCTCGTCGTGCCCGGCGGCGGCCGCCAGCCACTGCCCGTGCCGCACGAGGATCACGTTCAGGTCCGGCACGCGCACCACCAGCAGGTCCTGCAGGATCATGGGCGCGTGTCCCGGGATGACCACGGCCAGCTCGGACTTGTAATCCAGTCGCAGCGTGACCGACCGCGTCCCGGCCTGCAGGGTCAGCGGGTCGTCGCCCATCAGGACACTCAGGAATCCCCCGGTATCCGGCAGGTCGAAGCTGTCCCCGGCGCGCGGATCGGACAGCGTTTCCGGGCTGCGCAGCGCCACGTGCAGCGCCTCGTGCAGTCGGCGCCCCAGAACCGGGTGCACGCCCAGCGCGTCGGCCGCCGCGCGGAACACCTGCGCGGCCTGCGCGGTGTCCGTGCGGGTCAGCCGGACCATCAGGGACTCCACACCCTTGCGCGCGAAGGCCATCAGGGCGTCGGGGGTGGCCTCACGGTACTTGCGGGCCGACGATCCCTGCAACGACGGCAGGTCCAGCGGCGCGCCCCGCAGCAGTTGCGCCGCCGCGCGCGCCATGCGCAGGAACAGGTACTCGCCGCCCGGGTCCAGCAGCAGCGACACTGCCCGGCCCAGTGACGCCCGCGTGCCCAGTTCCGTGGCCGCCTGACTTTCCAGGCGCAGCATCAGGTAATCGCCGCTCACGAAGGCCCGCAGTTGCGTGTCGGGCAGGGTGATGCTCTGCGGGCCGTCCCCGGTATCCCGCGAGGGCCGCAGCAGCGCCACCTGCCCCGCCACCTGAATCTGCCAGTTCTTCCCGATGGGCTGCCACGTCATGTCCAGGCCGCGCCAGCGGGCCGCCTGACCGCCGCGCAGGTTGATCAGCAGCACGTCCGCGCCGTCGTCCGGGGCGCGCATGGCGGTCGCGGGGTGCCGGGCGTACAGCACGCTGCCGTGCGGCACGGTCCCCAGGGTCGGGGCGGGCGCTGCCGTGATCAGCGGTTCCAGGAAAGCGGTGACCTGCCGCGCCGCCTCGCGGATGGCGGGCCGCTCACGCGGGTCGCGGGGCATGGGGTACTCGGCTTTCAGGGCGCGGATGAGGTCCTCGCGGGCTTCCGCGCCCAGCGGTTCGCGCTCGGCGGCCGTGATGCGCGCGGCCAGCACGTCCTCGTCCGCGTGCCGGGGGAAGGGTTCACTCTGCGCGGCCGAGAGGGCCGTGCGGACCCGCGTGCGCCCCAGTTCGGTCAGCAGCAGGTTCGACAGCGCCCCCGCGAGGTTCTGCACCACTTCCGGGTCGTGCAGGTCCATCAGCGGATCGTTCACGGGCGGAACTGCCACGGGCTGCGAGGCGGTCGCGGCGGCCCGCTCGGCGTTCTCGGTCACCGCGAACAGCACACGCAGTTGCGCCAGCGTGGGTTCCCGCTGCCAGCGCAGCGCCTGCTCGCGCACCAGCCGCGAGGTCCGGTGATGCCACGCCAGCAGTTGCAGTTCCTCCCAGGCGCGCGACTCGTCCGTCTCGCTGGTGGCGGGGGCCGCCCAGGTGCTCGGCCCGCTGAACGACGCGCGGGGGTTCACTTCGGGCGGGCGGCTGTCTTTCTGGTACGAGCGGTACTGCCGGTCCGCCTCGATCAGGCGGCGCAGCAGCGTGGGCTCCAGCGGCGCCTGCAGCAGTTCCTCCCGCAGCATGCCCAGCGACCGCCGCCCGCCGCGCGGCACCCGGCCCGCCAGCGCGTCCGCGACCTTGTACTCGAACAGTTCGGTCAGTTCAGTCCAGTAGTTCACGCGGCCCCGCCCTGCCGTGAGCGGCGCGCTGCCAGGAGGCGCGGCGTGACCGGAAGCGGCTGTGCAGTGACCATTGCCCCCCAGTATGCCGCACCCGCCGCGCCCTCCGCACCCGGGACCGCGCGGCCGTTCACCCTGACCCGCCCGCCGGGAAGTGTGCCGGCCAGTCAGCCACTGTGCCGGCCAGTCGGGAACTGTAAGTGCAGCGCAAGGCCCGGCTCTGTATAACTGTGTGTAATGAAGCCGTTGCCTCCCTCTTCCTGCCCGGCCAGGCCCGCATGATCGCGCTGCTCCTGGTGCCGCTGTTCATCGTGGGTGTCCTGCTGACGGTCCGCGCGCCCGAACGGGTGCTGGGCACCGTGGGGGCCGCCGCCGCCGCCCTGATGACCCTGCTGCTCGCCTACCTGTCCCTGACGGCCGGCGGCGGTCCCATTCAACTGGAGAACCTGAACCGCACGCAGGGTGTCCTGACGGCCGCCGCGTTCGTGCTGGTCACCGCCGCGTTCCGCCTGGGCCGGGTCGTGATGCCCAGCCTCGACCGGCCCGGCCGCCTGCCCGCCCAGCAGAAACCCACGCGCGTTCAGCGCACCGCCACGCCCGTGCCGCCCTCACGCCGCCCGACCACCACGCAGACCGTCTCGGACCTGCGCTTCCAGGAGTACGAGGTGCTCGACCGGGTCGGGATCGGCGGGATGGGCAGCGTGTACCGCGCCCGCCGCCGCCAGGACGGCCGCGTGGTCGCCCTGAAGGTCCCGCAGGACAAGTACCTCGCGGACGCCAAGTTCGTCAAACGCTTCTACCGCGAGGCGGAAGTGCTCAAGCGCTTCAACCACCCGAACATCGTGCGCGTGTACGACTACCGCATGCAGGACCCCGAGCATTACATCGCCATGGAATTCCTGGAAGGCGACAGCCTTGAGGGCCTGCTCGAAAGCCGCACCCTGAGCTTCCACGAGGGCGCGCAGCTGATCCGCGCACTGGCCGACGCGCTGCGCCACATTCACATGCAGAACGTCGTGCACCGCGACATCAAACCCGCCAACGTGATGGTCCTCAAGAACGCCTTCACGGACGGTGTGCTGCGCGAGGGCGGCGTGAAACTCATGGACTTCGGCATTGCCGTCGGGAAAGTCCTGACCCGCCTGACCATGACCGGTGCGCGCGTCGGCACGCCCATCTACATGGCCCCGGAACAGGCCAAGGGCAACCGCGTGGACGCCCGCAGCGACGTGTACTCGCTGGGCCTGCTGGCCTACGAGATGGTCACGGGGCACACCGCCTTCAAGGGCAGTTACGAGGCCGTGGTGCACCAGCAGGTGTTCGAGACGCCCAAACCGCCCAAGCAGGTGCGGCTGGAAGTGCCGGGCAAACTGAACGACCTGATCCTGAACATGATCGAGAAAGACCCCGCCCAGCGCCCCACACTGGACGACGTGATCGCCCGCATTGACGCCGGCGTGCTGACCGACGAGATCTTCAATGACCCCATCGCGCTCGCCATGAGCGTGCAGGAGAAACGCGGCACGCTGCGCCTGCTGGACCTGAAAGGCAAACTGCGCGCCAGTCTGCGCGACCAGACCGGCGGCGCGCAGGGCCTGCCCGGCACGCCCAACGCCATGACCGGCGACCCGGAAGGGAACCTGTACGTCACGCTGCTCGACTACCGCCAGGGCAAGGCCGGCGCGCTCGTGCGTAAACTCGACGCGGAAGGCACCGAACTGCTGAGTTTCGGCCCCTACGGCCTGAACGAGGGCGAACTGTTGCAACCCGTCGGGATTGCCGCCGCGCAGGGACAGGTGTTCGTGCTGGACGCCGAGGCGCACCACGTGGTCGTGTTCGACTCGCAGGGCCGCTTCATCCGCCGCTTCGGCGGGCGCGGCCAGGGCCTGGGCCGCTTCGAGAAGCCCAGCAGCATCGTCGCCGCCCCCGACGGGCACATCTACGTCCTGGACACCGGTAATCACGAGGTGCAGCGCTTCAGCCCGCAAGGGGAGTACATCAGCCGCTACGCCTTCCGCCTGGACCGCAACAGCGACAGCCTGCGCCCCCTGGAAGGCCTGGGCGTGGACCAGTTCGGCGCGGTGTACATCGTGGACAGCGTGGCCCGCAAGGTCCGCAAGATCGAGGCCGACGGCACGCCCGGCATGACCTTCGCCATGGAAACCCTGGTCGGAGAGCCCACCGAGGCCCCCTGGCTGATCCAGGTCGGCCCGGACGGACAGATCTTCGCCGTGCGACAGGGCGGACAGGTGCTGCGGACCTTCTCGGCTGTGGGCGACCTGCTGACCTCCAGCGACATGTACGCGCCCGTGCAGGCCATGAGCATCCTGGGGCGCCCGAAAGTCCTCCAGACCACCTGAGCCCATGAGCCTGCCCCGATGAGCCAGTCCACATGAGCCTGCCCACCCTGACCCTCTACACCCGTCCCGGCTGCCACCTGTGCGAACAGGCCGCCGGGAACCTCGCCCGCCTGGAATTCAGGGTGCAGACCGTGAACGTGGACCTCGACCCGCACCTGCGCGCCCAGCACGGCGACCACGTGCCCGTCCTGGCCCTCGGGGACCGCATCCTGGGCCGCGGCGCGTTCAGCCCCGCGCGCCTCAGCACCCTGAAACTCGCCCTGATCCGCGAGTACCGGCCCGATTGACAGGCCCCGCTCCACCCGCAGGCCCCTCCCGCCCGGAGGGGTTTTCGTTGGCCCAGTCGGATGGCAGCGACCCGAACGGTTCAGCGCAGGTCCGGGACGCTATGGTAAACGCATGAACGTCACCCCCACCCCCCCCACCGGAGCGCGCGCGTGAGCTGGCTCGAACGCCTGCGCGACGGGCTCAGCAAGACCCGCCAGCAGATCAACGACACCGCCGGCTTCCTCGGACAGGACGTCCGGGACGTCGTTACCAACCGCCTCGACACCATCGAGGACCTCGAGTACGCCCTGATCGCCGCCGACGTGGGCCGCGCCGCCACCGAGGACATCCTCGAGGACATCCGCCGCGCCGAGGGCAAGGACCTCCAGCAGGCCCTGATGGACGCCCTGACCCTGCAGCTCGAACCCGACGCCCGCCGCGCCGAATTCCGCAAGCTCGGCTTCGCGCCCGACGCGCGGCGCACCAGCGTCGACCCCAGGGGGCACGTGGTCATGGTCATCGGCGTGAACGGCGTCGGCAAGACCACCACCATCGCCAAACTCGGCCAGTACTACATGAACCGCGGCAAGAGCGTCATGTTCGCCGCCGGGGACACCTTCCGCGCCGCCGCCGGCGCGCAACTCGGCGAGTGGGGCGAACGCCTCGGCATTCCCGTCGTGCAGGGCACCGACGGGGGTGACCCCGCCGCCGTCGCCTTCGACGGAGCCAGCGCCCGCGCCGCGCGCGGTACCGACCTGCTGTTCATCGACACTGCCGGCCGCCTGCATAACAAGCACAACCTGATGGAAGAACTCAAGAAGGTCCGCCGCGTCGTCGAGAAGGCCGACCCCGCCGAACCCTCCGAGACGTGGCTAGTCCTGGACGCCGTCACCGGCCAGAACGGCCTGCAACAGGCCAAGAAATTCCACGAGGCCACCCCCCTGACCGGCGTGATCGTCACGAAACTCGACGGCACGGCCAAGGGCGGCATCCTGGTCGCCATCGTCCGCGAACTCGGCGTGCCCATCAAGTTCATCGGCGTGGGCGAACAGGCCGACGACCTGCAACCCTTTGACAGCCAGGAATTCGTGCGCGCCCTGTTCGACGTGAACATCCCGCGCGAGTAGGGAACTGGAACGGCAGGCGGGCGGCCCGGTTGGATGGGACCGCCCGCGCTGCGTCTGGAACTTCAGGGAATGTCGAGTTCGCCCTGCCAGCCGGCCGGGAGGTCCAGCAGCTGGCGCAGGGGCGTGTCGCCGTGCTTGAGCAGGAAGGTCAGGAAGTTCATCTCGCGTTCCTGGGGCACGCCGTTCGGGAGCAGGTGGGCTTTCAGGCGGGTCAGCTGGCCGCTGCGGTCGTTCTCGGCGCGGGCCAGGGCGTGCGTGGCGAGCGTCTGCAGGTGCGCGACGCGCGCGGTGGTGCGGGTGCGGGTGCGCTGCGCTGCGCCGTGCAGGGTGGGGTCCAGCGCGGCGAGTTCCCCGGTCAGGGCGAGCAGGTCGGCGTCCAGCGCGGCCAGTCGCTCGGTGCTGGCGGCGGCCGCACCCCGCTCGGCGGCCAGCGCGCGGCCCAGCACGCCTTCCGGGTCGGCCTGCACCTGCGCGGCCGTGGCGTTCAGGCGCGTCAGGAGGCGGCGCACGTTCGGTTCGATCCACGTGACGCTCAGGCGTGGCCACAGCAGCGGCTGCCCCAGCCCGTGCAGCGGGTACACGTCCCGCAGCTGCGCGCCGTACGCGATCTCGCCCGGCCCGACCACGAAGGCCAGGGTGGGCAGCAGCGCGTCCTGCACGGCCGGGCGCAGGCCAGCGGCGGGCGTGATCCGGCTGGGATCGCCCGCCAGCACCGCCAGCAGGTCCGCGCGCGAGTACGCGGCGTGGTCGGTGCGGAAGGTGCGGCCGTCGAAGCGCAGCAGGCGGCGCTGCCCGTCGTCCTCTTCCAGGAACAGGTTGGTCGCCCCGGCCGGGCGGCGCAGTTGCGGCACGAACCCGTCGGCTTCCAGGCGGGCGGCGGCCGCCTCGATGGCCTCACTGGACGCCAGGGGGCGTTCCAGTTCGCGGGCCAGCGTGGGGGTCATCAGCGCGGCCAGGGCGGGGTGCAGCGGGTCCAGGACCAGCAGTCCGGCCGGGGCCAGCAGGCCGTGAATCAGGCGGGCGAACACGTCGGCGTAACTGCCGGCGCCTTCCGGACCGCTCACGGCCCGGTCGAAGCGGGCGCGGACGGCCGCCACGTGCGCGGCAGGTGCGTCGAAGGCGTCCAGCAGCGCGTGAACCTGCGCCGTCCACTCCGCGCGCCACGGTACGCGGCCGACCGGCAGGCCCTGCGGCACGTCCAGGTTCAGGCGGTGCAGGCGCTCCGCGAGGTCCAGCAGGGTGGTGCCCGCCACCTCGGCGGCGTCGTGATCCTGACTGGCAATCCAGTACACGGCCACCACCGGGGCGTCCTCCCGGTCCTCCTGGCGGGCCAGCAGCGCCGCGTCGGCCGCCTTGTGCACCGAGTACGCCGGGCCGGTCAGGGCGCCCGCCTGCTGCCCGGTCACGACCACGCGGGACGCCGGGTGCTCCAGTCGTTCCAGCGCTGCCTTCGCGTGTGCGTCCAGCGTGCCCAGGTCGCGGTGGTACGCGCGCAGGGCCTCTGCCAGCGCGGCGCGGTCCACGTCACCGCGAGTCTCTGCGCGCGCCTGTTCCAGCGCCCCTGCCGGCAGGCGGAAGTACTCCTGCATGCCACCCTTCCTGAATTCCGCTCCTGCGTTCCGCGCCATTGTTCTTCCTTCCGCCCTCGCGCCGCTCGGTGGCGGCGCAGGCCGTCCCCGGCGTCCGCCAGGGCGTTGTGCCCGTTCTTTCCGACGACCCGGTATGGGTGGCAACGGGACTCACACTACACTGACTGTCACAGCACACTGTGAAGTAAAGCCGACGGACGGTGCGGGGCACGGACCCCCGCAGCACGCTCAGCGCAGCGGCTCGCGCGTCGCGCGTTGCAGGCCGTCGCGGTCGGTCAGGATGATCCGGCGGTACCCGAGGTCCAGCAGGCCGCGCGTGCGGAAGTCCCCCAGCAGTTTCGTGATCGTCTCGCGGGTGCTGCCCACCACGTGCGCGAGGTCCTGATGCGACACCCGGTCGCGCAGCGCGTGCGACCCACCCTCCGGCCAGGGGCCCTCGCGGTCGGCGAGGTTCAGCAGCGCCAGTGCCAGCCGCTGCGACACTTCCAGGAACACCAGACCCGAGAGGCGTTCCTGCACGCCGCGCGTCTGCCGGGTGATCTGCTCGGTCAGGGCGACGCCCACCGCCGGGTGCGCCTGCGTGACCCGGTGCAGGGTGTCCTGGCCCAGCATCAGGGCCTCGGTGTCATCCATCGCCTCGGCGTACATGCCGCAGCGCTCACCGGGAATCAGGGACATCACGCCCAGCAGCGAACCGGGGCCGTGCACGTCCAGCGTGACCTCACGCGCACCGGACCCCAGCCGGTACAGCCGCACGGACCCCCGCGTCATGACGTACAGCGTCTCTGCGGGGTCCTCCGGGTGGTACAGCAGTTCGGCGCGGGTCCAGCGTCCCAGCCGTCCCGCCGCGACCACCTGCGCCTGAGCGTCCGCAGGTAAAGCACCGAAAGCACCGGGCAACATGCGTAGCAGTATGCCGTACCGGCGCGCCCCGCGCGCAACTCCACCCGCCGGGGCGAGCGGGCGCCCCCTCAGGCCCAACTGCCCCCCAGGCCCAACTGCTCTACAATCCGCGACAGCATGACCAACCCAGACCACACCCAGCGACTGACCCTGTTCGACCTGCCGCTGGACAACATCACGCTGGACGGCACGCTGGACCGTCTGGGCGACTGGATCTACCGCGCCCCCCGCTCCCCGCACACCGTCGTGACCCTGAACCCCGAATTCATCGTGCAGTCACGCACCCAGCCGGACTTCGTGACCGCCATGCAGGTCGCGGACCTCGTCACCGCCGACGGCGTGGGCATCGTGTGGGCCGCGCGGCAACTGTGCGCGCAGGAGGTTCCGCGCGCGCCGGGCTTCGACATCGTGCAGGGCCTCATGAAACGCCACGGCGCGGATCTGCGCGTGTTCTTCCTGGGTGCCAAGCCCGGCGTGGCCGAGGTCGCCGCGCAGAACGCCGCGCGTGACTACGGCATTCAGGTGGCCGGCATTCACCACGGGTACTTCGACCTGCCCGAGGATCAGCGCGTGGCGGAACTCGTGCGCGACAGTGGCGCGGACTTGGTCCTGACCGCCATGGGCGCCGGACGGCAGGAGACCTTCAACCAGTACTGGCGGCAGGTCATGAACGTGCCCGTCATGATCGGCTGCGGCGGCGTGATCGACGTGCTGGCCGGCACCGCCGACCTCGCGCCCGACTGGACGCGCCGCCTGGGCGTCGAGTGGATCTGGCGGGTCGCCGGAGACCGGAAACGCTGGAACCGCGCGCCTCGCCTCGCGAAGTTCGTGCAGATGGTCCGCGCCGAGAAACGCCGCGCGGGCACCCGCCCCGGCTGACCCCGCCCGGAACCCGCTTCGCTCCTGCTCGCTCTGCTCGGCAGCTCTACGAGTCCGCTCGGGCCCAGCGGTTTGTGCGACCCCCTGAGCCCGAGTCCGTATCAGGCGAGGCCGCAGGCGCGTTGCACCAGCAGGTGCAGTTCGTCGCGGCCCAGGCGGCGGGCGTCCAGTGTCAGGTCGTCCGGCAGGCTGCTCAGGCCCGGCACCAGCGGCGCGAACCGCAGTTCCGGCCGGGCAATCAGTTCCCGGCGGGCGGTGAAGGCCAGTACGAAGTCCACCCGCAGTTCGAAGTGTGCGTTCAGTTCCGTGCGCAGCGGGACCGGATCGCCGCTCAGCAGGGCCAGCAGCGCCGGGTGCGGCGCGAAACCGTCCTCCAGGTCACGGGCGGTTCGCGTTTCATCCAGGAAGATGCCGGCGTTCGCCAGGGTGTAGCCGCTCACGCGGCGGCGGCAGACTTCCGGCGCGTCGCCGCGCACCAGGGTCACCTGCTGCCCGGCCCGCGCCGCGCCGCCCAGCATGGACCACAGGCGGCCCAGGCTGGAGTACCTCGCCAGTTCCGCGTACCCGGCCGGACGGGTCGGCAGGGGGCGGGTGGGGCGCGGCGTGGACGGGGCGCTCATGGCCGGATGCTAGCGCCTGCCAGGGGCCGCGCGGCTGCCGTTCCGACCGTGAAGACCGCATGAACGGATGCGGGCGGCAAGCGCGACAGCGCACGCAATCTGAGAATTGTTGAACGCGGTACAACACAGGGCATGAACACTCCCAACGTGGACGCCCAGGCGCTGCTGGCCGGGCTGGACCTCGAAGCGCTCGCCCGCCTGAACCAACGACTCGACCTGGGTGCCCTCGTGAAGGCCGCCGCCGGCATGAGCGACGCGCAGCTCAAGGGGCTGACCCGCCTGATGAGCGCCACGCCCGAGAAGGCCCCCAGCCTGCCCACCCCGAACGCCGATTTCTTTGGGCAGATGGACACCCTGACCCAGGTGCAGCGCGACTTCGCCGGTGAGGTCAGGGGCTTCATGCACACGCACGTCTCGCCCATCATGAACGAGTACTGGAACCGCGACGAGTTCCCCCGCCACCTGATCCCGGAACTGAAAAAGCACGACTTCATGCGCCGCATCTGGAACGAGGACGGCAGCCGCACCCCCGACGCCACCGTCATGGAAGGCCTGTTCACCATGGAAGCCTGCAAGGTGGACGTGAGTACCGCCGTGTTCTTCGGCGTGCACGCCGGACTGGCCTTCGCGTCCATCGCGCTGGGCGGTAACGACGCGCAGAAGGCCGAGTGGCTGCCCAAGATGCTGGACATGGAGGCGATCGGCGCGTTCGGGCTGACCGAACCCGAGGGCGGCTCGCAGGTCAGCCAGGGCATGCGCACCACCTGCAAACGCGACGGCGACAGCTGGACCCTGCGCGGCCAGAAGAAATGGATCGGGAACAGCCCCTTCAGCGACTTCACGGTCATCTGGGCCCGCGACGTGGACACCCAGGAAGTGCGCGGCTTCATCGTCCGCGCCGGCACGCCCGGCTACGAGGTCGAGAAGATCCAGGGCAAGACCGCGCTGCGCATCGTCGAGAACGGCCTGATCACCCTGGACGACTGCCGCGTGCCCGACACCGACCGCCTGCAGAACGTGCAGGGCTGGCGGACCACCGCCGAGGTCCTGAAACTCACGCGCGCCGGTGTGGCGTGGCAGGGCGTCGGCTGCGCCATGGGTGCCTACGAACTGGCCGCCGCGTACGCCCAGAGCCGCGAGCAGTTCGGCAAGCGCATCGGGGAATTCCAGCTGATCCAGAACCACCTCGTGCACATGCTGGGCAACGTCACCAGTCTGTTCGCGCTGTGCCTGCGCCTGAGCCACATGGCCGACGCGGGCGACATGCGCGACGAGCACGCTGCGCTCGCCAAGGTCGTCACCGCCGCCCGCTGCCGCGAGACGGTCGCCCTGGCCCGCGAGACCTTCGGCGGGAACGGCATCCTGCTCGAATACGGCGTCGCCAAGCACTTCGCGGACACCGAGGCCATCTACTCCTACGAGGGCACCAACGAGATCAACACCCTGGTCGTGGGGCGGGCCATCACCGGCCTCAGCGCGTTCGTGTAATACGGACTCCGATTGAATGGCTTGTAAAGCCGTTCAATCCGAGCGGAGCGAGTAGGAGCAGAACGGGTTCCGGACGTGGAGTTGACAGATCGGTGGTGTTCCGATCTGTCAACGAAACAAACGGAATCCGTACAAGGCGCGGGGTAGGGAGTGGGGGAGGGCCGGGCCTATGCTGGGGGCGTGACCACCGATCCTGCGCCCACGATCCCACCTGCCACCCCGGCACCTGCTCCGGTCCCCCCCCGGCGTCGTCCGCTCCTCTCGCCCCGCGTGCGGGCGTGGGTGATCGCGGGGGTCTCGCTGCTGGGCGGGTACCTGATCGCCACGGCGCGGCAGGCGGTCGTGCGGCCCCCGCTGGTCGTTGGGCAGGACGCTGTGCCCCCCTCCGGCCAGGACGCGGCGCACGTGACGCTGGAGAACGTGGGCGGCCCCGTCATCGATATCCGGCCTGCGCAGGGCGAGGCAGAGACGCTGCTGATCTACTACCCCGGCGGACTGGTGCGCCCGCAGGCGTACGAGTGGCTGGGCCGCGCGCTGGCCGCCCGGGGCGTGCAGACGGTCATCCCCGCCTTCCCGCTGGACCTCGCCGTGACCGGTATTAACCGCGCGGACGGTCTGATCGGGCAGTACGGCCAGGGCAAGCGCGTGGTGATCGCCGGGCACTCGCTGGGCGGCGCGATGGCCGCGCAGTACGCCGCGAACAACGCCGACGCGCTCGCGGGCCTGATCCTGATGGCCGCGTACCCCGCCGGGAACGTCAGCCTGAAAGACCGGACGCTGCCCGTGCTGTCACTGCTGGCCGAACGGGACGCTGTGGCCGCCCCCGACGACGTGCGCGGCGGCCTGGAACGCCTGCCCGGCGGCACGACCCTGACCGTCATTCCCGGCGCCGTCCACTCGTTCTTCGGACGGTACGGCCCGCAGAAGGGCGACGGCCTGCCCACCGTCACGCACGCGCAGGCGGAAGGCGAGATTCTGAACGCCGTGCAGGACTTCCTGACCGGACTGAAATGACCCGGTACTCTGGAGCATGACGCGCCGCCTGCTCCCCCTGGCCCTGACACTCCCGCTGCTGGCCGGGTGCGATCCACAGGGCCTGGACCTGTACTCGCCGAAGGACGCGCGGGACTACGTGCGGTCCTGCGCCCGCGCCGCCAGCGACATCATGTGCCGCGCCATGCAGCCCACCCTGGCGGCCGTGAGTGGCCCCGTGAGCGTGTTGCTGCCCAACATGGGCGACGATGACCGCAGGGACGCCCTCGCGCAGTTCCTGTCCGGGCGGAACACCACCCTGGCCGCCTTCCGGAGTGACGCGGCCCTCCAGGCGGCGTTCGCCCGCGCGAACATCTTCCCGGTCGCGCAACTGCGCACCGGCACCCTCCGCACGCTGGACGGCACGCCGCATGAGGTGACCTGTAAGGTGTCGGGGAGTGACCGGACACCGGACTGCCAGATCGACACGCTACGCGGCAGGGATTTCCTGGACGCCCTGAAGCCCCAGGCCGACAGCCTGTACGCGACGTTCCCGGAGATGCCAGGGCAGCTCATCTTCTTCCCGTTCTGACGCCCGAGCATGGGCAACGGCTGAAGGGACCGCGCACCCGCCCGGCGACTGGCGGGGGAATCATGCCGGGATGAACGACCTTCCATCCTCCTCTCGCGACGGCTCCCCGCGCGACGACCGGCCGCGCGACGGGTTCGTGCAGGTGCGCGGCGCGCGGGAGCACAACCTGAAGAACGTGGACGTGGACCTGCCCCGCGACGCGCTGGTGGTGTTCACGGGCGTGTCGGGGTCCGGGAAGTCCTCGCTGGCGTTCGGGACGCTGTACGCCGAGGCGCAGCGCCGCTACCTGGATTCCGTGTCGCCGTACGCGCGGCGGCTGTTCAATCAGCTGGGCACGCCGGACGTGGACCGCATCGACGGCCTGCCGCCCGCCGTGGCGTTGCAGCAGGGGCGGGGCGTCACGTCGGCGCGCAGCAGTGTGGGCAGCCTGACCACCCTGAACAACGTGCTGCGCCTGCTGTACTCCCGCGCGGGGGACTACCCGGCGGGGCAGGGCATCATCTACGCCGAGGGGTTCTCGCCGAACACGCCGGAGGGCGCCTGCCCGGAATGCCATGGGCTGGGCCGCGTGTTCGCCGTGACCGAGGAGAGCATGGTCCCGGACCCGTCCCTGACCATCCGCGAGCGGGCCGTGGCGGCGTGGCCGACCGCGTGGGCCGGGCAGAACCAGCGCGACATTCTGGTCACGCTGGACTACGACGTGGACACCCCCTGGCAGGACCTGCCGCGCGAGGCCCGCGACTGGATTCTGTTCACGGACGAGCAGCCGCAGGTGCCGGTGTACCCGGGTCTGACGCCCGAGGAGACGCGCCGGGCCGTGAAACGCCGCGCCGAGCCGTCGTACCTGGGCACGTTCACGTCCGCGCGGCGGCACGTGCTGCACACGTTCGCGAACAGCGGCAGCGAGAGCATGAAGCGCCGGGCGGCGTCGTTCATGGTGATCCGCGAGTGCCCCGTCTGCCACGGCAAGCGGCTGACCCGCGCGGCCCTGGGCGTGACGTTTGCCGGGCTGGACATCATGGAGTTCTCGCGCCTGCCGCTGCGCCGCGCCGCCGAACTGCTCGCCCCCGCGGCCGCCGGGCAGACGGCCCGCCCGGACGGCACTCCCCGCCCGCCCGAGGAGGCGCTGGCTCTGACCCGGCTGGCCGCCGACCTGTGCGCCCGCGTGGACGTGCTGGAACGCCTGGGCCTGGGCTACCTGACCCTGGAACGCGGCACGCCCACCCTGTCGCCCGGCGAACTGCAACGCCTGCGGCTGGCCACGCAGCTGTACTCGAACCTGTTCGGGGTGGTGTACGTGCTGGACGAACCCTCTGCCGGGCTGCATCCCGCCGACACCGAGGCGCTGCTGGGCGCCCTGGACCGCCTGAAAGCCGGTGGGAACTCGCTGTTCGTGGTGGAACACGAGCCGGGCGTGATCCGCCACGCCGACTGGATCGTGGATGTCGGCCCGCATGCCGGGCAGCACGGCGGGCAGGTACTGTACAGCGGTCCCCCGGCGGGCCTGCGGGACGTGCCGGACTCCCTGACCGCCCGGCACCTCTTCGGGCCGCCCGCACCTTTGCTAGGCGTGCGCCGCGACCCGACCGGCTGGCTGGACCTGCGCGGCGTGACCCGCAACAACCTGAGCGGCGTGGACGTGCGCCTGCCACTGGGCGTTCTGACGGCCGTGACGGGCGTCAGCGGCTCCGGGAAGTCCAGCCTGATCACCCAGGCCCTCGCGGACCTGCTGGGCGCCCACCTGGGCCGCGAGATAGCCCCAGTCGAAGCTGGCGCCGACCCGGCCGATCTGCTGACTGCCGACGACGCCCCCGCCCCCACGCAGGGCACCCTGGGCGGCGATGTGGGACGCGTGCGGCGGCTGGTGCAGGTCACGCAGGCACCCATCGGGCGCACGCCGCGCAGCAACCTCGCCACGTACACCGGCCTGTTCGACCACGTACGCCGCCTGTTCGCCGCGACGCCCCTGGCCCGGGAGCGCCGCTACAGCGCGGGCCGCTTCTCGTTCAACGTGAAGGGCGGCCGCTGCGAACACTGCCAGGGCGAGGGCTTCGTGACCGTGGAACTGCTGTTCCTGCCGTCCGTATATGCGCCCTGTCCCGTCTGCCACGGCACCCGCTTTAAAGCCGCCACGCTGGAGGTCACCTGGAACGGCCTGAACATCGCGCAGGTGCTGAACCTCACCGTGGACGCCGCCGCGCAGGTGTTCGCAGACGAGGCCCCCGTCCACCGCGCCCTGAGCACCCTTCAGGAGGTCGGCCTGGGCTACCTGCGCCTCGGGCAGCCTGCCACGGAACTCTCGGGCGGCGAGGCGCAGCGCGTGAAACTGGCGACCGAACTCCAGAAGGCCGTGCGCGGCCACACCGTGTACCTGCTGGACGAACCCACCACCGGCCTGCACCCCAGCGACGTGGAACGCCTGGGCGCGCAGCTGCGCCGCCTCGTGGACGCCGGGCATACCGTCATGGTCGTCGAGCACGACCTGGGCGTGATCGCCGCAAGTGACTGGGTCGTGGACCTCGGCCCCGGCGCGGGAGAGGAGGGCGGTCAGATCGTGGCCCAGGGCACCCCCGAACAGGTCGCCAGGGCAAGTGGCAGCCGCACCGCACCGTACCTGCGCCGCGAACTGGACGGACGCGCGCAGCCCGCCCCGACCTGAACCGGCCTGAACAGCGAACCTCCCCCAGAAGTGGGGGAGGCCGCCATCTGCCATCTGCCATCAGGCCGGCTTACTGGAACAGTTGCGCGACCTTGATCAGCGTCTGCCAGACGCCCCAGACCAGGGGAATGCCGGGCACCAGCCACGTCAGGTAGATCACGGGAGACAGCTGTTCGGTGGGTTCGGGGGTGGAACGGGTCATGCGGACCTCCTGGCTGGAATGCGTATCAGTCGTGGCTGCGTTAGTCGTGGCTGGCGGCGGGCGCGCGGTTCTGGGCCCAGAACTTCTCGGCGACGGGGCGGACCATCAGGTTGGCCACAAACCCCACGACCAGCAGCGCGGCCATGATGTACATGGTGGTGCTGTACGCCTGCGCGGCGGGAATCCCGGCCTTGATCTGACTGTCGCGGAAGCCGTTCACGAGGCTGGGGCCGACGATGGCGGCGGCACTCCAGGCGAGCAGCAGGCGGCCGTGGATCGCGCCGACGTTCGCGGTGCCGAACATGTCCCGCAGGTACGCGGGAATGGTGGCGAACCCGCCGCCGTACATGCTCATGATCACGCAGAAGCCCGCCACGAACAGCACCAGGCTGCCCATGTTGCCGAACATGGGAATCAGGAAGTACAGCACGGCGCCCAGCGCGAAGAAGATCATGTACGTGGGCTTGCGCCCGATGCGGTCGCTGGTCGAGGACCAGATGAACCGCCCGGCCATGTTGAAGATGCTCAGCAGGCCTACGAAGCCGGCGGCGGCGGCGGCCGTCACGCCGTTCCCGGCGCCCAGGACGCGGTCACTGAACATCTCCTGAATCATCACGCTGGCCTGCCCGAGCACGCCGATCCCGGCTGTGACGTTCAGGAACAGCACGGCGAACAGCAGCCAGAACTGCGGCGTGCGGAACGCCTGATCGACCAGCACGTTGTGAGAGGAGATCATGCCGCCCGGAGCCTGCGGTTTCGGGGTCCACCCGGCGGGCGTCCAGCCCTCGGCGGGCACGCGGATCAGGAACGCGCCGAACAGCATGAACAGCAGGTACACGGCCCCCATGATCAGGAAGGTCGTGCCGACGCCCAGCGTGCCATCCCCGGCAAAACGGGTCATGAGTGCGGTGCCCAGCGGACTGCCGATCAGGGCGCCGCCGCCGAAGCCCATGATGGCCATGCCGGTCGCCAGTCCCGGCCGGTCCGGGAACCACTTGATCAGCGTGCTGACCGGGCTGATGTACCCCAGGCCCAGCCCGATGCCGCCCAGCACGCCGTTCCCGAAGATCACGAGTGGCAGCGAGTGCAGTTTCACGCCGAGCGCCGCGACGAAGAATCCGCCGCAGAACAGCAGGGCGCTGGCGAACATGGTCTTGCGCGGCCCCTCGCGTTCCACCCACTTGCCGAAGATGGCGCTGCTGGCTCCCAGGAAAAACAGGGCCACGCTGAAGATCAGGCCCACCTGGAACAGGGACCAGTCGCCGGGCGCACCGGTCTCGGCGGTCAGGTCGCCGCTGATCAGGCGGGAGAGGGGCTTGTTGAACACCGAGTACCCGTAGATCTGCCCGATGCTCAGGTGTACGGCCAGCGCGGCGGGCGGGACCAGCCAGCGGGTCCAGTTTGATCCTGCGACAGAATGCTCACGATCCAGAAATCCCATACGCCCTCCTGAAGCCCGTCAGTTTGTTTGACGTCAAGGAGTCTAACGGGCGTTAGCAGGGGCGCACTTCATCGTTTCAGACCTAAAAGCTCATCATGCAGGGCCGCGTACAATCCCGGCCGGTCACGGCCCGGCCCTTACCCGGTCAGCCCCGGCGTACACCGTCAGGCGGCCCTCGCGGGTAAAGCCGCACAGGGTCACGCCGAACACCGCCGCCGTATCGACCGCCAGACTGGTCGCCGCGCCCACCGCCACCACCACGCCGATCCCGGCCGTCACGGCCTTCTGCGCGATCTCAAAGCCCGCGCGGCTGCTGACCACCAGCACCTGACCTCCCAGCGGCCCGGGCTGCTGACCGTGCGCCCAGCCGACCACCTTGTCCACGGCATTGTGCCGCCCCACGTCCTCACGCGCGCAGCACAGCGCGCCTTCCGCCGTGAACAGCGCCGCGCCGTGCAGCCCCCCGGTCGCCGCGAAGCCCGGCTGGGCCGCCCGTAACCTCTCGGGCAGGCCCGCCAGGAACGCGGCGTCCAGCGGCCCCGCTGTCCAGACTGGCCCGGAGGCGCGCACTGCCAGTCCCTCGATACTGCCCGACCCGCACACCCCGCAGGCACTCGACGACACGGCCAGCCGCGCGCCCGCCGCCAGCCGCGCGTACTCCGGCGTGCGCAGATGCCACACGTTCGCGTTCTCCGGGTCCGGGTCCAGCGTGAACGCGGTGGGCAGCAGCCCCTCCGAGATCAGCCAGCCCAGCAGCAGGTCGCGGTCGTGCCCCGGCGTGCGCATCAGCACACCCAGCGGCAGGCCCGCCCCCGCGTCCTCCGTTCCCACACCGCCGGGCGCGTGCAGGCGCAGTTCCAGCGGCTCCTCGACCGCCACGGCGTCCAGCCGCTCCGCCGCCCCATCCGCCCGGAACAGCGTGACGGGGAGGCGAGCGTGAGCCTCCCCGTCACGGCCGTGCGTGGTGCTCAGCGGCCCACCTCGGACTGATTCGCGGTTTTCGGCATGTCGCCGTTCGCCTCGCGCAGCGCCCGCCCCGCGCCCTTCAGAACCGCGAACAGGGCGCCTAGCGCCACCTGCACGTCCCGGTCCTTGAGCAGGCCCATCAGTTCACCCAGGCCCACGCCCTTGCCGGCCGCGACGTGCCGCGCGCCCTCGTTCACGCCGGTCGTGATGGCGCTACCCAGAATGCCGACCTCGCGCGGGTCCAGCGCCGCCAGGGTCTTGCCCAGTTCCGTGGCGTTGCGCAGCAGGGTCGTGCCGCTCTCGCCGCCCGTGATGTGCAGCAGCGACGCGATCAGGCCCTCGCCGCCCCGCACGGTCTTGCCCGCCACGTCCAGCACGCCGTGCTCATGCAGTTGCCGCAGCAGGTACAGGCCCTCCAGCAGCGCGTCGGTGGAATCCTCGACCTCTGAATGCAGTTTCTCCTGCGCGGTCGGGATGCGGGGCGTGAATTCAAGTGGTTTCGCCATGGTGTCTCCTGTGCGGAAGGGGGGAGGCAGTCGCCGGCCGCCCCCCTTCCGCTGAATCTCAGTCGTCAGCGCCGCCCAGCGCGTCGGCGCGGGCGTTCAGGCTGTCGCCGTGCATGGGCAGCAGCCCGCCGGGGAACACGTAGTCCGGCCGTGACCACTTGCGCTCGACTTCCACGCCCGTCTGCGGGGTCGGGTGGCCCCAGCGGTGGTTCTTGGCGGGCAGCGGGTTCTCGCCTACGTCGTGCAGGACTTCCATGCGCACGCGGGTGTCCTTGTACGCGGGGGTGTTCGTGATGCTGTCGCCGCGGCTGCCGGTCAGGAAGTTCACGGCGTCCTCGGCCTTGCGGGCGTTCATGGGCACGAACACCTCGTGGCCGCTCACGCGAGCCGTGACCAGCGCACGCAGGCGAACGGCGCCGTGCTCGCTGATCAGCCGCACCCACTGACCGCTCTGAAGCTGCCGGTCCGCCGCGAGTTCCGGGCTGACCTCCACAAACGAATCCGGGGCCTTCCCGGCGATGCCCTCCACGCGGAAGGTCATGTTGCCCTCGTGGAAGTGCTCCAGCATGCGCCCGCTGTTCAGGTGCAGGTCGAACTCGTCGTTCGGGGCTTCCTGGCGGGGTTTGTACGTCGCCGGGTACAGCCGGGCCTTGCCGTCCGGGAAGTTGAAGCGCTCCTGGTGCAGCAGCGGCGAGTCGGTGCCGTCCTCCGCGACCGGCCAGCACAGTGTGTCGTAGCCTTGCAGGCGGTCGTAACTGACGCCCGCGAAGAACGGCGTGAGGCGCGCGATCTCGTCCATGATCTCGCCCGGGTGGCTGTACTTCCAGTTGGCGCCCATGCGCTGCGCGACCCCCTGGTAGATCTGCCAGTCGGGTTTCGTGCCCTTCAGGGGCGGCATGACCTCGTACAGACGCTGGATGCGGCGTTCGGTATTCGTGAACGTGCCTTCCTTCTCCAGTGACGCGGCGGCCGGGAACACCACGTCCGCGTAGCGGGCGGTGTTCGTGAAGTACAGGTCCTGCACCACCAGGAACTCCAGCGCCTCGAAGCCCTGGGCGAGGTGGTTGGCGTTCGCGTCGGTCAGGCTCATCTCCTCGCCCGTGATCCACATGGCCTTCAGCGTGCCCTGGATGGCCGCGTCGAGCATCTGGGTGTTGTCCAGGCCGCGTTCCGGGCGCAGCGTGACGCCCCACTCGCGCTGGTGGCGCTGTACGACCAGATCGTCCCCGACCGGCTGGTACCCGCTGACCTGATCGGGCATGGCGCCCATGTCACTGGCGCCCTGCACGTTGTTGTGACCGCGCAGCGGGAAGCCCCCGGCGCCCAGCTTGCCGAAGTTTCCGGTGATCAGCAGCAGGTTGCTGATGGCGGCGCTGGTATCGCTGCCGCCGCACTGCTGCGTGACGCCCATCGCCCACAGGATCGCCACGCGCTCCTCGGCGGCGATCTGGCGGGCCAGGGTTTCCAGCGTCCCGGCATCGATGCCCGTCTCGCGCTCGGCGTACGCCAGGGTGTAGGTGCTGATGGACTGCCGGAATTGCTCCAGGCCGTTCACGCGCTCCGCCAGGAACGCCTTGTCCTCCAGGCCGTTATCCAGGATGAACTTGCTGACGGCGGCCAGCCACACGAAGTCCGTACCGGGTTTCGGGCGGATGAACTGGTCGGCGCGGGTCGCAAGTTCATGCTCGCGGATGTCGAACACGATGACCTTCGTGTGGCCCAGCTTCTGCGCGCGCTTCACGCGGGTCGCCAGAACCGGGTGGCTCTCGGCGGCGTTGCTGCCCACCGTGATGACCAGAGAAGCGTTCTCGATGTCCTTGATGGTGCCGCTGTCCGCGCCGATCCCGGTCGTCAGGGACAGACCCTTGCTTGCGGGGGACTGGCAGTACCGCGAGCAGTTGTCCACGTTGTTCGTCCCGATCACCTGACGGGCGAACTTCTGCACCATGAACGCTTCCTCGTTGCTGGCCTTGCTGCTCGCCACGAACGCCAGGGCATCCGGGCCGTCCTTGGCGCGGATCTCCATGAAGCGGCGCGCCACGAGGTCCAGCGCCTCGTCCCAGGTCGCCTCGCGGAACCGGTCGCCCTCACGGATCAGCGGGGCGGTCAGGCGGTCGGTGCTGTTCACGTAATCCCAGCCGAACTTGCCTTTCACGCAGGTGCTGATACCGTTGGCATGCCCCAGGCCGGGTTCGACCTTCAGGATGTGCCGCTCGTCGGTCCACACGTCGAACGAGCAGCCCACCCCGCAGTACGTGCAGACCGTCTTGGTCTTCTTGATGTAGCGGTCGCGCGCGGCCGACTCGATCTCACTCACGTTCATGATCGGCTTGAGGCCCGCGCTGGCCTCCACGCCCTTGACCACGTCGATGGCGGCGTCCCAGACGGGCAGCGGAATGCCCGTGAACAGGCCCGCCTCGCCGATCATGGAGTTCTCGATCAGGGCGTTGCAGGGGCAGACCGTGACGCAGTGCCCGCAGCTGACGCAACTGCTCTCGCCGATGGGTTTCCCGCCGTCCCACAGCACGCGCGGCTGCTCCATCTCCCAGCCGATGGTCAGGGTCTCGTTCACCTGCACGTTCTGGCAGGCCTCCACGCAGCGTCCGCACAGGATGCACTGGTCCGGGTCGTAGCGGTAGAAGGGGTTCGACTCGTCCTTCTCGTAGCCCTTGGGCTGGAAGGGACGGGTCTGATGATCGATGCCCAGCAGGCCCAGCGTGTTGTGCACCGTGCAGTTCCCGTTGTTGTTGTCGCAGACCGTGCAGTACAGGTCGTGGTTCGCCACGATCCGGTCGTACGCGTCCCGCTGCGCGGCGCGGGCGGCGGTCGTCTGCGTGCGGACGATCATCCCGGCCGCCACCTTCGTGCCGCAGGCGCGCCCCACCACACCGTCGATCTCGACCGCGCAGGTATCGCACGTCTGAATAGGCCCCAGCTGCGGGTGGTAACACACCTGCGCCAGTTCGATCTGCGCGCGGTTGATCACGTCCACCAGCGGCTCGCCCACCCACGCCAGTTGCGGCGCGCCGTCCACCGTCACCTGAACCTGCTCGCCACGTGGCGGCCGCGTCGGCCCCACCGTGGAACGGATGTGCACGTCGTTCGGCACGTCAATCTCGCCCATACATCCTCCCTGAAACGTTAACTCAGGGGAGTATAGGCACGGTCGTTCGACATGAAGGAACTGTCAGATGAAGCCGGGCTTCATGAAGCCCCTGAACAGCCCCAACCTGCGCTGGGCGCGCCTGAACTGACCTGCCAACCGGCGGGTCGTCCCGCATCACGGAACTCCACACCTGCCCGGGCGTGATCAGTATCAATGCTGACAGCGCCCCCGACAGACAGCGGTCTCTACAGCACCAGCACGCCGTGATGCTTGGCCTTCTCCTGCGGCTCCACATGAATGCTGATCGACGACTGCGGCGTCTCGGCCCGGATGGCGTCCTCCAGGCGGTCGCAGATGCTGTGCGCCTCCTGCACCGTCATGTCACCCGGCACCACCATGTGAAACTCGATGAACGTCACGCTTCCCGCATGCCGGGTCCGCAGGTCATGCATCTCCAGCGCGCCCTGCCCGTGCAGACTCATCGCCTGCCGGATCTTCGCCTCGGTATCCGGTTCCACCGCCGCGTCCATCAGGCCGCCCACGCTCTCCCGCACCAGCAGCCACCCGCTCCACAGGATGTTCAGCGCCACCAGAATCGCCAGCAGCGGGTCCAGCCACGCCTGCCCCGTCAGGCGCGCCGCCAGCACGCCCAGCAGCACCCCCACGCTGGTCACCACGTCACTGAAGATGTGCCGCCCGTCCGCCAGCAGCGCCGGCGAACGCAGCGCCCGCCCCTGACGCAGCAGCACCGACGCCCACACCGCGTTCAGCAGGCCCGCCCCCAGGTTCACGCCCAGCCCCGCCAGTCCCAGTCCGGCCTGCTCCGGCAAGGTGGCCGGGTTCAGCAGCGCCGGCAGCGCCTCGCGCACGATCGCGGCCGCCGCCAGCACGATCAGCACGCCCTCGGCCACCGCGCTGAAGTACTCGGCCTTCGTGTGCCCGTACGGGTGGTTGGCATCCGCCGGGCGGGCCGCGACCCGCAGCGCGATCAGCGCCGCGACCGCCGCCGCCACGTTGATGATGCTCTCCAGCGCGTCCGAGTACAGTGCCACGCTGCCCGTCATGAGGTACGCCACGTACTTCAGGGACAGCACCACCACCGCCACGAGAATGCTGCCCAGCGCCAGTCTGGACGCGCGCGAAGAGGTCTGCAGGGAGGTCGAGGAAGCCGTCACCCGTGGAGCGTAGCAGGGTTAGGCAGCCCGAAAACCGTGCCCTGCCCGGGAACACGGCCGGCCCCGCCCATCACACCCAGGGCAGGCCATTACGCCCAGGGCAGAACGCTGCCTGATACAATTCCCAGGTGAACCCGCCCGACCTGCTCGCCCAACTGAACCCCACCCAGGCACAGGCCGCCGACCACTACACCGGCCCCGCCCTGGTCATCGCCGGCGCCGGCAGCGGCAAAACCCGCACCCTCATCTACCGTATCGCCCACCTGATCGGCCACTACGACGTGCAACCCGGCGAGATCCTCGCCGTGACCTTCACCAACAAAGCCGCCGCCGAGATGCGCGAACGCGCCAGCCACCTCGTCCCCGGCGCCCAGAACCTCTGGATGAGCACCTTCCACAGCGCCGGCGTGCGCATCCTGCGCGCCTACGGCGAACACATCGGCCTCCGGCGCGGCTTCGTCATCTACGACGACGACGACCAGCTCGACGTCCTCAAAGACATCATGGGCAGCCTCCCCGGCATCGGCCCCGACACCAACCCCCGCGTGCTACGCGGCATCCTCGACCGCGCCAAAAGCAACCTCCAGACCCCCGCCGACCTCGACCGCGCCCACGAACCCTACCTCAGCGGCATCCCCAGAGAAGCCGCTGCCGAAGCCTACCGCCGCTACGAAACGCGCAAAAAAGCCCAGAACGCCATCGACTTCGGCGACCTCATCACCGAAACCGTCCGCCTGTTCCGCGAAGTCCCCGCCGTCCTGAACGCCGTGCAGAACCGCGCCCGGTTCATTCACGTCGACGAGTACCAGGACACCAACAAAGCCCAGTACGAACTGACCCGCCTGCTCGCCTCCAGGGACCGCAACCTGCTGGTCGTCGGAGACCCCGACCAGTGCCTGCCGCCCGGCACCCTGATCGGCACGCCACAGGGACCGCGCCCCATCGAAACCATCGCAGAAGGAGAGACCGTGTGCGGCGTCGGCGCGTCCGGCACGCGCCTGCCCGCGCAGGTCACGCACGTCAAACGCGGTCACTCCAGCGGACCACTCTGGAACGTGCAGACTGAGGCGCACACGCTGCGCGGCACGCCGCACCACATCGTCCTCGCGCGGCACCAGCCCATGCAGGGACAGTGGTACGTGTACCTGATGTACCGCGAGGACCGCGGCTACCGCGTGGGTCTGACTGTCGGCGCGAGGCAGAACAGCGAGGGGCAGACCGACTACGGCTACCGCGTCCGCCTGAACCAGGAAAACGGAGACAAGGTCTGGGTCCTGCGCGTCTGCGACACCCGCGCCGACGCCGCGTACTGGGAAGCGCTGTACGCCGCCCGCTACGGCCTGCCCACCGCGCTGTTCCACGGCGTCGGCCGGAACCTCGCCATGGGCGACGATCACCTGCAACGCCTGTTCCGCGAGATCGACACGCCCGCTGCCGCCCGCCGCCTGATGACGGACCTGCACCTGCACCCGGACTTCCCGCACCACCGCCCGCAGAACGGCGTGCGCCGCCAGAGCTTGAACCTCATCATGTTCCAGGACCACCGGCACGGCAGCGTCGGCTACCACCGCATCCAGTGGAGCAGCAACCGCGCCGACATCGCCGCGAAACTCACGGACGCCGGGCATCCCGTCCGCACGAACGGACGCGGCGGCTACCGCCTCGAACTCAGCCGCAAGGACTACCCACAGGCCCTGGCCGAGGCCCGCCAGATCGCGCAGGACGGCGGCCTGGAACTGCAACGCAAAGCCCACATCGGCGGTGCCATGTACGCCTTCACGCCCCTGTCACACCTGCACCCCGGCATGCTCCTGCTGGCCGATACCCCACACGGCCTCCAGGAAACAGCCGTCACGCAGGTCACGCAGGAACACTACGACGGCCCCGTGTACGACCTGACCGTCACCCCCACCCACACGTACCTCGCGGGCGGCCTGCTCGTCCACAACAGCATCTACAAGTTCCGTGGCGCGGACATACAAAATATCCTCGATTTCCAGAAGGACTACGCCGACGCGAAGGTCTACATGCTGGAGCACAACTACCGCAGCAGCGCCCGCGTGCTCGGCATTGCCAACCGGCTGATCGAGAACAACGCCGAACGCCTCGACAAGACCCTGAAAGCCGTCAAGGAGGACGGGCCGCCCGTCGTGTTCCACCGCGCCACCGACCACCGCGCCGAGGGAGACTTCGTGTCCGAGTGGATCACGCGCCTGCACGCCCGGGAAGGCCTTCCGCTGACGGACATGGCCGTGCTGTACCGCACGAACGCGCAGTCCCGCGTGATCGAGGAGAGCCTGCGCCGCGTGCAGATCCCCGCGAAGATCGTGGGCGGTGTGGGCTTCTACGACCGGCGGGAAATCCGCGACATCCTCGCGTACGCCCGCCTCTCCATCAACCCCAGTGACGACGTGGCCCTGCGCCGCATCATCGGGCGGCCCCGGCGCGGCATCGGCGACACCGCCCTCACGAAACTCCTCGACTGGGCCGCCGCGCACCGCACCAGCCTGCTGGAAGCCTGCGCCCGCGCCGACATGGACGGCATCCTCGACCGTGGCGCGCAGAAAGCCGTGGATTTCGCCGCGCTGATGCACGCCATGAGCGACGCCGCCGACAACTACGAACCCGGCCCGTTCCTGCGCTACGTGATCGAAACCAGCGGGTACCTCGACCTGCTCCGCCAGGAAGGCCCGGAAGGACAGGTCCGCGCCGAGAACCTCGATGAACTCGTGAACGCCGCCGAGGAATGGTCACAGGAGAACCAGGGCACCATCGGCGACTTCCTCGACGACGCCGCCCTGCTCTCCAGCGTGGACGACATGCGCACCAAACAGGAGAACAAGGACACCCCCGAAGACGCCGTCACCCTCATGACCATGCACAACGCCAAAGGCCTGGAATTCCCGGTCGTGTTCATCGTGGGCGTCGAGGAAGGCCTGCTGCCCAGCAAGGGCGCCATCGCCGAGGCGGGCGGCATCGAGGAGGAACGCCGCCTGTTCTACGTCGGCATCACCCGCGCCATGGACCGCCTGTTCCTGACCG
Source organism: Deinococcus aquaticus (assembly GCF_028622095.1). Taxonomy (NCBI): domain Bacteria; kingdom Thermotogati; phylum Deinococcota; class Deinococci; order Deinococcales; family Deinococcaceae; genus Deinococcus; species Deinococcus aquaticus. The sequence goes on along the minus strand of NZ_CP115165.1, from coordinate 2,893,621 downwards.
CCGCCGAGAACCGCATGCAGTACGGCAAAACCAACGCCGCCGAGGACAGCCGCTTCCTCGAAGAAATCGAAGGCGGCTTCGACACCGTCGACCCCTACGGACAGGTCGTCGATTACCGCGCCAAAACCTGGAAAACCTACCGCCCCACCGTCCCCACCGCCAGCGCTGTCAAGAACACCAGCCCCCTCACCGCCGGCATGGCCTACCGGGGCGGCGAACGCGTCCGTCACCCCAAATTCGGCGAGGGACAGGTCCTCGCCGTCGCGGGCATCGGCGACCGGCAGGAAGTCACGGTGCACTTCCCGACCGCCGGAACGAAAAAACTCCTGGTGAAATTCGCGAACCTCTCACCCGCCTGAACGCCGGGCCGGGGCGTTACCCTTCGTGGTTGACGATGTGGCGGATTTCGCCGGGTGGAACGTCCAGCAGGTCGCGGATGACCAGCGGGTAGACCGGGGTGGATTCGGTGTCGTTCAGTGGGAGCCAGTGGCAGGTCACGCCGGGGTTGTCCTGCACAGTGAATGGGCTGTCCGGCAGTTCCGCTGGGGCGGGCGTGTGGTAGTAGAAGCCGATCTCGTGCTGGCGGCGTTCGGTGGGGCCGAAGAAGCTCTCGACCACGCCGACCAGTCGCAGTGGGCCGGGGGGCAGGCCTGTTTCTTCCGTCCATTCGCGGGCGGCGGCGGTGGCGGAGTCCTCGCCGGTGGTGACGGCCCCGCCGGGCAGGTAGTGAAAGCCGATGCCGGGCTCGGTGTTCGTGAGGAGCGTGTCGCCGCGCGTGCAGAGGATGCCGACCCGCACGCTGAACTTCACGTCGCCCAGGGGGAGGCGGATGTCAAACGGTCTCCGATTGGATGGTTGCATAACCATTCAATCCGAGCGGAGCGAGTAGGAGGGAGACGGATTCCGGGCGTGGAGTTGGCAACCCGGTGCCCCTTCCGGGGTGTTAACGAAACAGACGGAATCCGTCTTGGTCATGCGCCAGCTTCGGCGCGTACGCTGGCGTCCGGGTCGGCGCGCAGGCGCTCGCGCAGGGTGGGGGAGAGGTCGGTGCGTCCGGCGAGGGCGAGGCGCACGCCGTCGTCCGGGTCGGCGGCCAGCGTGTCGTGCGTGCTGTCCGGGAGGTTCGGGTGGTGCGCGGCGGCGCGGCGCACTCCGGCGTTCGGGTCGCTGGTCAGTCGGGTCAGGATGTCCGCATTGGTGGCGGGGGCGTACGCGACGGCGCGGCGCACCTCGGGGTTCGGGTCGGCGGCCAGCCGGGACAGCAGGTCGCCGCTCAGGTCGGGCCGCACGGCGAGCACGGTGCGCACGTTCGGGTCCGGGTCGCCGATCAGGGCGGCCAGGACGGCCGGGCTGAGGTGCTCGGCGCTGGCGACGTGCAGGCGGATGTCCTGTTCGGGCGCGCGGGCCAGCGTCAGGACGGCTTTGTCGGGCAGGTCGTTGCGTTCCAGCACGGCGCGGCGCACGGTTTCCGTCTCGTCGGCGGCCAGTCGGATCAGCGTGTCGGGGGACGTGTCGGGTCGGCGGGCCAGGGCGGCGCGCACGTCCGGGTCGGCGTCCAGTTCGGCGCGTTCCAGCCACGCGGCCGGGACCGTCCAGCCTTGCAGGGCGGCGGCGCGCACCACGGCGTGCTCGCTGGTGGCCAGCCACTCACGCACGCTGCGCGGCAGGTCCACGCGGCGGGCCAGGGTGGCCAGGACGTCCGGATCGCCGTCCGTGCCGAGCGTCAGCGCGCAGTCCAGCGGCAGGTCCAGTCGCCGTGCCACGCCGGCCCGCACCAGTCCGTGCGAGTCGGTGACCAGTTCCCGCAGCGCGTCGCCCGGCAGGTCGGCCCGCGCCGCGACGGCCTTGCGCACGTCGTAATCGTCATCGGCGGCCAGTTGCCGCACCAGCGGTTCCGGCAGAGTTTCACGCCGCGCGACGGCTTCCCGGATCTGCCACCCGGCGTCTGCGGCCAGCGCTGCCACGCGCGCCTCACTGAGGTCCGCGCGGCCGGCCAGTGCCGTGCGCACCGCGTAATCCTCGTGCCGCAGGGCCGCGTCCAGCACCCAGGCGGGCGACCCCTCCGCGTTCAACAGCGCGATCACGCTGTCCGCCGGGAACGACGTCAGCAGGTTCGGCCGTGCCAGTCGCATCAGCGGTAACCCCGGGTTCGCCAGCACGTCCGCCGGGTACGCCGCTGCCAGCGCCCCCAGAATCTCCGTGGGGGTGTTCGGGTGCCGCGCCACCAGCGCACGAACCCGTGAATCCGGATGCGCCGAGAGACCGGACAGGGTGTCAGCCGTGGCGCGCGGACTGGCCGCCGCCTCCAGCGCCCCCTCCACCCCCAGGATCGTCAGGGTGCGCGGATCAAGGTCGGAGAACGTCATGCGCCCGATCATGCCACGCGGGGAAGGAGGAGGGTGTGGGCAGTGGGAAGTGGCCAGGGGGTGGGGCTGGCGGTCACGCCGCGCACACGCGGCCGCCCATCACCCATCACCCAGTGCCCTCTGCACGGCCTGGTCGATCAGGGCGCGGGCGATGCTGACCCGGGGCGGCAGCCCAGGCAGCGCCGTGACCGGGAAGAAGCGGGCGTCCTGGATCTCGCCGGGTTGCGGGGTGATCTCGCCTCCCTGGTAGCGGGCGGTGAAGCCGATCATCAGGGAGTGCGGGAACGGCCACGGCTGACTGAACGCGTACTGCAGGTCCGTGACGGTCACGCCGACTTCCTCGGCAATCTCGCGGTGCGCGGCGACCTCCAGGGTTTCGCTGGGCTCCACGAATCCGGCGATGGCGGAGTACATGCCGGGCGGGAAGTTCGGGCCGCGCGCCAGCAGCACCTCGGTGTCCGGGCCGTGCCCGCGCGTGATGAGGACCATCGCGACCGGCGCGACCCTCGGGTAGGCGGTCAGGCCGCAGTTCGGGCATACGCGGGAGCGTTCGTGCGCGCTGTCCTGCATCGGCGTCGCGCAGCGTCCGCAGTAGCGGTGCGTGCGGTGAAACTCCAGGATCTGCGAGGCGTACCCGGCCACGCCCATCAGCGTGTCGCCCAGCGTTCCGAACGCCGAGCGGACCGGGACACTCACGAACCCGCCGGGCAGGTCGCCGTCCAGCGCCGCCGTGAACATGGTCCGGCCGTCCAGGCTGCCCAGGCCGCTCGTGTCGGTCACGGGAAAGGGCGCGGCGGGGCCGGTGGGCAATCCCTCCTGCGCGGTCAGGATCAGGCGGTGTCCGTCGAATACGAACCACACGCTGTCCGGGCCGGGCGCGGCGTGCGGGTCACGCTGGAAGGCGTCCGGGAGGCTGGTCGCGTTCACCCGTGTTCCTCCAGGCGCAGCACGTCCCCGAACGGGAAGCCCTCGTCTTCCAGACCGCCGGGCGGCACCACCCACAGCGTCGGCACGCGCGGGGCCTGCTCGGGGAAGTCGCCGTAGCCGTCGGTCAGGTAGATCAGGACGTCCGGTTCGTGTGCGTCCAGCAGTGCGAAGATCGGGCGGAAGTCCGTGCCGCCACCCCCCTGCGGGGGCGGGATCTCGCCGCCGGGCGACAGGTCGTGCGGGCCGTACGCCTCGGTGTCCGCGTAGTACAGCGTGGCCCGCACGTGCGGGTACGCGCCCAGCACGCCCTGCACCTCGCCCACCAGCGCGCGCACCGCGTCGTCGTCCACGCTGCCGGAGGTGTCCACGGCGATCAGGGCACTCAGGGATTCGTCGTCCAGCGCTTCGAGGTACAGGCCACGCCCCACGAAGCGCCGGTCGAACCCGCCGAAATCGACCGGGGTGCGCGCCAGGAACCGCCACAGGTGCGCCCGCCAGTCCAGCCGTGCGGGCGCCAGTCTCATCAGTTCGCGGTGCATGCCCAGCGGGTCGTCGCCCTTCCCGCCGCTCATGGCGTCCACGCTACGGGCCTGCGCCAGAGCCTGCTGCCACTGCCGCGCCACGTTCGAGGAGGGCTTCCCGTTCCGGGGCGGGGCGTCACCGGGCGGGCCGTCCAGCAGGTCGTCGCCATCCTCGCCGTCCCCGTCCGGTTCGCCGTCCAGCGCGGTGTACACCTCCTCGACACTCAGTTTCTCCAGGTGCTCGTCCCGCGCGGCCCCGGCGCTGCTGGGCGGCGTGGGCAGCCCGGCGGCCGTGACCATGCCGTTCACGATCAGGTCCGCCGAACGGTTCCAGCGTTTCTTCTCACGCGGGCCGCGCCGCTGCACGTGCGACAGCGCCGCGTGCAGGACCTCGTGCAGCAGCAAGCCGTCCAGCACGTCCGGCGCCAGCCCGGCCGCCACCTCCGGGTTCACGTACACCCGCTCCCCGTCCGTTCCGGCCGCCGCGACCTCCCGTGACGGCACGAACTCCGCGTGCAGCAGCAACGTCGCGAAGAACGCCGACTTGCCCCGCAGCCGCAGCCGGGAGCCGGAGATCAGACGCTGGAATTCAGGGGTGACGGGAACCGGGGTCATGGTGTGACCGCCGCAGATGGCAGATGGCAGAAGGCCAGAGGCACCATTCGCCATCTGCCATCTGCCTTCTGCTCGCTCCTCACGCGCTTTCCGTGAGGCTCAGCGTGCTCTGCACGAGCGTGGCGAGGCGTTCGTCGCGGCCGATCAGGTCGGCCAGGTCGGCCAGTTGCCCGATGGCCTGGAATTTGCTGACCAGGGTCGCCACGTACAGTTGCAGCCACTCGGGTCCGGCGTTGTCGGCCAGCCACGTGAAGGCGTGGTGGGCCTCGTCGGCGCTCTGCGCGCGGGCGGCCAGACCGACGACGGCGGCGTAGCGGACGCTGGGTTCGTCCGGCAGGCGCAGGCCGGCGCCGCGGCCTTCCAGGACGGTGCCGAGGTCCGGAAGCTGCTCGTACAGACGCACGAAGGCGCTGAATTCCGCTCCGGCGGCGTCCCCGATGGCGGGCGTGGCGTCCAGTCCGGCGCGGTGCAGGCGGGCGGCCATCTCCCAGGCGCGCGGGCTGGGCCACGCGGGCTGCTGCGGGTCCAGGCGCCACAGCAGTTCGGGCCGGAAGGTCAGGAACGCGATGACGTGCTCGTGCAGGCCGCGCGCCAGGGCGTACGCGCGCCACGAGTCGAAGTCCGGGCGGACCGTGAGGTGCAGGAAGCGGTTGGCGAGGGGGGCGGGCATGTCGAACACGCTGGCGCGGTCCTCCTTGCGGTTCCCGGCGGCCCACACGAACCACCCGTCGGGCAGCACGTAACTGCCGACCCGGCGGTCGAGGATCAGTTGCTGCGCCATGCCCTGCATGGTGGGGGGGGCCATGTTCACCTCGTCGAGGAACAGCACGCCCTGCCCGCCGCGCGGCAGGAATTCCGGCGGGTACCAGCGGGACACGCCGCCGCCCTGCCCGTCGGCCTCGGGAACAGGCAGGCCGCGCAGGTCGGTGGGGGCCAGCTGCGAGAGCCGGACGTCCACGAAGTCCAGGCCGTGCCTCTGCGCGACCTGCGCCACGACGCTGCTTTTGCCGACGCCGGGGGGGCCCCAGATCATGGTGGAGAGTTTCAGGTCGCCGGTCACGAGGGCGCTGAGGTACGTCTGAAGTTCGTTCGCAGTGAGACTCACGGGTTCACGCTACCGCACCGCGCCGCCTGGAACGGTGCGAGCGGTGCCGGGCGGGCCTTGAATGTTCGGGGTGGGGTCGGTGGTACTGCCGGCCCGGCCGGGGGAGGGCCGCTGGCGGGCGCGGGGGCGGGCTGGGGGGGTATGGTGAGGGTGATTCCCTGATGCCCGGCATCCCCTATACTTTCCCCATACTTTGACTCGGTACAAGTTTTCGCCCGTCTCGTTTCCTGCCTGAAGGAGTTGCCCCTTGCTGCCCCTGATCCACCAACTGCTGTTCTTCATCTTCGCCCTGATCGCCGGCGGCTTCGGCCTGTGGGGCTTCTACCGCCTGTACCGCCGTGTGGCGCGCGGCGCATCCGCCAGCGAGGACCGCGCCGGGAACCCCGTCCAGCGCGTGCTGTACGCCATCCGGGTCAGCCTGACCCAGGAGCGCACCTTCCGCCGCCGCACCACCATCAGCGTGCTGCACAGCTTCATCTTCTACGGCTTCGTGTACTACCTGCTCGTAAACGTCGTGGACGGCCTCGAAGGCTACATTCCCTTCCACATCTACTCCAAGGACAGCCCGCTGCTCGCCGGGTACAACTTCCTGGCCGACCTGCTCAGCATGCTGGTCCTCGTGGGGGTCATCAGCCTGCTGATCCGCCGCCTGTTCCTGCCGAGCAAACGCGACTTCCGCTTCACCGACAAGACCCTGCTGCACCCGCTGCTGCGGGCCAACTACATCCTGCGCGACAGCCTGATCGTCTCTTCGTTCATTACCTTCCACGTGGGCAGCCGCGTGCTCGGCAACGCCGCCAAGATGGCCGAGGAATCCCGCGTGCTGGGCGGTTACGACGCCTTCCAGCCGTTCAGTAGCGCCCTGGGCCGCGCCCTGTTCGGCGGTGCCAGCGAACAGGCCATCGAGGGCTGGCGCATCTTCGGGTACTGGGGCGCGCTCGGCAGCGTCCTGGCGTTCCTGGCGTACTTCCCGTTCACCAAGCACATCCATATTTTCATGGCGCCCCTGAACTACGCCCTCAAGCGGCCCGTCGGCAGCGGCGTCCTGCCCCCCATGAAAGGGCTGGAAGAGGCCATGGAGGCCGACGAACCCAAACTGGGCGCCGAGAAACTCGAGGACCTGGAATGGCCTCGCCTGCTCGACGCGTACTCCTGCATCCAGTGCAACCGCTGCCAGGACGTGTGCCCGGCCAACGCGACCGGCAAGGCCCTGAGCCCCGCCGCGCTGGAAATCAACAAACGCATGGAACTGAACGTGATCGCTGCTCACCCCAGCCCTTTCACGCTCAAGCCCGCGCCCTTCGAGGGCGGCGCGGCTACCCAGCACCCCCTGCTGGAATTCGCTATCAACGAGGAAAGCGTGTGGGCCTGCACCACCTGCGGCGCCTGCATGCAGGTCTGCCCCGTGCAGGACGAGCAGATGCTTGACATCATCGACATCCGCCGCCATCAGGTCATGGTGGCCGGCGAGTTCCCCCCGCAGCTCCAGACGGCCTTCCGTGGCATGGAACGCGCCAGCAACCCTTGGGGCATCAGCCGCGACAAGCGCCTCGAATGGGCCGAGGGCCTGAAAGTCCCCACCATCGACGAGAACCCGGAACCCGACGTCATCTACTGGGTCGGTTGCGCCGCCAGTTACGACCCCGGCGCGCAGAAGGTCGCCCGCTCCTTCGTGCAGCTGCTCGACAAGGCCGGCGTGAACTACGCCGTGCTGGGCAAGAAGGAAGCCTGCACGGGCGACAGCGCCCGCCGCGCCGGCAACGAGTTCCTGTACCAGACCCTGGCCGCCGAGAACGTCGAAACGCTGAACCAGGTGGCCCCGAAACTGATCGTCGCGACCTGCCCGCACTGCATGAACGCCATCGGGCACGAGTACAAGCAGCTGGGCGGCGACTACCGTACCATCCACCACACCGAGTACCTCGAAACGCTGGTCGCCGCCGGGAAACTCCCCCTGACGCAACTCGACCAGAACGTCACGTACCACGACCCCTGCTACCTGGGCCGCCACAACGGCGTGTACGACGCGCCCCGCAGCCTGATCACCCAGATGGCGGGCGAGGTGCTGGAACTCGAACGCAGCCGCGAGAACTCCTTCTGCTGCGGCGCGGGCGGCGCGCAGTTCTGGAAGGAAGAGGAAGAAGGCAGTGAACGCGTCAGCGACAACCGCTTCCGGGAAATCCAGGCCCGCCTCGACACGGCCAAGGAGGTCAGCGCCGAGTTCGAGCAGACCGGAGAGGTCGCCCCCGGCAAGGTCCTGGCCGTCGGGTGCCCGTTCTGCAAGGCCATGATGAACTCCAGCCCCGAGAAGCAGAAACGCGACGACATTATCGTGAAAGACGTGGCGGAACTGATGCTTGAGAGCGTGCAGCGCGCCGACGGCACCTGGCATCAGGCCGCTCCCACCGGCCCCGTCGCGGGCGCAACCCCGCTGGAGCAGCCCGAAGTGGCCAGCGCCCCGAACGCGCAGACGCCCATGGACCGCACGGGCGACCGCCCCGGCGCCGGAGCCCCCGCTGCCGTGGTCGGCGAGACGGCTGCCGCCGTGATCAACGCGCAACCCGGCAGTCCCGACGCCACCCAGGGCACGCAGCCCGAAGTGCAGGCCGCACACCCCGAAACCACCGCCCGCAAGAGTTGGAAGCCCAAAGCCGCCAGCGGCGACGACGTCCAGACCGCCGCCCCCACCGCCGAAACCGCGCTGGTCCCCGCAGCGGACGCGGCCCCGGCCCGTAAGAGCTGGAAGCCGAAAGCGGCAGACGACGTGAGTGCGGCCCCTGCGGCGACTGAAGCGGCGGCTCCGACCCCCAGTGCACCGGCTGACGCGCCCGCCCGCAAGGCCTGGGCGCCCAAGGCGAAGGCTACCGGCAGCGACGACGTGAACCCCGCGCCCGTTCTGGCAGAAGCCCCCGCTGAGGACCCGGCCCGCAAAGCCTGGGCTCCGAAAGCCAGAGCAGCAGAGACCAGCAAATCAGCAGAGACCAGCACTGACGAGGCCGGGGCGACCGTCCAGGCAGCCGCCGGCACCCCTGCACCCACGCCCGCAGCGGGCGAGCGTCCCAAGTGGAAGCCCGGCGGTGCGAAGGCAGCCGCCCCGGCCAGCGAGACGCCCGCCGCGCCCGTGACCGACGCGCCTCCCGCCTCCCAGCCCGCCGAACCCGTTCAGGTCACCCAGGCCGTTGTCTCTGCCCCGACTGGCGAGCGGAAGAAGTGGGCTCCGAAAGCGAAGGCGGAAGGCGAGCAGGCGGCCCCCACGACCGAAGTAGCGCTCGCCCCGGCCGAGGCGACCCCGGCCACGCTGGCGGAAGTGCCTGCCGCGCCGGCCCCGACGGGCGAACGCAAGAAGTGGAATCCCAGGGCGACTCCTGTCTCTGCTGCACCCACCGCCCCGGCTGCGCCCGCTGCTGTTGCTGCCGCGCCCGCACCCGAGGTGGCCCTTATCACCGAGCACGTGCACCTGGAGCAGGTGGGCGAGAACTCGCTGGAGGAAGGCCAGCAGGCCACCACGGCCCCCGACGCGCTGCCTGCCACGGGCCGCAAGAAGTGGGAGCCGAAGAAAAAGAGCTGACAGCGGCCTCTGCGGAGGCTATGAAAGGGAGAAGGGCGCGCCGGAACACTGTGTTCGGCGCGCCCTTCCCGGTGCGGTTCGTGCCGGGTGGGGGTGCGCGGCGTGGATGCTGGGCAAAATGATTGTGTGTCACGCTAGTATCAGGGAATGACCATTGCAATCGTCACGGATTCAACGAGTGACCTGAACGCCGCCCTGTGCGCGCAGGTGGGTGTGACCAGCGTGCCGCTGTACGTGCTGTTCGACGGCAAGATGCACAAAGACGGCCTGGAGATCACGCCCGGCGACCTGTTCGCGGGCCTGAAGGCCGGGAAGAAGACGCCCTCCACCTCGCAGCCCAGCCCGGCCGAGTTCGCGGCGGCGTACACCGAGGCGCTGAAAACGGCGGATGAGGTGCTGAGCATTCACATCAGCGGGCAGATGTCCGGCACGGTCGGCAGCGCCCGGCTGGCCGCGCAGGAGTTCGGCGGGAAGGTCACGGTGCTCGACAGCCGCTCGGTCACCATGGGCCTGGGCCTGCGCGTGCTGCGCGCCGCTGAACTGGCGAACCAGGGCCTGAGCGTGCCGCAGATCGTGGAGAGACTGGAGGCGCTGCAGAAGGTCGCGGATATCCGCTTCACGGTGGATACCCTGGACTTCCTGCGCATCAACGGCCGCATCGGGGGCGGGCAGGCGCTGCTGGGGAGCCTGCTGAACATCAAGCCCATTCTGGTCGTCAAGGATGGCCGCGTGGATTCTGGCGGGCGCGTGCGCGGGCACAAGAAGGCCATGTCGGACATCGTGGATTACGTGAAGAAGTACGCCGCGCAGCACGGCGGGGCGCGCGTGGCGATCATGTGCACGCCCGGCGGCGAGGAGTTCGTGAAGGAGGTCCGCGCGGGCCTGAGCGGCGTGTCCTTCGAGGACATGGGCGATCATCAGATCGGCGCTGTGGTCGCCACGCACGCCGGCCCCGGCACGGTGGGTGTGACCCTGGAACCCCTGCACGCCTGACGGTGCGCCGCTTCGGCACCACCCTGACCCTGCTGGCGCTGCTGTCACTGGCGGGGCTGCTGACGGCCTGCCAGCACGGCGGCTCCCATTCCGCTCAGTCCGGGGCCACCCAGTCCGGTGATGTGATCTCGCTGCGGCGCGAGGTGAGTCCCCCGCAGGCGCAGGTACTCGGGGACCTCGCGGCGCGTGGCGCTGACGGCTGCCTGCTGGGCGCGCCGCCCGTTCCGAAGGCCCCGCCGCCACCGCTGCCGCTGACGGGCACGCTGGGCTTGTGGGTGGCCGAGGTGGACCCCGCGACCCTGCAACCCCTGCGGGCCGTGGGTACCAACCCGGACTCCGCGTTTCCGCTGGCCAGTACCTACAAGCAGGCGGTCCTGTGGGCGGTGCTGCGGGCCGTGGACGCCGGAACGCTGAAACCGTCCGAGCGCTTCGACGTGACGCGCGACAATCAGAGCCTCGGCAGTTACCCCTTCGACGGCTCCAGCGTGCGCACGCTGGCGGAACGAATGATCCGCAACAGCGACAACACCGCCACCGACATCCTGCACCGCCGCGTGGGCTTACCGGCCGTGCAGAACGTCGCGGACGACCTGGGCCTGTGCCGCACGCGCCTGATCATGCCCACGCGCGACTGGTGGGTCATGCAGGCCGGACTGTCCCGCACGTTCAGCGGCACGGGACGCTGGGCGGCCGCGACCGGCGGGGACCGCGAGCGGCTGGCGCTGCTGATCGACGCGGACGCCCGCGCGTACCGCGCCGATTACCTGCAACGCCGCCTGGACGAGTACTTCGACCGCCGGTACGACCCGGCGCTGGATCTGATCACCCATAACGTCAGTACGCCGTACGAGTTCGGGACGCTGGTGGCCTCCGAGTTCCTGCGCAGCGGCCTGTCCGGCACGTCGCAGCGGTGGCAGCGGCAGGTCATGGCCCTCGGGTACGGAAAGTCGGCGCTGAAGCTCACGCACCGGGGCGGCGCAGCGTACTTCGGCGGCAAGGGCGGGAACGGCTGGCGGCTCCTGACGTACAGCGGATACGTGGAAACCACCGACGGGCGGCATCTGGTGTACGCCTTCATGCAGCGGAACGCCGCGCAGACGTACACCATGCCGAACACCCGCCGCGCCTTCGCGTGGATCAACGCCGGCATTCAGGCGGTGCTGGACGCCCCTGAAACGCCGGCGGGGGCCAGCCCCGCCGCTCCCTGACACAGCCCCCTGAACTGCGCCAGAGGCCCCAGGTCAGTGCCGAAGGCCTCTGCTGGCGCACTGCGGTTACGCCCCGGCGCTGCGTTCGGTGTCCACGCGGGCCAGTTCGGCGGTGATGGCGGCGTTCAGGCGCTCCATGACCTCCGGGAACGGTGCGGCTACGCTGGCCCCGGCGGCCGGCACGTGCCCGCCGCCGCCCAGGGCCACGGCGACGTTCTGCGCGCTGAACCCGGCCCGCGACCGCATGGAGAGCTTCACGCGGTCCCCGTAATCCTTGACCATCACGGCCAGTTGTGTGCCCTCGGCGCTGCGCATCAAGCCCACGTAGGATTCCACGTCCTCCCAGGCGGCCCCGGCGCGGTCCAGCATCGCCTGATCCACGCGGGCCAGCACAACCCGCCCCGCGTGCAGGAACTGCATGGTGCCCAGCACCTCGCGCAGCAGGTGGTAGTAGGTGGGCGGGTTCTGGCCCAGCTGGTCGTTCAGCCAGCCCAGCCGCGCCCCGTGGGCGCGCAGCCGCGCAGCGACCGTGAACGTTCCGGGGGTGACGCTGTCGAAGCGGAAGCTGCCGGTGTCGGTGTTCAGGCCCAGCATCAGCGGGGTCGCCATCGCCTCGGTCCAGGTGACGCCCAGTTCGTCCAGCAGGTCCGTGATCATCAGGGCCGTGGCGGGCCGCGAGGGGTCCACCAGCAGCGCGGTAGCGCGCCGGGCGTTCGTGCCGTGATGGTCGACGTTCACGACCGGTCCCGTATACCCGGTCAGGTCCAGTCCGGCCACGCGGACCGGGTCGTTGTTGTCCACGTCCAGTACCACGACCAGCGCGCCTTCCGGCACGGCGGGCAGCGGCTCACTCAGCTCGCCGGGTTCCGGCAGGAACTTCAGGTAACGCGGGACGGTCATGGGCGCGGTCACGTCGCGGCCCAGGCTGCGCAGCGCCCGCGTGAGGCCCAGCACGCTGCCCAGGGCGTCGCCGTCCGGGTTCTCGTGCGAGAGGATCACGAAGGGGCCGGTGTGGTCCAGCAGCGTGCGGGCGACCTGTTTCAGGTCGGCGTGGTACTCGGGGCTGGCGGTGTTCTGCGCGGTCATCGCCGCTCACTGTACCCTGCGGCTCCAGGGGGGACGCTGGCCGCCCGGCAGTACGGGCCCTCAGCGCTGATCCCCACCGCCGGACACCCCCCCGACCCCCCCGCTGACAACGTGACGCGGGCACAGTATGCTGCTGCGCGTGCCCCGCCGTCTGAATCTGGCCGCCCTGACCAACGAGGAGCTCCAACTCCTGGTGGGTGAGGACCGCGCCGTGGGCCTGCTGGCCGACATCAGCCGCGCCCGCATGGAGGGCCACGCCGTGCCCGGCCCCGAGGTGCACGACACCCTGACCTTCGACCGCTTGGAGGAACGCGCCTGGGGCAGCACGCCCGAGCAGTCGCGCGCACTGGGTGCCGCGCACGCGGCGCTGCTGGCCCTGAACGCCGAGTTTCACGGAACGTTCTACCTGCCGGTCATCAGTGAGGTGCGGCACCTGCGCGCGTACACCCTGGAACCCGACACGACCGCCGCGCTGCGCTGGAGTGAAACGCCGGAATCCGCCCGCACAGGCCGCGCGTACCTGCAACTCCTGACGTGGCTGCGGGACCGCGCCAGCGGCGTGGCCTGCGTCCTGACGACCTCGTCGCCCACCCTGTCATCCCCGGCGCTCAGTGAGGAACTGGATCAGCATCACCACCCGGACACCAGCCCCGCCGAACTGCTGGCCCTGCACCGCGCCTACGTGCTGCGGCACGGGCGCGGGCAGAAACTGGGCGCGGAAGCCGACTGGGCGCGTCCCTGGCAGGCGTCCCACGCGCTGAACCTGAGCGCCTGGGTGCGGCGCGGCCTGCTGATCGACGACCCCGCCCAGCCCGCCACCGACGGCACGCAGAGAGCCCGTACCGGCAGCTGAGCGGCCGGCCGTGCAGGCCACTGATCCGGGCGGGCCCCGACCCAGGTCTGAGCCCAGGTCTGAACAGAGGCGGCGTGCGTGCCGTTCCAGTGCGGCACAATCGGCAGCATGACCGATTCAGCCTCCCACCCGCAGTCCACGCAGTCTCACGCTCAACCTGACCTTGCCGGGCGGCACGTCGCGTTCGACTGGGGCGGCGTGTTCACGGTCGGCACCTTCGACGGGCGCAGCACGCAGAACGTCGCGGACCGCAGCGGCGTGCCCGTCGAGCGGGTGCGCGACAGTTACTTCCGGCACGTGCGGCAACTGGAGGTCGGGGCCTGGAGCCTCCCGCAGTTCTGGACGGTCATTCAGGAGGAAGCCGGGGTGCCCATGCCCTACGAGGAGTTCGAGGAACTGTACCTGGGCAGCATCATGGACAACCCGCCCATGTACGCCACGCTGGCCGCACTGCCGCAGACTGTGCGCGTGGGCCTGCTGAGCAACAACTACCCGGTCGTCAGTGATCACCTGCGCCGCGACGCCCGTTTTGCGCGCTTTCACCAGCCGGTGTTCAGCAACGAACTGGGGCACAAGAAACCCTCGCCGGAATCCTTCGCGGCGCTGGAGCAGGCGATGGGCGTGCCCGCCGCGCAGGTGGCTTTCGTGGATGACGTGCAGGAGAACATCGACGCTGCGAACGCTGCCGGATTCCACGGCATCCTGTACAGCCACGAGGCGCACCCGGCCTTCGAGCAGGCTCTTCAGGAGTGGCTGAACGACTGATCCACTGGCCCCCGCCGTTCCCCTGTCTGCCCCCGCCCGGTCCGCGCGACCCGGTGGGGGTTTTCCTGTGTTACGCCCGTGCAGGGTGGTTTACCTGACTGGGTGGTTTACCCGACCGGACCAGAAGTAAACCACCCCTGGCGGCCCGGCTGCCAGCGCACAATGCCCCTACAGAAACCACGCGGGGCCACCCGCACCGCCCACACACACCTACAGACACCGCCTTCCCACCGGAAAGCGGATCACCCCCAGCACACCCCCAGGAGGACCACCATGACCACCAACCCCCGCACGCCCGCCGAGATCCTGGAAAAAACCTGGCAGACCGAGGAACGCTGGCAGGGCATCAAACGCAACTACGGCGCCGAGGAAGTCGTGAAACTGCGCGGCAGCCTGCCCATCGAGTACACCCTGGCCCGCCACGGCTCGCAGAAACTCTGGCGCCTGATGAAAGACGAACCCTTCGTGAACGCCCTGGGCGCCCTGACCGGCAACCAGGCCATGCAGCAGGTCAAGGCCGGCCTGAAAGCCATCTACCTGAGCGGCTGGCAGGTCGCCGGTGACGCCAACAACGCCGGGCAGATGTACCCCGACCAGAGCCTGTACCCCGCCTCCAGCGTGCCGGACGTCGTCAAGCGCATCAACAACACCCTGCGCCGCGCCGACCAGATCCAGCACAGCGAAGGCAAGAACGACGTCGATTACTTCGCGCCCATCATCGCCGACGCCGAGGCCGGATTCGGCGGCCCCCTGAACGCCTTCGAACTGATGAAAGCCATGATCGAGGCGGGCGCCGCCGGCGTGCACTTCGAGGACCAGCTGGCCAGCGAGAAGAAATGCGGTCACCTGGGCGGCAAGGTCCTCGTGCCTACCAGCCAGTTCATCCGCACCCTGAACGCCGCGCGCCTCGCCGCCGACGTCAGCGGCGTGCCCACCGTCCTGATCGCCCGCACCGACGCCGACGCCGCCAACCTGCTCACCAGCGACATCGACGACAACGACCGCCCCTTCTGCACCGGCGAACGCACCCCCGAAGGCTTCTACTACGTCAACCCCGGCATCGAGCAGGCCATCAGCCGCGCCCTGGCCTACGCCCCCTACGCCGACGTGATCTGGTGCGAGACCAGCGTGCCCAACCTCGAAGACGCCCGCCGGTTCGCCGAGGCCGTCCACGAGAAGTTCCCCGGCAAGCTGCTGGCCTACAACTGCAGCCCCAGCTTCAACTGGAAGAAAAACCTTGACGACGAGACCATCGCCAAGTACCAGGTCGAACTGGGCAAGATGGGCTACAAGTTCCAGTTCATCACCCTGGCCGGCTTCCACAGCCTGAACATGAGCATGTTCGACCTCGCCTACGGCTACGCCCGCAACCAGATGACCGCCTTCGTGGAACTCCAGGAACGCGAATTCGCTGCCCAGGAACGCGGTTTCACCGCCGTCAAGCACCAGCGCGAGGTCGGCACCGGGTACTTCGACCTGGTCGCCCAGGCCGCCGGCGGCGGGCAGAGCAGCACCACCGCCCTGGCTGGCAGCACCGAAGCGCAGCAGTTCGGCAAGGAACTCGCCGGAGCGCACGACTGAACGCCTGACCACCCACCGCAGCGTGCGCGCTGCGCCATGACCGCCCAGAAGGGGGAGAGCCGATCACCGGTTTCTCCCCCTCAGGCGTTCCCTGCCCGTCAGAACACGGTGCCTGTCAGATCACGGTGCCGCTCAGGGCGACGGGCAGGGCTCGCCGCGCGTGATCGTCGTCTGTGTCCGTACCACCGAGTAATCCCCGGTCTGCGGACTGAACTGCACGTACTCCCGCTGCCAGCGGCACGACAGGCGACCTTCCCACGACCGTGTCGTGGCGATGACGTGCCACTCCGTCCAGAAACTGTCGGTCATGGGAGTCACGGTGCCCCCCAACACGGCGCTCCCTGACCCGGCTGCGCCCGCCGACAGCCCACCCATGCCCATGCCAACCACGCCCACCAGCAACAGCCGCATCAGTCCTTTCTTCATGGCCTACCCCCGCAGGTCACGTACCTGCACGCGAACGTCCCGGCGAACCGGTACCCTGGCAACAGCGACTTCGATTTCGATTGGAACGCCCGCAGTGTAGGGGGCCGCCCGCAGCCGTTCAAGCGACATTGCTCCCTGAAGGGCGCGCCAGCAACAGCAGAGGCCTCGCCCGCGTGGTGCGGCGAGGCCCCTGCCGGGTGCAGCGGGTTACTCGGTGCCGACGGCGTGCCCGTCGTCGCGTTGCTCCAGTCGGAAACCGTGCGGTAGGAAGTCCTTGACGTAGCCACTGATGATGTCGCCGTGCTGGTTCACGCACACCACGCGGGCGTCCGGCGCGAATTCGAACAGCACCTGACGGCACGCGCCGCAGGGACTGGCGGGCGGCGTGGCTTCCGAGTACACGACGATGTCGGCGAAATCGCGCCGCCCGGCGGTCGCCATGGCCTGCACGGCGCTCTGTTCGGCGCAGCGGCCCAGGCCGTAGCTGGCATTCTCGACGTTCGCGCCGAAGTACACCTGCCCGTCGGTGGTGCGCAGGGCCGCGCCCACATGAAAGCGGCTGTAAGGCGCGTACGCCTGCTTGAACGCGGCCCTGGCGCCCTCCAGCAGTTGCGGGTCGGGGGTGAGGTTCAGGGCGTTGCTAGGGCTGGGCATCTGGTGGGGGTTACTCATGGGGTTCTTCCTCGGGGTCCAGGGGGTCGTGGTGGGGGGCGCGTTCCACGCGGACGCGGGTGACGCGGCGCTGATCGGCGTCCTCGACGGTAAAGGCCCAGCCTTCATGCACGAAGCTCTGGCCGGTCGCGGGAATGTCTCCGAAGTGGTTGGTCATGAAGCCACTGAGGGTGTCGAATTCTCCCTCGCCGTCTTCGAGGTTGCTGCCCAGGTGCTCCTCGACCTCGCCGACGGTCAGGCTGGCGTCCATCAGGTACACGCCCTCGCTGATCACCTCGATCATGGGCAGTTCGTCGTCGTCGGTCTCGTCGTAGATTTCACCGACGATCTCTTCGAGGGCGTCTTCCAGCGTGACGAGGCCGGTCGTGCCGCCGAACTCGTCCACGACGATGCTCATGTGGCTTTTCTTGTCGCGCATCTTGGCGAGCAGGTCCTTGATCTTCATGCCTTCGGGCACGAAGTACACGGGGCGCATGATGTCCGCGATGACGGTGTGGTCCAGTTCGTCGAGGTGCCGGAGCATGTCGCCGGTGTGCGCGATGCCCACGATGTTGTCCGCGTTGTCCTGGTAGACCGGCACGCGCGAGTACCCGTGCTCGGTGTTCACTTCCAGCAGGCGGCGCAGCGGCGAGGCCCCGTCGACCACGATCATGTCCATGCGGGGCGTCATGACCTCGCGGGTGGTGGTGTCGGACAGGTCGAACACGTTGTACACGAGTTCCTTCTCGCTGTCTTCCAGCACACCTTCCTGACTGGAGGCGCTGACGATCATGCGGATTTCCTCTTCCGAGTACGCCGTGTGATGCCCGGCCACGCCGCGCAGCCCGAACAGGCGCACCACGCCGTTCCCCAGGGCGTTCAGGCCCTTGATGGCGTAGCGGAACACGGCCGTGAAGATCAGCAGGGGCCGGATGATGACCAGACTGACCTGCTCGCTGCGCTGCAAGGCCCAGCTTTTCGGGGCGAGTTCCCCGAACACGATGTGCAGGATGGTGCTGATCGCGAACGCCACGCCGAATGAGATGGCCGTGATCTGCGCTTCCGTGAACCGTCCCTCGCCGAACAGCGGGTGCAGCAGGTGCTCGATGGCCGGTTCGGCCACGAACCCGATGGCGAGGCTGGCCATGGTGATGCCCAGCTGCGTCGCGGCAATGTACAGGTCGAGGTTCTGAAGGGCACGCTGCGTGGCTTTCGCGCGGGCGTTGCCCTCGTCGGCCAGCTGATCGATGCGGGTGCGGCGCACGCTGACCAGCGCGAACTCGGCCGCGACGAAAAAGCCGTTCATCAGCACGAGGACGAACAGGGCGAGAATACCGAGAAGGTCATTCATGAATGGACGCGCTCCAAGTTTCGCGTCCCGGTCATCCGCGAGGCACAAGCTGCCCGCCCACGCCCGCTGGGGGTGGTGCGTCGGTGTCCGGTAGTAGTGGTAAGCCCATAGCAAAAAGCCGCCCTCAGGCGGAATTCACCGGGCGCGTGGGAAGAGCCAGAACTGGGAGGCTCCATAGCAGTGCGGAGTGTAACACACCCTCCCCGCCCGGCACGCCCGCGCCGCTCCCCCGGCAGTGTCCGCCGGACGGTAACGCGCGGCGCACCCAGGCCCGGCGCGCTACGCTGGAGCGGACCACACACGCAGTTTCAGCGGCCCGGCTTGCGCGCCCCGCCCGCCTTACTCCCCGCCCCCTTCCGGAGGTTTCCCCATGACCCAGCACGTCCCGACCAGCACCCTGCCAGTCACCTACCGCGCCCTGCGCGTCGAGAAGACCGAGGCCGGCATCCAGGCCAGCCTTCAGACCCTCCCCACCACCGACCTGCCGGACGGCGACGTGACCGTGCAGGTCACGCACTCCAGCCTGAACTACAAAGACGGACTGGCGGTCTCCGGGCAGCCCGGCGTGCTGCGCTCTTACCCCATGACGCCCGGCATCGACCTGGCGGGCACGGTCCTGGAGGACCGCACGGGCCGCTGGCAGGCGGGGCAGAGCGTGATCCTGACCGGCTGGGGCATCGGCGAGCGGCAGGACGGCGGGTACGCCACCCTGGCCCGCGCGAACGCCGACTGGCTGGTCGCGCAGCCCGCCGGAACGGACGCCCACTGGGCCATGAGCGTCGGCACAGCCGGCTTCACCGCCATGCTGGCCGTCATGGCCCTCGAGGAGCACGGCGTGACCCCCGGCGACGGCGAGGTCCTCGTGACCGGCGCGGCGGGCGGCGTGGGCAGCACCGCCGTGGCCCTGCTGGCCGCCGCCGGTCACACCGTGGTCGCCAGCACCGGCCGTCCGCAGGAGGAAGCGTACCTGCTGGGTCTGGGCGCCAGCCGCGTCATCGGCCGCGACGAACTCCCGGCCCTGAAACGCCCGCTGGAGAAGGAACGCTGGGCGGGCGTGGTCGACAGCGTGGGCGGCGCGACCCTGGCCGGCGCGTACGCCTCAACCCGCGCGCACGGTTCGCTGGCCGTCTGCGGACTGGCGGGCGGCAGCGAACTGAACGCCAGCGTGTTCCCGCTGATCCTGCGCGGCGTGAACCTGCTGGGCATCGACAGCGTCACCTGCCCCGCCCCCCGCCGCGAGGCCGCCTGGGCACGCCTGGCCCGCGACCTGAAACCTGACGCGCTGGCTGCCGTCACGCACACGCGCCCCCTGAGCGACGTGCCTGCGCTAGCCGGGCAGATTTTGGCCGGCCAGATCAGGGGCCGCACCGTCATCGACGTGACCGGCTGACCTCACGGCGCTAACGCAGGATGGGCGGCCCCGCGCAGGTGGGGCCGCCCATCAACCATCAACCATCAGCGGGCCTGCAGGTCCCCCAGGTCCACGCTGGGCTGCGTGGCCGAGAGCGTGAAGGTGCGTTCGTCGCGGCGTTCGCCGCTCTCGCCGTAAATGCCGTTGCCGTTGAGGTCCTCGCCGGCAACGGCGCGGTAGGTGCCGTCACCCAGCCACGCCTGGAAGCGGCCCAGGGCGTCCAGTGCAGGCTGGAAGGTCTGGCCGCGCGCGTCCTGCAGGCTCAGGCCGTGGCCGCTGCTGACGGCCGGGGCGTTCAGGGCGGCGGCAGCGTTGATCAGGCCGTACCCGAACTGGTCGTCGCGGCCGGCGGCGCCGAGGTCGGTGGCGGTGGCGTTCAGGCGGGCCAGAGTGCCCGCGGCGTCGGTGGTGACGCCTTTGGAGAGCAGCAGTGCGGCCAGCGCGGCGACCTGCGGGCTGGCCTGGCTGGTGCCGACTTCCAGTTCGTAGTTGGGTTCGTTCTTCTGATAGTCCCAGCTGGTCGAGAGGATCATGTCGGGGAAGGCCTGTCCGTTCAGGGTGCCGCCGTTGAAGGTGCCCTGGGTGTACGGGTCGGCCCCGCCGGGCGCGGCGAGCTGCACCTGCGGGTAGGCGTTACTGAACGCCGAGCGGATGGGGGCGCTGCCGCCGGAGAGCGTGACGCTCGCCACGGCGACCGCGCCGGGGCAGGCGGCGGGGTAGTAGGGGAGGGTGCCGTACCCGTTTCCGGCGGCGGCCACCACGAGACTTCCGGCGGCCGTGGCTTCCTGCACGGCGCTGCACATTTCCTGGGCGTTGGCGGCGCTGGTGGCCCCGCCGAGGCTGAGGTTGATGACCTGCGCCGCGTGCGGGGTGCGGGTCATGACGCCGTTCACGCTGACGGGCAGGCCGGCGGCGTACCGGATGGCGACGGCCACGTCGGATTCGGTGGCGTTGCCGGTCGCGTCGATCACACGTATGGGCAGGACCTTCACGTTGGCGTTGCGGGTCGCGCCGACCACGCCGGTCAGGCTGCACATGGCGCAACTGGCGTCGTTGAGGCCCCAGCGGGCGGCGATGATGCCGGTCACGTGCGTGCCGTGGCTGCCGGTGCTGCGGCCGGTCACGGCGGGGTCGGTGGGGTCGGTGTCGGGGCCGTCGCCGTCGCCGTTGCTGGTCTCGGTAATCAGGTCCATGGCGCCCTCGCCGGGCCGCCACAGTTGCCCTTTCAGGTCCGGGTGATCGAAGCGGATGCCGGTGTCTATCACGGCGACGGTCACGGCGCGGCTGTACGCGCCGCCTTCCATGTCGCGCCAGACCGCGCCGTACCCGGTGAGGGGGTAGGCCCATTGCAGGGGCGCGTACTGGTCGGTGGGCGTGACCGGCGCGGCGGTCGCCTGGGCGCGCAGGATCACGTCCGGCGTGACGGATTCCACGCTGGGGTCAGCGCGCAGGGCAGCCAGGGCGGCGGGCACGTCGTTGACCTGCACGGCCACGCTGCGGCTGCTCAGCGGGCGGATGGCCTGCCCGGTGATGCCGGCGCTGGTCAGGCTGCGGGTGGCCTGCCGGGTCACGGCCTGCAACTGCGTCTGCACCTGCTGGACCTGCGTCTGCGCACTCAGGGTGCCTGCGGCGGCCCGGTAGCGTACGATCACGCCGCTCGCCCCGGCCGCCGCCAGCGATGCCGTGTCGGTCCGGGTGGGCGGGGCCGCCGTGCCGATATCGTTCCCCTGCGCCTGGGCAGGGGCCGTCACCCGGCCGGTCAGGCTGTACTGCGTGGCGGTGACGGTCCAGGTGACGGTGCCGCTGCGGGCGGCGCTGCCTGTCCCGGAACTCCAGGACAGCGTCATGGGCGCGCTCAGCGTCTGCTGATCCGCGGCCAGCGGAGTGGCCAGCGACCGGTCGGCCGTGACCGTGAAGGCCACGTTCCCGCTGCCCGCCTGCTGGCTCAGGCGCAGCCACGCGGGCACGCTCACGGCCGACCACGTGCCGCTGAAGGGAACGTCCAGGGTGGCACTGGCGGCCTGCGCCAGCGGTACCGTCCGGTCAGCCAGGGTGGTGGGTGCCGGGCTGGTGGGCGCCGGGGTGACCGGCCCGGGAGCTGGGGCTGGCGGGTCGGTCGCGGGGGTGAGGTCGCAGCCGCTGAGGAGGGCCAGGGTCAGCAGACTCAGCAGGACAGAGGCAGGGTGGCGGGACATGTGCCGTACAGCATGACGGACGGCACCTGACGTTGCATGAACCCCGGCGGGTGAGCCGCTGGGGCCGGGCGAACGGCCCTCCAGGGTGAACTTTGGCACGGGCGCCGCGCCCGGCGGGTGGCACAATGGCGCGCGTGCCCAGCGGACGTGTTCATAACCTCATCAATATCGCGGCTTACAGCGTCCTGGCGGCGGCCACGCTGGTGGCGTCCCGTCAGGAGCTCGTGAGCGTCACCTCCGTGCAGGCCCTGAATTTCACGCTGGCGTACGCGGCCGGAACGTTCCTGCTCTCACCGGACCTGGACCTCGCCGAGGGCCGCGTGGACAGCAAACGGCACTGGGGCATCCTGGGGGTGCTGTGGGTGCCGTACGGCATGATGTTCAGTCACCGGGGTCTGTCTCACACCTGGATTCTGGGGCCCCTGACCCGCCTGGCGTACCTGGCGGTCATGGTGGCGCTGGTGGTGGGCCTCCTGAGTTACGTGGTTCCCACCCTGAAACTCCCGGCGCTGTCCGGGTCGCTGGACGTGGCCGTGCTCGCCCCGTTTGCGCTTGGGTACTACCTGAGTCAGTGGTTGCACCTGATCGCCGACGGGGTGCGCCCGGATCACGGGCTGCGGCGCGGGTACCGCAAACTGGATCAGTCGGGCCTGAGCCGGATGGGCCGCAGCCTGACCGGCAAGCCGGGCCGCGCCCGCGCCGGACGCAGCCGCCGCCGCTGACGGCACGGTCACCACTGACGGCACGGTTCCCGCGTACCAGCGTCTGCGCCTGCCTTCCGGGTGGGCCTTTCTGGCGGCGCGGGCCCTTTGCTACACTGCGGGCACAGGGGAGGGCCCACCCGGTTCCTGCCCGCTGCACCCGGATCGTTCCCACCCGCCCTTCCTCACCGTTGTTCCACCGAATTCCTCTCTCACTCAGCCTGCCTGCCCGTGTCGGCGCTGCGCTGTCCGGATCTTTCAGGAGGTCAATCATGATTCTGAACCTGTTCCTTGTTCTGTTCGCGCTGGTGTGCGTGGCTCTGGTGTTCTTCGTGCTGTTGCAGGTACCCAAGCAGGCCGGTCTGTCGGCCAGCATGGCGTCCGGCGGCTCGCTGCTGGGCGGCCGGGGCGTCGAGGGTGGTCTGGTACGGATCACCAGTGTCCTGGGCGGCTTTTTCATGCTGCTGGCACTGCTGATCGGCTTCGTTTCGCGCTGAAAACCCGCTGCGCTCGCCGGGATGCCCGTCCGGGTATCTCGGCTTTTTTGATGCCTGCCCGCTGGCTGATGATTCTGGCAGGGCGGCGCAGGGGTCTGTATGCCAGTCCGGGTGTGGTCGGAACACCATGAGAGGATTCCGGTTGAAAGGTTTGCAAAAACTTTCAACCCGAGCGGAGCGAGCAGGAGAGAAACGGGTTCCGGGCGTGGAGTTGGCAATCCGGCGTTCTTCCGGGTTGTCAACGAAACAGACGGAATTCGTATGAGAGGATTCCGACCCTCTGTGCGAGACTGCATCTTTATACGTCTGAACTTCAGACCACGTCCGGGTACCGGGGCATACCCTGATCAGCCTCATGTCAGGTTGGTCGGGAGTAGGGCAAAGAGCGAATTTCAAACGGAAAGAATAATTCCGTATTTTTAGGCGACCGTAAGATCAATTAACGATTTCAGGTCGACTGGATGAGAAACGCGGCCAATAGTTTGTTCTTTTCTTGACCTGAACTAAGCCAGTCCATATATTGACCGGGCTGGAAACCCATTCAACCCAACGCGACGACCACGGCCCCGCCGGATCGTTGCCGTTTTCCAGAACCACCCGGAGGACCCCATGAAGAAAGTTCTGACCCTTGCCCTTGCCCTGACGGTCGGTAGCGCCGCCGCACAGACCGCCTTCGTCTGGCCCGCCGCCTGGACCGGCGAGCAGAACACCGCCAACAAGCGTGGCGGCGAACTGCGCCTGTCCGCCATCAGCGACTTCAAGACCTTCAACCCCTTCACCAGCGCGGAAGCCGACAGCATCCCCGACCGCATGGAGTCCGGCAGCGGCCTGTTCACCCAGGATCCCCGCAGCGACGAGCTGATCCCTTACATGGCTGCCAGCGCGCCCGTGGTCAGCAACAACAACAAGCGCTTCGTGGTCAAGATCCGCCAGGGCATGAAGTTCAGCGACGGTCAGGCCATCACCGCCGACGACTGGATCACCACCTGGAAGATCCACACCGACGACAAGGTCGGCAGCAACACCCGCGACAACTTCTTCTTGGTCGGTAAACCCATCACGATCAAGAAGCTCGACAACTACACCCTGCAGTTCGACTTCCCCCAGCCGAGCTCCAAGGCCCTCGTCCTGATGTCCTACACGCCCTGGCCCGACCACGTGTTCGGCAAGGCCTACCGCGAAGGCGGCGCCGAGGCCATCAAGAAGATGTGGACCCTCGCCACGCCTCCCAGCCAGATCGTCGGCCCCGGCACCTGGGTGCTCGAGAGCTACCGCGCCGGCGAGCGCGCCGTGTTCAAGAAGAACAACAACTGGGGCGACTGGAACAAGGATAGCCGTGGCCAGGAACTGCCCTACCTGAACAACATGTCCGTGCGCATCGTCGCCGACGCTAACGCTTCGCTCGCTGCCTTCCTGGCCGGCCAGATCGATACGGTCCCCATGCGCAACGCCGACGACCTGGCCCAGACCAAGAAGGCCATCGACGCCGGCAGCCTGAAGGCCTTCCTGAAGGCCAACGTGAGCCCCCAGGCGACCAGCCAGTGGATCACCTTCAACTGGAACAAGGCGAGCGACCCCGCCAAGCAGAAGCTGTTCCGTGACGTGCGCTTCCGCCGCGCCATGAGCCACATCGCCAACCGTCAGGCGATGGTTCAGCTTGCCCTGGGCGGCCTGGGCAGCGAGACGTACTTCAGCACCTACCCGATCTTCAAGCAGCAGATCGACGCGGGACTGTCCGCCGGCGCGCCCACCTACAAGTACAACCTCGCCGAGGCCACTAAACTGCTCGGCCAGCTCGGGTACACCAAGAAGAACGCCCAGGGCTTCCTGGTCGACAAGGCCGGCAAGGTCCTGGAATTCAACCTGAGCACCAACGCCGGCAACACCGTCCGCGAGCAGCTCGGCCGCATCTTCGCCGACGAGGCCAAGAAGGTCGGCGTGAAGGTCAACTTCACCCCCATCGACTTCAACACCCTGGTCAGCCAGCTGACCTCGAAGGGCGAGAACCGTCCCTTCGATGCCATCCTGCTGGGCCTGAGCGGCGGCGACAACATCTGGAGCTTCGGCCAGAACGTCGTGCCCTGCGGTACCAACCTGCACTCCTACAACAACCCCACCGACGGCAAGTGCGCCACCAGCCAGGAACAGCTGATGACCAAGCTGTACTACCAGGGTGACGCCGAACTGAACGACGCCAAGCGCCGCGCCATCGGCGGGCAGCTCATGAAGGTCGAGGGCGAACTGCAGCCCGTCATCTACCTTGTGGGCGGCAACTACCACGTGGCGTACAACGAGCGCCTGGGCGGCGAGTTCGCGGCGAACATGATGGACGCCTACTACGGTCACCGCTACTACCAGCTGACCTTCATCAAGTAAGCCCCAGAGCCGATTCTCTGCTCCCACGGGGGGTGGTCCGCCCGCGCGGACTGCCCCCCACACCCATGACGCCCACGGAGTACCCGCATGATCCCATTCCTGCTGCGCCGCGTAGTGCAGTCCATTCCCACCCTGTTCCTGGCCAGCCTGCTGATCTTCTTCGTGATTCAGCTCGCTCCCGGTGACTTCCTGACCCCCGCCAAGCTCAACCCGAACATCAGCCCCGAGCAGATCGCCGCGCTGGAAAGCAACTTCGGGCTGGACCGGCACCCCATCGAACAGTACCTACTGTGGATGAAGAACATGATCTTCAACCTGAACTTCGGGCTGTCCTTCCAGTATCAGCAGCCCGTGCTGGACGTTGCCCTTCCCCGCGTCCTGAACTCGCTGTGGCTGGTGCTGCTGAACCTGATCTTTTTCTACGCCATCGCCATTCCGCTGGGTGTGTACGGCGCCGTGCGTCAGAACTCGCTGGGCGACAAGGCCGTGAACGTGGTCCTGTACTTCCTGCTGGGCTTCCCCAGCTTCTTCCTGGCCCTGATCGTCATCTACTTCATCCTGCAGATCCGCAACGCGACCGGCTGGGACATTCCCATCAACGGTATGACCAGTAACGGCTTCGACGCCATGGCCCCGCTGGAAAAGGTCTGGGACGTGCTCAAGCACCTGCTGATTCCCGCGCTGGTCCTGGCGATCAGTGACGCCGCTGGCCTGACCCGCGTCATCCGCGGCCTGATGCTGGAAGTCATGCGCTCGGACTACATCCGCACCGCGCGCGCCAAGGGCGTCAGTGAACGCACGGCCATCTGGAAGCACACCTTCCGCAACGCCATCCTGCCCATCGTGGCCGGCATCGGCGGCCTGTTGCCGGCCGCCATCAGCGGCGCCGGCCTGACCGAGGTCGTGTTCGCGTACCCCGGCATCACGCCCATGATCCTCGACGCCATCAACACCCAGGACCTGTACCTGATCGCCGGCTTCACGGTGCTGGGCACCATCCTGCTGGTCATCGGCAACGCCCTGAGCGACATTCTCCTCGCGGTCGTCGACCCGCGCATCAAGGTCGGGTGACCCGCGTGACCACCGTTCCCACCTCCACCCCCGTCAAGGCTCCGGTCCGCTCGCAGTCCCAGCTGTCCGTCGCGTGGGGGCAGTTCCGCAAGAACCGCCTCGCGCAGGTCGGCGGGACCATGATCATCCTGCTGTACCTGATGGCGATCTTCGCGCCGTTCCTGGCTCCGGACGGCCTGTCGAACTACTCGACCAGTAACATCACCCGCTTCCACCCGCCCACGCCCATCGGCCTGCGCGACCCGGAAACCGGCGCGTTCGGCCGGCCCTTCGTGTTCAAGTACACCCAGCAACTGAACATGGATACCTTCGTGAACGAGTTCAAGCCCAGCGCCGAGAAGTGCCCCATCTACTTCGGCGTGCGCGGCGACAGCTACCGGATCCTGGGTCTGATTCCCGGTAACCTGCACCTGTTCGGCACCGGGCAACCCGACTGCAAGGTGTACCTGATGGGCGGCGAGGACCTGGGCCGCGACCTGCTCAGCCGCACCCTGTACGCCTCGCAGATCAGCCTGACCATCGGCGTGGCCGCCGTGCTGATCAGCACCCTGATCGGCCTGTTCATGGGCGCCATGGCCGCGTACTTCGGCGGGTTCGTGGACACGGTCATCATGCGCCTCGTCGAGGTGCTGGCCTCCATTCCCACGCTGTTCCTGCTGATCCTGCTGCGCTCGGTGTTCCCCAAGGAAATCAACCCCATCCTGGCGCTGTACGTGATTCTGGGCATCCTGGCGTTCATCAACTGGGGCGGCCTGGCCCGCGTCACGCGTGGTCAGCTGCTCAGCGTGCGTGAACAGGACTTCGTGTCGGCCGCTAAGAGCCTGGGCGCCAGCGACAACCGCATCATGATCCGGCACATGCTGCCCACCATGACCACCTATGTCATCGTGACCACCTCGCTCGCCATTCCCGCCACCATCCTCACCGAGTCCGGCCTGAGCTTCCTGGGGATCGGCGCGGTGGAACCCTACGCCTCGTGGGGCAGCCTGCTCAAGCAGGCGCAGGACGGCGGCCTGAGCAGCCTGAACACCCGCCCCTGGGTGCTGATCCCCGGTTTCTTCATCGTGTTCACCGTCATGTGCTTCCAGCTGCTTGGCGACGGACTGCGCGACGCCTTCGACCCCAGAAAACGTTCCTGACCCCCCGCAGGCGCGCCGCCCCGTGTGGCCAGATTCCCTGGCCGCACCCACCCATCAGCCCCGACCCGGCGCGACGGAACGGTTGTATGATGCGCTACGTGTTTAAATCGGAGGAACCATGACCCATCAGGGTGAAGTCCTGCTGGCCGTGAACGGTCTCAAGACGTACTTCAATACCGACGACGGTGTCGTCAAGAGCGTGGACGGCGTGACCTTCCACATCAAGAAAGGCGAGACGCTCGCTGTCGTGGGCGAATCCGGCTCCGGCAAGAGCGTGACCAGCCTGTCCGTCATGCGCCTGATTCCCACGCCGCCCGGCCGCATCGCGGAAGGCGAGATTCTGTTCACCGGCAAGGACGGCGTGCAGAAGGACATCGTGAACCTGAGCGAAGCCGAGATGCGCAAGATTCGCGGCAACGACATCAGCATGATCTTCCAGGAACCCATGACCAGTCTCAACCCGGTCTACACCGTCGGTGACCAGATCGCCGAGGCCGTCATGCTGCACCAGGGCAAGAACAAGAAAGAAGCCATGGGCGTCGCGACCGACATGCTGCGCTTCGTGGGCATCCCCGCCCCCGAGAAACGCGTGAACGAGTACCCGCACCAGATGTCCGGCGGGATGCGTCAGCGCGTCATGATCGCCATGGCCCTGTCCTGCAAGCCGGCCCTGCTGATCGCCGACGAGCCCACCACCGCGCTCGACGTGACCATCCAGGCGCAGATTCTGGACCTGATGCGCAAGTTGCAGCAGGACGTGGGCATGAGCATCCTGTTCATCACGCACAACCTGGGCGTGGTGGCCGAGATGGCCGACCGCGTCGTCGTGATGTACGGCGGCCGCGTGGTCGAGGAAGGCGACGTCGTCGAGATCTTCAAAGCGCCCCGCCACCCATACACCATGGGCCTGCTGAACTCCATTCCCCGCCCCGGCGAGGCGCACGAACCCGGCCAGCCCAAGGGCCGCCTGGAAGCCATTCCCGGCAACGTGCCCAACCCCCTGAACCTGCCCAGCGGCTGCGCCTTCGAGCCGCGCTGCAAGTTTGCCGTGCCCGACTGCTCCAAGGCCGTTCCGGCCCTTGAAGACACTGGCCACGGTCACATGGCCCGCTGCATCCGCTGGCGCGAATTCGAACAGGTGCAGTCCGAGGTGACCGCATGACCGCCACTGCCCAGAACCGCCGCGCCATGCCCGCCACGGGCGACACGCTGCTGGAAGTCAACAACCTCGAGAAGTACTTCCCCATTCGCGGCGGCCTGCTGTCACGCGTGGTCGGGAACGTCAAGGCCGTCAACGACATCTCGTTCCGCATCGGACGCGGCGAGGTCGTCGGTCTGGTGGGCGAGTCGGGTTCCGGCAAGACCACCGCCGGGCGCGCCATCCTGCGTCTGATCGAACCGACCGGCGGTCAGGTGCTGTTCAACGGCACTGACATCACCAAGCTGTCCAAGGGGCAGATGCGTGATTACCGCCGCGAGATGCAGATCATCTTCCAGGATCCCTTCGCCAGCCTGAACCCCCGCATGACGGTGTCTGACATCATCGGCGAGGCCATGCAGATCCATAACCTGCACCCCGGCAAGGGCCGAATCGACCGCATCGCCGAACTGCTCCAGAAGGTCGGCCTGCGCCCCGAGCACATGCGCCGCTACCCGCACGAGTTCAGCGGCGGCCAGCGCCAGCGCATCGGGATCGCGCGCGCGCTCGCCGTGGACCCGGCGTTCATCGTGGCCGACGAGCCCGTCTCGGCGCTCGACGTCTCCATCCAGGCGCAGGTCGTGAACCTGCTTCAGGACCTGCAGGAAGAACTGGGCCTGACCGTGCTGTTCATCGCGCACGACCTCGCGGTCGTCGAGTACATCTGCGACCGGATCATCGTGATGTACCTGGGCCGCGTCATGGAGATCGCGCCCAGCCGCCAGCTGAACACCAGCCCCAAGCACCCCTACACCGAGGCGCTTCTGTCGGCGGCGCCCGTGCCGGACCCGACCATCAAACGCCAGCGCATCATCCTGGAAGGCGACATTCCCAGCCCGATCAACCCGCCCAGCGGCTGCGTGTTCCGCACCCGCTGCCGCTACGCGATTGCCGACTGCGCGAACATCGTTCCGGAACTGCGTGAAGTCAGCCCCGGTCACTTCAAGGCCTGCATCCGCGACGACATCCTGTAAGCGCTGCACGCCGTAACCGTCCGCGCAGTTTGGACAGCCCGCCGACCCGACTGGGAAGGCGGGTTTTTCTGTTCCTATTCTGACCGGACCTCTCACATCTCATAATGAGGGCCGGGTCACCATGCAGGCATGACCAAAGTGTTCCCGGCCGTCCTGCCCGCCCTCGCCGCCGCCCTCGCCCTCGGCAGCGCCGGAGCTACCGACCTGCGCATCTACCCCAGCTTCACCGAGGTCCGCCAGCCCGTCACGGCCACCGGCACCAGCCTGAACGTCACCCTGCCCCAGTCCGCCTGGGAAAGCGTGTTGCCCGGCAGCCTCGACCTGGAAGGCCTGCCGTTCAGCAGCGCCGCCCAGACCCTCCAGAGCAACTGGCTGAGCGGCCTCGAGGGCCAGACCGTGTACCTGCGCCGGGGTGAGACCACCGAACCCGTGACCCTGGTGCGCGCCCGCGACCTGCTCGTCAAGGACGCCGAGGGCCGGTTCTTCAACGTGCGCTTCGAGGACCTGTCCTTCAGCGCCGCGCCCCCCCTGAACCCCCAGAGCCCCAGCCAGACCCTGACCTACACCCTGCCCCGCGCCGGAGCCGGCACCCTGACGTACCTGACCCGCGCCGTCACCTGGAGCCCCCGCTATACCCTGAACGCCAGCACCGCCGGAGCGAACCTGACCGCCCTGGCCGACCTGCGCAACAGCACCGAACTCGCGTACGACGTGCAGAACACCGAACTGTACGCCGGAGACGTGACCGTGCAGGCCAACCCGCAGGCCGAAGCCGGCTTCGCCGCCGACATGGTCATGCGCGCCGTCCCCACTGCCGCCGCCCCCGCCCCCAAGATCCAGAGCCAGGGCGAACTGCGCGGCCTGACCCGCTACGACCTCACCACGCCCTTCACGCTGCCCGCCAACTCCGTCATCACCCTGCCGTTCCTGACGCCCAAACTCAGCCGATTCGAACGTTACGCCGGACTCGACACCTACTTCGGCACCGACACCCGCACCGGCACCCTCAACCGCTCCTACCGCCTGGAAGCCGACCAGCGCCTCCCCGCCGGCCCCCTCACCGTCCGCGAGGACGGCCGCCTCGTCGGCCAGACCACCCTCCCCGACACCCGCAAGGGTGGCACCATCGACTTCTCCCTGGGCGAAGACCCCGACATCGAATACACCCGCAGCGCCGCCCAGACTGCGCAGGTCAAGGACGCCAAGGGCAACGTCACCAAGACCACCTACAAGGTCACCTACGCCTTCGAGAGCAGCAAGGACCGCGCCGTGCGCGCCGAAGTCACCGAACGCATCGGCGGGCGCGTCATCATTATCGACACCAGTGCCCCCGTGAAGAACCAGGGAACTGCGAACCTCCGCGTGGATGTGCCCGCCAACGGCAAGGTCAGCCGGACCTTCACGGTGGTCATCGACAACAGCTGAGGCTTCAGCGCGATTCGGGTCTTCCAGATGTTCCTGGGAGGCCCGATTCATTCGCCCCACCCCCCAGCCCCCTACCCCAGGGGGGCAGGGGGAGCAGTCGCTGCGCTCAGCAAGAGGTTCTACTTCTGCGGCGGGGTTGCTGTGGCCGGTAACGTGTCCGGCCTCGACGCCATCCTGCCGCGCCCGGTGGAAGGCCCGCGCGCTTCGCGCACGACGGCCGGCGGCAGTCGGCGGTAAGTGGCTGTGCGGGACGGTTCAGGCCGCTGATCTACTTTTCTGGCTTCAGCCGGGAGCTGGGGTTACTCATAGTTCAAAGGTCCGAGCCCGTCGCTCAGAGAATCCCTTCCAGGTACGCCTGCACGTCTACCTTGACCGGCATGAAGTACGCGTGCTGGCCGCGCTCGCGGGCGAAGGCGAGCAGGTCGGCAGCGAACGCGCGGTTGCACTCCAGGGTGGGCGTGAACGAGCGGGGGAACACGGCGTGGTTGCGCGCCCGCCAGTAGTTCAGGCTGGATTCAGTCAGGATGCTGGTCGCGCCCCACCATATCTGCGCGCCGTCCGGGATCAGGTCGCTGTAGGCGTCCATGACGCGTAGGTCGAAGAACGGCTGCGTGAAGAACCCGGTCGCGCCCGCATCCAGCTTGCGTTCCAGGTAATCGCGTTCTCGCGCGAACGACTGCCGGTACGGGTCGAGGCCCGCGTACACGGTGAGGTGTGGGGCCTCGCGGCGCAGTCGGCGGATCAGGTCGACGGCGTCCTGGTCGTACACCTTCGCGCTCATGTCGGCGGGTGCGTCGCCGGTCACGACCAGCACCTCGCTCAGGCCGTGCTGCTCCAGCGTGTCCAGAAACGGCAGCGGCTCGCGCGGGTTGAAATCCACGGCCCGCAGGTGCGGCACGGCGGCGTGGTGTGGCCGGGCGAACGCGCAGCCCAGCCACGAGCGCAGCGAGTAGCGCGTCAGGTCAGGAATGTTCACCGTGTCCACGCTGGACAGCGAGGCCGCCACCTGCGCGATCTCGGCCCGCAGGCCGCTGCGCGAGCGGGGCACGAGTTCCACGGACACGCGGGTCACGGGCGGCCTCCAGCCGCCGCCGATGGCTGAAGGCCGATGGCAGAAGGCTCCCCAGTGGCCTCGCCTTCCGCCTTCTGCCTTTCGCCATCCGCCACCCCCGCGTCATACGCGAGGATCGGTCCCAGCCAGCGTTCCACCTCGTCCAGCGGCATGCCCTTGCGCCGGGCGTAGTCCTGCACCTGATCGCGGCCGATCCGTCCGACTGCGAAGTACCGCGCGTCCGGGTGCGCGAAGTAGAAGCCGGACACGGCGGCGGCGGGCCACATGGCGCACGACTCGGTCAGTTCCAGGCCGATCTCCTGCGCGTCCAGCAGGCGGAACAGGGTGCGTTTCTCGGTGTGGTCGGGCTGCGCGGGGTAGCCGGGCGCGGGGCGGATGCCGTCGTAACGCTCGCGGATCAGGTCGTCGTTGCGCAGGGCCTCGTCCGGCGCGTAGCCCCAGTGCCGGGTGCGGACGTCGCGGTGCAGTTTCTCCGCGAAGGCCTCGGCCAGCCGGTCGGCGACGGCCTTCACGAGGATCGAGTTGTAGTCGTCGTGCTCGGCCTCGAACGCGCGGGCCAGTTCGTCCGCGCCGTGAATGGCGACCGCGAACGCCCCGATGTGATCGCCGTGCGGCGCGATGAAGTCCGCGAGGGCCACGTTCGGGGTGTTCTGCTCGCGCTGCTGGCGCAGGGTGTGCAGGTGCACCACGCCGGGCAGCGCCTCGCGGCCGGCGGCGAGTTCATGCATGGCGAAATCCAGCGTTTCCCCGGCCGGCACGTCCGGGCCGACCTGCACGGCAATATCGTCCCCGTCGCGCTCGGCGGGCCACAGGCCGATCACTCCGCGCGCGGTCAGCAGCCCTTCGTCGATGGCGCGTTGCAGTAGGGCCTGCGCGTCCGCGAACAGCTTGCGGGCTTCCTCGCCGCGCAGGGGGTCGGTCAGGATGTTCGGGTAGATGCCCTTCATCTCCCACGCGATGAAGAACGGCGTCCAGTCGATGAACTCCAGCAGCTCCGCGATGGGCTGCTCGATGACCTGCCGGCCCGGTTCGCGCGGGGCTAGCGGGACGGTGGGGGAGAGGATCGGGGCGCGTTCCCGCGCGTCTGCGATGGGAATCAGGCGGATATTGCGTTCGCCGTGCCGCTCACGCAGGGCGTCGTACTCCTCACGGATGCGTTCCTGCACGCCGCGCGGGTCGGCCAGCAGGTCGGCGGTGGTCGTCACGGCGCGGCTGGCGTCCAGCACGTGCACGACCGGGCCGGAGTACGCCGGGTCGATCTTCACGGCGGTGTGGGCGCGGCTGGTGGTCGCCCCGCCGATCAGCAGGGGCTGGGTCATGCCACGGCGTGTCATCTCGCGGGCCACGGTGACCATCTCGTCCAGGCTGGGGGTGATCAGGCCGCTCAGCCCGATGACGTCCGCGCCGATGCGCACGGCCTCGTCGAGAATCTTATCGGTGGGCACCATCACGCCCAGGTCCGTCACCTGATAGCCGTTGCAGGCCAGCACCACCCCGACGATGTTCTTGCCGATGTCGTGTACGTCGCCCTTGACGGTCGCCATCAGCACCCTGCCCTTGCCGCCCGCCTCCTGCTTCTCGGCCTCCATGTAGGGCGTCAGGTAGGCCACGGCGCGTTTCATCACGCGGGCGGACTTCACGACCTGAGGTAGGAACATCTTCCCGGCCCCGAACAGGTCACCCACCACGTTCATGCCGTCCATCAGCGGCCCCTCGATGACCAGCAGTGGCGAGCCGAGTTCCTGGTAGGCCTCCTCGGCGTCCTGATCCACGAAGTCCGCGATGCCCTGCACCAGCGCGTGCTTCAGGCGCTCCTGCACCGGCAGGTCACGCCACGGACTGCCTGCCCCGACCTCGCGCTTGATGCCCTTGTAGCGGTCGGCGAGCTCCAGCAGGCGTTCGGTGGCGTCCGTCCGGCGGGCCAGGATCACGTCCTCCACGGCGTCCCGCAACTCGGGTTCGATGTCCTCGTACACGGCGAGCATCCCGGCGTTCACGATGCCCATGTCCAGCCCCGCGCGGATCGCGTGGTACAGGAATACGGCGTGCATCGCCTCGCGCACGTGATTGTTCCCCCGGAAGGAGAACGACACGTTGCTGATCCCGCCCGACACCAGCGCGCCCGGCAGGTTCGCCTTGATCCAGCGGGTCGCCTCGATGAAGTCGATGGCATAGCGGTCATGCTCCTCGATGCCGGTCGCGACGGTCAGCACGTTCGGGTCGAAGATGATGTCCTGCGGCGGGAACTTCACGTCCTCGGTCAGCAGCCGGTACGCGCGGGCCGTGATCTCCTTGCGACGCTCCAGGTTGTCGGCCTGCCCCTGCTCGTCGAAGGCCATGACGACCGCCGCCGCCCCGTAGCGCCGCAGCAGGCGGGCGCGTTCCAGGAACTTCTCCTCGCCGTCCTTGAGGGAAATCGAGTTCACGACCGCCTTGCCCTGCACTCGCTTGAGGCCCGCCTCCAGAATCTCCCACTTGCTGCTGTCGAGCATCAGCGGCACGCGGCTGATGTCGGGTTCCCCGGCCAGCAGGTTCAGGAACTTCACCATGGCCGCCTCGCCGTCCAGCATGCCCTCGTCGAAGTTCACGTCCACGATCTGCGCGCCGTTCTCGACCTGCTGCCGCGCGATCTTCAGGCCCGCGTCGTAGTCGCCGGCCAGGATCGCCTTCGCAAATTTGGGGCTGCCGGTCACGTTCGTCCGTTCGCCCACGTTCACGAAGTTCAGTTCCGGCGTGACGTTCAGGGGTTCCAGGCCGCTCAGGCGCAGCACGGCGGGTTGCTCGGGGGCCACGCGCGGCGGCACGCCCTGCACCGCCCCGGCAATCGCGCGGATGTGTTCGGGCGTGGTGCCGCAGCAGCCACCCACGATGTTCACCAGCCCCGAGCGGGCGAACTCGCCCAGCACGGCGGCCGTCTGCTCGGGCGTCTCGTCGTACTCGCCGAAGGCGTTCGGCAGGCCCGCGTTCGGGTGCACGGACACCAGCGCGTCCGTGTTCGCGGCGATCTCGCGCAGGTGGGGGCGCAGCAGATCCGCGCCCAGCGCGCAGTTCAGGCCGAGGCTGAACAGGTTCGCGTGCGAGGTGCTGATGGCGAAGGCTTCCGGCGTTTGCCCGCTCAGCGTGCGCCCGGACGCGTCCGTGATCGTCCCGGACAGCATGACCGGCAGCGTCCGGCCCGTGCGGGCGAAGGCCTCCTCGCAGGCGAACAGCGCCGCCTTGGCGTTCAGGGTGTCGAACACGGTTTCGAGCAGCAGCAGGTCGGCTCCGCCCTCGATCAGGCCCTCGGCGGCCTCGGTGTACGCGGCTACCAGATCGTCGTAGGTGACGTTACGGAACTCCGGGCGTTCCACGTCCGGCGAGAGGGTCGCCGTGCGGTTCGTCGGCCCGATGCTCCCCGCCACCCAGCGCGGTTTCCCATCGCGGGCCGTGAACTCGTCGGCGACCTCGCGGGCCAGCCGCGCGCCCTGCACGTTCATCTCGTACGCCATGCCTTCCGTGCCGTAGTCCGCCTGACTGATCGTCGTGGAGTTGAAGGTGTTCGTGCTGGCGATATCCGCGCCCGCCTCGAAGTACGCGCGGTGCACGGCGCGGATCACGTCGGGTTTGGTCAGTTGCAGCAGGTCGAAGTTCCCCCGGTACATCCGCAGGGGGTCGGCGTCATCCCATCTGAAATCGGCTTCCGTCAGGCCCGCCTGCTGGAGCTGCGTGCCCCACGCCCCGTCCAGAATCAAGATGCGTTTGCGCGCCTCAGCGCGAATATCCGTGCTCATGGTCCACCCCTGTCTCAAAGCAAAAAGCCGCCCAGCGGCGGCCTCGAAAGTCGTTGTGCGCGATTGCTGCGCCGCTCCTGGGCCATCGTCCCCGCTCGCGCCATCGTCAGCGCACCCACGCGGGTCTCTTCTGAAAGCACCGTTGCCGCAATGAGGGCCGGTTGCCTCGCCATCACAGGGCAGAAAATCCCCTCCGGCGATTCTGGATGACCGCGCCCGGCGGGCACGATACGGGCAGCATAGCGCAGGCCCACCACCCTCAAAGGGGGGTGGAGTGGACAGGCCCGCGCCCCGTCCGGCCGCGCTAGCCGCCCGTGCTACCCGGCCTTCATTACCCGACCGTACCCTGCGCGGCCGGGTACGAACCGATGATCTTGGCGTAACTCGCCTTGCGCAGCACCCCCGCCAGCGCCTGCGCCACACGGGGGTCGCGGGCGTCCCCCTCGATATCCACGTACATCAGGTAACTCCAGGCGCGGTCCCGGCGCGGGCGGCTCTCGATGCGGCTCAGGTTCAGGCCGCGCAACTCGTTCAGCGTCTCGACCAGGAACCCCGGCGTGTGCCGCACCGCGAACACCAGACTCGTCTTGTGCGGCGCGTCGCTGGGCGCGGGCTCCGCGCGCGACAGGATCATGAAGCGCGTGAAATTGAACGGTTCGTCCTCGATCTCGCGTTGCAGGATGTTCAGGCCGTACAGTTCCGCCGCGCGGCTACTGGCAATCGCCGCAAGGTCCCGCTCGCCGCTCTGCGCGAGGTTCTTGGCGCTCCCGGCCGTATCGTGCGCCGCGACCGGCTGCCACCCGTGCTTGCGGATCAGGACCGTGCACTGATCCAGCGCCGGCTGCTGACTCGCCACGCGCCGGATGTCCTCCAGCGCCACGCCGGGCAGCGCCATCAGGCAGTGAGACACGCGCACGATCACCTCGCCCGTCACGTGCAGGTCCGTCTCGCTCAGCAGGTCGATGGACTGGTGAATGGCGCCCATCAGGCTGTTCTCGACCGGCAGCACCCCGAAATCCGCCTCGCCGGCCTCCACGGCCCGCGCGACCTCATGGAAGGTGGGGTACCCGCGCGTCTCCACGTCACGGCCCTCGCCCAGGGCGTTCAGGGCGGCGATCTCCCCGTAGGAACCGGGGTTCCCCTGGAAGGCGACGGTCAGGCGGTCGGGGCGTTCACTCATGCGCCCGAGGCTACCGCACCGCGTCCCAACCTACCCTCCGGGCCGATAGACGTGGGTACAGTACAGGGCGTGACCCTGACCATGCCCGACCCGATCCTCGATCTGGACGCCTGTTCGCTTGCCGCCGCCACCCGCCGCGGCGACCTGACCGCCAGCGAGGTCACCCGCACGTACCTGACCCGCCTGCACGCCCTGAACCCCCGCCTGCACGCCGTGATCACCGTCAACCCGGACGCGCAGGGCAGCGCCGACGCCCTGGACGCCCTGAGCGAGGGCCAGCGCGGCCCACTGCACGGCGTGCCCCTGCTGATCAAGGACAACATCGACGTGGCGGGCCTGCCCACCAGCGCCGGTAGCCGCCTGCTGCTCGGGCACGTGCCCGCAGCGGACGCCCCGCTGGTCGCGCGCCTGCGGGCCGCCGGGGCCATCATCCTGGGCAAGGCGAACATGACCGAATGGGCGAACTTCATGACCGTCGGCATGAGTAACGGGTACTCCAGCGCCGGCGGCCAGACCGTCAATCCCTGGGGTGACACCCTGGACACCGGCGGCAGCAGCAGCGGCAGCGGCGTCGCGGTCGCCGCGCGCCTGTGCGCCGCCGCCATCGGCACCGAAACCAGCGGCAGCATCGTCAGTCCCGCTTACCAGAACGGCGTGATCGGCCTGAAACCCACCCTGGGTCTCGTGCCGCGCACCGGCGTGGTCCCCATCAGCCACAGCCAGGACACCGCCGGGCCCATTACCCGCAGCGCCCGCGACGCCGCCCTGATCCTGAGCGTGATCGCCGGCCCCGACCTGCATGACGAGGCCAGCCGCCGCCTGCCCGTCCCGGACCTGCGCATCCGCGACGCCGCCCTGAACGGCGCGCACGTCGGCATCATCCGCGACGAACCGCACGTCAGCCCGGCCGAGCAGGCCGCCCTGGACCACCTGAGCGCCCTGCTGACCGACCTGAACGCCATCACCCACGACCGGACGTTCCCCACCCGCCAGGAACTGAACGCGAGCGGCTGGAACCTCGAAGTCCTCGAATACGAATTCAGGGGCGACCTGAACGCCTACCTCGCGGGCGTCACGCACGGCCCCCGCAGCCTTCAGGAAGTCATCGACGCGAACGACCACGACCCGGAACACCTGCTGCGCTACGGCCAGACGCTCCTGCACGCCGCGCAGGGCACCCGGGGCGACGCCAGCGAAACCAACTACCGCCGCGCCCGCGACCGCGATCTGCGCCTGACCCGCACCCGGGGCTTCGACCAGCTGTTCGCCGACGGCCTCGACCTGCTGATCTTCCCCGGCATTCACGGCTGTGGCCTGGCCGCCAAGGCCGGCTACCCCAGTCTCGCCCTGCCCGTCACGCCCCCTGGTATCGACGGCCCGCCCAGCGGCGCGCTACTGGTTGCCCCGGCCGGACAGGACGGCCGCCTGCTCTCCCTGGCCGCCCACCTGAACCGCGAACTGGGCGGCGTGCGCTTCCCGGCCGTGTAAGGGAAGTGGGGTGCAGGCAGTGAGTGGCTTTGAAATGACCGCTCAGGCCGCGCACACGCTGTTGACCATCAACCATCAATCTACTTCTGCGTGTCGATCTGAATGACACCGCCGCTCAGGCGGGCGACCTCGGCGGTGGGCTGGTCCTCGCGGTGGCGCATGTTGCTCAGGCTGCTGCCCTCGGGCGCGCGGGCAACCGCGTCCCCGATACGCAGCTGCGGGCTGGCGATGGGCCGCGCCCAGACGATGGCGTCACTGTGGCCGCCCTGCCCGGCGTGCGCGAGGCCGCGCAGGGCCCCGATGACGATCACGTCGCCGCCCGCCACGACTTCCGCGCCGGGGTTCACGTCGCCCAGCACGATCACGCTGCCGGGGTACTCACCCCGGAACCCGGCCCGCAGGGTGTGCGGCACGATCACCGTGCGCCCGCCCGGCACGCCCGAGGCGACCGGCGGCTGGGCGGCGG
Organism: Deinococcus aquaticus; assembly: GCF_028622095.1. Classification (NCBI taxonomy): domain Bacteria; kingdom Thermotogati; phylum Deinococcota; class Deinococci; order Deinococcales; family Deinococcaceae; genus Deinococcus; species Deinococcus aquaticus. The sequence goes on along the minus strand of NZ_CP115165.1, from coordinate 2,854,642 downwards.
TGGTGCGAGCTGCCGCGCTGTGCGACGCCGCGCTGTGGGACGCGGGGCTGTGGGGTGCAGGGCTGGACTGCGCCGACATGGGCGTTGGCGCCGGGGCCGGCATGGGGGCGGGCGCGCGCGTGGCCCGGATACGGCCCGGCGTGCCCCCGGCGGCGCGGATGCGCGTCAGGGCTTCCTCAAGGGCCTGGGGGTCCACGTCGGCTTGGAGTTCCACAGTGATTTGCCCGGTCAGGAGCGTGGCGCGCACGCCCAGCGCCTCGGCGACAGACCCGGCCGTGTCAGCGGGTTCCAGCAGGAGATTCATGCCACCAAGCGTGCCGCGCAACTTCATGAGGCCAATCTAGAGCATCCGGCCCCCACGCCGGGCGGGGGAGAGCTGAACTGCGGCCCGCGCTGCACCCGGTTCAGACCCCCGGCTGAGGTGAGGATGGGATGCGTGCTGGCCGCGCTTTCTGAGGAGGCCGCTCAGGTGACGTTCACGTTCGCGCAGGCGGCGTATGAACCTGCGGCGCATGAGTGCGGGGGATGGTGTACCATGAGCCTCATGCTTTTCAAGGAGAACACCTTTGGTGCAGCTTGATTCCGGCGCGGTCGTGGAGGGCCGCGTAACGCGCGTGACCGATTTCGGCGCGTTCATCCAGTTCGAGAACGGCGAGACGGGCCTTGTGCACATCTCGCAGATCGCTCACTCGTTCGTGCGCAACATTCACGACCACGTCCGCGAAGGCGAGAACGTGGAAGTGAAAGTCCTGGGCCGTGACGAGCGGGGCCGACTCGATCTTTCGATCAAGGAACTGCTCGAGGAGCCCGAGGAGGTGCCCCGCCCCCGCGCAATCGGACGGCAGAGCCCTCAGTTCGAGGCCAAGCTCCGTTCCTTCATGCGTGACGCCAAGGAACGCACCACCGCAGGTGGTGGCAAGAAACCCGCCGGCAAACGCAAGAAGTAACCCCGCATCCCGGCCCCGTGCCGGACACCCCGCAGAGGCCGCCGTCCACCCGGACTGGCGGCCTCTGGCGTGCCGCCCCTGTCCCCTCGGCGCGTGCCGTGTCTTTTTTAACCGGACTGTAACCGCCACCCGGCAGAATGCCCCCCATGAAACGCTCCCTGTCCATCCTGGCCCTGACCGGAACCCTCGCTGTCGGTGGGCTGGTCGGTTACGAACTGAACACCCGCACGGCCCCAGTCACGGCGTCGGCCACCACGCAGGCGGTCACCTCGCAGACCGCGCCGGACACCAACCTCAGCGCCGGCAGCGGCGCGCAGGGGCAGATGGTGCAGGCCGCCAACGGCACCTACGACGGAGGCCGCGCCCGCACGGAATCCGAGGCGAACACCGTGCAGGTCGTCAAGGACCGCCAGGCCGGACTGGTGTACGTGAGCGTCAGGGAAAGCAGCGCGAACAGCGCTCAGGCGCAGCTGCGTCAGCGTCTACAACAGCAGCTGCCCTTCACCCTGCCGGATGACGGCAGTGGCAGCGGGCAGGCTCAGACTGGCACCGGCAGCGGCTTCTTCGTGACCGGCAGCGGCGACATCATCACCAACAACCACGTGGTCGAGGGAGCCAGCGAGATCACGATCCGCCTGCATGGTGACAAGACCGAGTACAAGGCGAAAGTCGTGGCCCGCGCCCCCGACTTCGACCTGGCCCTGATCCGCGCCGAGGGCCTGCCAAGCGGGGCCGCCCGACCCATCCCGCTGGGCGACAGCGATAACCTGGACGTGGGCCTGAAAGCCGTCGCGATGGGCGCACCCTTCGGCCTGGAGTTCAGCGTGTCTGAAGGAATCATCAGCAGCCTGGAACGCCGGGTGCCGGTCGGAACCAGGGGCGTCGAGCAGAGCGTCATCCAGACTGACGCCGCCATCAACCCCGGCAACAGCGGCGGGCCGCTGCTGGACAGTGCCGGTCAGGTCATCGGCGTGAACACCCAGATTCTGACCGGCGGCAGCGGCCAGAGCGCCGGCGTAGGCTTCGCGATTCCCGTGAACACCGTCAAGAAACTCCTGCCGCAACTCCAGGCTGGCAAGGGCGGCGTGATCCAGACGCCCACCCTGGGCGTGCAGTTCACGGACCTGAGCGTCCTGAGCGCCGCGCAGCGCAAACAGGCGGGCCTCCCCGCCCAGGGCGCCCTGATCCAGGAAGTCGCGCCGGACAGCCCGGCCGCCGCCGCCGGACTCCGGGGCGGCACGACCGCAGGGCTGCAACTGAACGGGCAGGCGGAAACGCAGGGCAGCGGCGCAGACACTCTGAACACCGACGGGGACATCATCACCGCCGTGGACGGCCAGACCATCAGCGAGGGCGACGACCTACGCCGCGCCATCATCGGCAAACGCATCGGCGACCGCGTGAAACTCACCGTGCAGCGCGCCGGGAAGACCCGCACCGTCGACGTGACCCTCAGCGCCTTCAGCTTCCCCACCAGCAACCAGTAAAAGTTGCGCAGGCCGTCGCGGTTCACTCCAACGTCATGGGAGTGCGCCGCGACGGTTTGCTGGCCTGCCTGCGTTACCCGAACAGGGGGCCGAGGTCGGTCATCACGCCGGTCGCCTGGGCGGGCGTGAATACGTACGATCCGAAGACCGCGTGGAATTCCTGGTGGGTCAGGTGGCGGGTCTGGCCGCTGGGGCCGGTGGCCTGCACCTGTTCGCCACGCGCGGTCAGGCGGTACTCGCCGAGTTCGCGGACGCTGGCTTTCTTGCCGCGCCCGGCGCGGAGCAGGGCGGTCACGCGGTGCTCGCAGCCGCCTTTGACGCTCAGGAATTCCAGGAGTTCGGCGGGGGTCAACATCGGCTGGGAAGCATAGCACCCCCGCCCGGCACTGCGGGAGAGGGTGCTATGGGAGAAGTCCGGTCTACGAGACGACGGTGCTACGAGACGACGGTGCCGGCCCCGCCGAGCGCGGCGCTGATGGGTTCCCCGGCGCGGGCGTCGCCGAAGATCACGCGTTTCACGCCGCCCTGCACGGCCTCGGCGGCCCCGAGAACTTTCTTTTTCATGCGGTCCTGCGCGAATTCCAGGTAGGACTCCACGTCGGCGGCGGGAATCTCGCGGATCAGGCTGCTCTCGTCGGGGAAGGCGCGCAGCAGGCCCGGCACGTTCGAGAGCAGCAGCAGCGCGTCGGCTTTCAGGGCGACGGCCAGCGCGGCGGCGGCGCGGTCACCGTCCACGTTGATGGCCACACCCTCGTAGGAACTGGCTGGGGGCGTGAGGACCGGCAGGTACCCGCCCGCCAGCAGCAGGTCGATCAGGCCCGTGTTCACTTTCTCGACGGTGCCGGTGTGGTCGCCGCGCAGGATCTTCGTCTTGCCGTCCTCGACGATCCGCACGGAGTCCTTGTGGCGGCCTTCGAAGATGCGGCCGTCGAGGCCGGACAGGCCGACGGCGTTCACGCCGAGGCGTTGCAGGCGTTCCACGATGCCCTTGTTCATCTTGCCGCAGTACACCATCTCGAAGATTTCGAGGGTCTGGCGGTCCGTGAAGCGGCTGGTGTACCCGCTGGGGCTGGTGACGAAGCGGGGGGGGTGGCCCAGGGCTTCTGCCACGCGGTTGGTTTCGCCGCTGCCGCCGTGCACGAGGATCAGTTTCTCTCCGGCTTTCCAGCGCTGGGCGAGGTCCGCGCAGACGGCGTCGTAATCGATTCCGGCGCTTCCGCCGACCTTCACTACTATCATGCGGTGCATCTTAGCGCGTGACAGGAATGAAGGTCAAATGGTTTTCAATTGACAGGCATTTGGGGTCGCAACTGAGGCTGGGTCAGATCCAGACGACCAGCGCCAGCAGCGCCGCCCACGCCACGGCCCACCACAGGCAGATGCGCCGGAAAGCCCGCTGATACGCCACCTTGCGCGTCTTGTGCCGGAAGACCTGCTGCCCCGCCCACGACCCGGCCCACCCGCCCAGCCGCTCGAAGCGGTGCAGCGTCGCCTCCGGCAGGCGGCCCTCGCGGGCCTGTGCCAGTTGCTTGTCGCGCCACACCGCCACGAACGCCACCAGCCCCCACACGACCTGCCACGCCACGAAGACCCGGAACAGGAAGTCCAGCAGGGCCGGGACGTTCAGCTGCCAGTCACTGCCCACCAGCGCCCCTCACTGCTGGGTGCGGGGCAGCGCCTGGGTGGGCAGGATCTTCTTCGGCTCGCGGAACTCGATGTTCTCCCACTCGCCCTCCTCGATGACCTCCAGCGCCGGGTTCAGCGCCCGGAAGTGCGCCACGACCGCCTGCACCAGATCGTCCGGCGTGCTGGCCGCGCTGGTGATTCCCACCGAGCGCACGCCGGCAAAATCCATGCCCGCGAGGTCCGCCGCTGTTTCCAGCCGCACGGAACGCCCGCACTCCGCCTCTGCCAGTTCCAGCAGGCGCATGCCGTTGCTGGAGTGCGTGCTGGTCAGCACCAGGAACAGGTCCACCTGCGGCGCGATGGCCTTCACGGCGTCCTGGCGGTTCTTGGTGGCGTAGCACAGGTCCTCGCTGGGGGGCACCACCAGCGCCGGGAAGCGCCCACGCAGGATCTCCACCGTGCGGCGCGTGTCGTCCACGCTGAGGGTCGTCTGGGTCAGCACCACCAGTTTCTGCGGGTCCGGCACCTGCACCGTGTGCGGGTCGTGCAGGCCCTCGCCGGTCTTGCCGAGCACGCCCACCAGAATGGTGCTGTCCGGCGCCTCGCCCTGCGTGCCGATGACCTCCTGATGCCGGGCACTGTCCCCGATCAGCAGGATCGTGAAGCCCTCACGAGCGTACTTTTTCGCCTCGGTGTGCACCTTGGTGACCAGCGGGCAGGTCGCGTCGATGGTCGCCAGCCCCAGCGCCCGCGCCCGCTCGCGCACCGCCGGGCTGATGCCGTGCGCGCTGAACACCACCGTCTCGCCGCCCTGCGGGAGGGCGTCCACACCGTCCAGGTCCTCCACGAAATGCACGCCGTACCCGGCCTGAAGGCGGTCCACGACCGTGTGGTTATGCACGATGGAGTGGTACACCGTCACCGGCTTCGACTCGCTCTGTGCGGCCTTCTCGACCGCCTGAATCGCCATGACGACCCCCGCGCAGAAGCCGCGCGGCTTGGCAAGGTGAAGGCGCTCAACCACGCGCGATCACCCGAACGGAACAGGAAACAAGGACAGCGAACGACGTCATGCCCGACAGTGTAATGCCCGCCTGTCGCGCAGACCGTGCCACCCGCCAGCCTCCTGGCTGCTCAGGGCACGCCCACTGGTACGCGGCCCAGCCACCACTCGCGCGGCACCGGGCGGCTCGACGTGCGCCACGCTTCCGCGAACGACGCGGTCTGCGCCGCCACCGCGCCCACGTCCGAGGTCGCCAGGGCCGCCTCGGCCAGTCCCCACGGCCCCCACGCACTGAAATGAAAGTTGATACTGCCCGCCACGACCACCGACCCGTCCACGACCAGCGCCTTGGTGTGCATGGGGAACGTCGTGTAGCGCGCCTCGAAACGGTCCTCCAGGCCGCGCCGCCGCAACTCGCGGCGCAGCAGGGCCACCGCCGAGCGGTTCGGCACGGCCCCCACCCCGTAATCCACCAGCAGCAGCCGCACGCGCACGCCCCGCTCCAGCGCCGCGAGCACCGCCCCGAAGTACGGCGGTTGATCCTCCGCCTGGCACGGATCGGGCCGCAGGAACGCGAACCAGCACGTCAGCGACGTCCCGAAATCCGCCTGCATCAGATCCACTGACTCCTGCGCCGCGCCGATCAGCGCCAGTTGCGCACGGTCTGCCTGATCCTCCCCACCGGGCCGCCGGTACAGCAGGAACGCCCGCGCGTCGCCCGCCCGCACGGCCTCCCGCGCTGCCGGCGGGTGCGATACCGGGTCCGCCTCGCCCCGCACGCACGCGGCGTTCACAGCGTCCGGCGCGACCAGTGGCGGGCAGCGCAACTGCCACGAGTGCCGCCACAGGTCATCGAAGGCCGCCACGCCCGCCTGCGCGACCGGCCCCCGCACCCGCAACCCCTGGTCGTGCAGGGACCGCGCCTGCGGCAGCGATTCCGGCCCGCCCGCCGGCAGGTGCCAGGGCGAGAAGTTGAAACCCGCCACCGTCAGGTCCGTGCCGTCGATCACGTGCAGTTTCACGTGACTGTGCGGCAGGAACCGGAAGTTCAGGACCGACACCTGCCAGCCCAGCGCCGCGTCCTGAAGCGGCACGCCCAGCGCCCGCAGGTCGCGCACCAGTGCACGCGCCGGCCCGGTCCCGTCCGGGTCCAGTGGGTCCGGGTAGCCGCCCAGCAGCGCCCGCACCGCCACGCCCTGCGGGTACTCGCCCGGAGAGGCCCGCACCCGCGCGTGCAGGTCCCGCACGGCCCGCGCGAAGGTCCAGCCGGGCATGCCCGGCCCGCCCCGCCACTCCATGGAGGTCAGCAGCACCTCCGAGCGCGCCCCGACCACCTGCTGCGCGATCCGGTCGAAGGCGTCCACCGGCGTGTTCAGGTCACGGGGCGTGCGCATGAACTCCACGAACGTGTTCCCGCACGACAGGTCTGACCCGTCCGGCGTGCGCGTCGCCTCCCACAGCACCCGCTCCAGCCGCCCCGCCGGTTCGCCGCAGGCCCCGCCCACACCCGCCGGGGGCCAGCCCGCCACCACTGCCGGACGCGCCGGCCCCAGCCACAATGGCACCTCGGCCGCCCCGGCGCGGCCACCCAGTAGCGCCAGAAGGATCAGGACACCCCGCACCCCATCCGCCCAATCCCACCTACCACGCCGCATCTGGCCCGCAGCATAGACTTCCGACCCCACCAGTACCCGGTTTTTGGCGGTCTGGCCCTCCATCAATCGTTGATCTTCGGCCGCCCACGGCAACAGCAAGGGGCCGCGCGGCATTCCGCGGCGGCCCCCCAGGGTGACCTGCCCGCCGGGGTCAGTCGACGACTTCGAAGCCCAGCACGGCGGCCTGCTCGACGAAGAAGTTGATGTTCTCGGTCAGCGTCTGCGGCCCCAGGCTCTTACGCCAGTGTTCGCCCGTCGCGGCGATGATCAGCGTCTCGGCGAGGCAGGCGGGTACCTGTCCCTCCCCGAACTGCAGGTCGATGTTGCTGGTCATGCCGCCGGGGGGCCGCACCACGCCGCCGGGAATGACGCGCACGCCGGGAATGGCGGCCACGCTCTCGTCCACGTCGGCGGGGCGGCCCTCGTCGAAGATCCACGTGCCGGGCTTCACGTGCTGCGGGAAGATCACGGGGTTCGGGTCGCTGGTCGCCGTGAAGATCAGGTCCGCTTCCTTCAGGGTGTCGTAACTGGTGGTCGTGACGATCTCGGTGTCTTTCGAGGCGCGGCGCAGGGTGGCGGCGCTGCGTTCCAGCCGCTCCAGGTCACGGCCGATCATGATCACCTTCCCCACCTGCGGCGCGATGGTCCGCGCGATGCCGAACGCGACCACCCCGTTGGCCCCGACGACAGCGGCCGTCGCCCGTTTCAGGTCGCGGCCCTCGGCGGCGAAGTGCTCCAGGATGCCCGGAATGGCGGCCTTGATGGTCCCGGACGTGTACGCCCCGCCGTTCGTGATGGTGATGTCCGGCACGGCCGCCTGCACGTCCACGCCCTTGTTGCCCACCACGGACCAGAACGCGCCCAGCCCGAACACCTCCGCGCCCAGTTCCTGCGCCAGCCGCGCGCCCTCGATGGCGCGGCGCGTGGCGAGGTCCGGGTTATCACGGAACACGTCCGGCAGCAGCGGACTGGACAGCAGGTAACAGCGGATGCGTTTGCCGTCCGTGGTGCGGATGCCCTGCAACTCCCCGATCTTCATGGGACGCAGGCTCTCGGCCATCTGCCGCACGCCCGCCTCGCTGACCAACCCGCGCTCGACCAGTGGGCGCAGCCACGCGAAGCGCCGCGCGCTCCAGAAGTTCTCCAGCGTCATCGGGTGAATCATGAACGCCGCGACCACCTCGTCGCTGCGGCGGCCCGCCATGGGTACCGCCTCGCCCAGGCGCGGCTCGGTGCCGTCCAGCATGCGGCCCAGGTTCTCCTTGAACCGCCAGCCCGCCGCGACCAGCAGCCCCAGCGCCGCCAGTTTCGCGGCCGGCCCCAGCGGCAGCGCCGCGACCGCCAGCGTGAACGCCAGCACGCCCGCCAGAGTCGCGGCCGTCACGTACCCCCAGAAGCCCGCCACGCCCGCGTACACCACGACCGGCAGCGCCGCCGCCCACAGCGGCACGGCGCCCGTCACGGCCAGTCCCGCCATGACGCCCAGAAGCACCAGATTCCCCCGCCCGCGCGGCGGCGTCTGCCCGTACAGCGCGCGCGGCGGGTTCAGGTGCCCCAGGTACGCGGCCAGTCCCGCCAGAACTGACAGTTCCGGGTTGTTCACGCTGGACGCCATCAGGATCGCCAGGAAGCCCTTGGAGGCGTCCAGCAGCGCCGTCACGAACGCCAGACCGGGGCCGACGCGGTGCAGCACGTTCTCGACCCCCAGGTTGTAGGCGTTCGTCACGCGGACGTTCACGCCCGAGCGCGACAGGACCGCGTGCCCGACCGGGGCACTGCCCACCAGGAACGCCACGAGCAACAGCAGGGCCGACAGAAACAACATGCCGGGCATTCTAGAGCAGTCACGCTGCGCTGGGCAGCCAGCCGGTCAGATCGGGCGGACTGCCGGATCATACAGACTCCGGTTGAATGGTTTGCACAAACCGTTTAACCCGAGCGGACTCGTAGAGCTGCTCCGCAGAGCGAGTGGGAGCCGGACGGGTTCCGGGCGTGGAGTTGGCAACTTGGCGCCTTCCCAAGTTGTCAACGAAACAGACGGAATCCGTATCACTTCAGGTTCTGCTGCTCCCACACGAGGTCACGCAGGACCCAGCCGCTGCCGGGAAAGCGCAGGCCCAGGCGCAGTTCGCCCAGCAGGTAATCGCGCACCTCGTTCAGCGGCGTGCCCTGCGCCACGGCGTCCCCCAGGGTGCGTTCGCCGTCCAGAACGCGCGCCACCGGGTGCAGCGCGGCCCGCTGCCGGGTGGGCATCAGCCGCAGCCGGAACCACTCGAAGCGGTCCTCGGCGTGTAGTCGCCCGTCCCGCACGGCCTGCGACACGACCTGCGCCACCTGAAACAGCGGCACTTCCGCCTCCCGCGCCGCGGCGCGCACAGAGCGGCCCTGCGGCACGTCGAACAGCGGCAGTTGCCCCTGGAACACGCGGCTGGGACTGCCGATCACGGCGCACACCTGACCCCACTCGTCACTGATGCGCGCCCAGTCGGTCGAGAAGTGCCCGTACGCGCCCAGCGGCGTGCCCGTCACGGGACGCGGCTGGAACGTGAACATCCCGCTTTCGGGCAGCATGGGACTGGCGTACAGTGCCTCGGCCCCCAGCCAGTCCAGAATGCCGCCCGACACGATCTCACCGTTCAAGAAGGCCACGGTGAACGGCACGTCGGCCTGCACTTCCAGCACGCCGGTCTGCCGGGTCGTGTGAATCAATTCCAGGACGCCCAGAAGGGGAAGGTCGCTCAGCAGGCCTTGCATGAATACCAGCAAACTAGCACCTTTCCTGCCGGGCGCAGTCAGGGAAAGTTCACGTCCGGCACGCGTGTAGGGGGGAGGGAGGCCCCGCCCCCCAGTGGGGGCTAGGCACGTCCCGGCGGGAGGCAGACGGACTCCGATGGAATGGTTTGCAAAAACCGTTCCATCCGAGCGGACGCGAGCAGGAGCAGAGCGGATTCCGGGCGTGGAGTTGGCAACCCGGTGCCGTCCCGGGTTGTTAACGAAACGGACGGAATCCGGATCAGACGGGACGCGCCGGATCAGCCGGGCCGGTGTGCGGGCAGGGCGGCGCTCAGGTCCTGCCACGCCCCGCCGAGTTCCTGCGCCACGTCCGAGGCGCTCAGGCCGTAGCCGTGCACCTGCGCGGCGCGTTCCCCGGCGCGGGCGTGCAGGCGCACCCCGGTCACGGCGGCGTCCCGCGCACTCAGGCCCTGGCCCAGCAGCGCGGCCAGGATGCCGGACAGGGTGTCGCCCATGCCGCCGCTGGCCATGCCTGGATGCCCGCCGCGCGACACGCTCAGACCCCCGGGGTACGCCACGACGCTGGGGCCGCCCTTCAGGACGACCACGCCGCTCAGCCGCTGTTGCAGGGCGCGGGCGGCGCTCAGGGGATCGCGGGTCACGTCCTGCGTGCTGGTGCCCAGTAGCCTCGCGGCCTCGCCGGGGTGCGGGGTCCAGATGCAGGCCGCGTGCCCGTGCCCGGCCAGTTCGATCTGCAGGGCGTCGGCGTCCAGCACGGTGGGCCGCTGCCAGCGCAGCAGCTCGCGGGCCAGCGCGGCGGCGTCCGGACCCAGGCCCATGCCGACCGCCAGCGCGTCCGGCCGCCCTGACTCTGGCGTGCCCAGCAGCGCCGCGCGCAGGTCCGCGTGCCGGTGAATCATCAGTTCCGGCATCAGCAGCGGCACGTCCGCCGCCGAGTGCAGCGTGACCAGACCCGCCCCGGCCCGCAGCGCCCCCACGCCTGCCATGCCCGCCGCGCCCACCGTGCCGGGGTGACCGCCCACGATCCACACGCGGCCCGCCGTGCCCTTGTGCGCGTCCGCGCGGCGCACGGGCAGCAGGGCCGCCACGTGCGCGTCGGTCGGCTGCTCCGCGACGGCCTGCGCCTGCACCCAGTCGCCGGGCACCCGCAGTGGGATCAGCTGCACCCGCCCCGCCTGCGCCGCTGCCGCGCCGAACAGCAACGCGGCCTTCAGGCCCATGAACGTCACGGTCAGGTCCGCCCCGGCTGTGCCCGGCAGGCCATCCGGGCCGTCCGGAACCAGCGCCGAAGTTTCCTCCAGACCGCTGGGCAGGTCGATGGCCACGACCGGCGTGCCGTGCGAGCGCGCCGCACCCAGCGCCCCGATCACCCCGGCCAGCGCGGGCCGTAGCGGCGGCCCGAACCCGGTGCCCAGCAGGCCGTCCACGATCACGCCCGCCCCCGGCGCCCGGTGAGACACGGCGCTGGCACTCAGGGGCCGCGTCACGCCGCCCACCGCCCGCCAGCGCCGCCGGTTCAGGCGCGTCAGCGGGTGCCGGGACGGCAGGGCCAGCACCAGCACCTCACGCCCCAGCGTCAGCAGGTGCCGGGCCGCCACGAACGCGTCCCCGCCGTTCGCGCCGCCGCCCGCCAGCAGCAACGCCGGCCCCTGCGGCGCGAGGTCTTGCGCGGCGTCCGCCACGGCCCGCCCGGCCTCCTCCATGGCGAGGTCCAGCAGCCCGGCCCCGTCCAGTCGCGCGTCCACCGCCCGCGCGCCCTCGCCGTTCAGGACCCACGGCACCGTCAGCCGCCCACGCCCCGCACCGCTAGGAACACGATCAGCACGACCACGGCGATCAGCACCCAGCGCAGGTTCCTCATGAACGGATTCTGCGCGAACTGCTCCTTCATCTCGGCGTTCGTGTCGTCCTTCGAGCGTTTCATGCTCAGCTGCTGCCCCCGCCGGATAGACTTCACGCCCTCGCCCACGCGGCCCTGGCGGCGCAGCGCCACGCCCAGGTTATGGTGCCCGCCGTCGTACTCCGGGTTCAGGGCCAGCACCCGCCGGTACACCGCCTCGGCCTCCGCGAACTGCCCGGCTTCCATCTCCAGGTTGCCCAGGTTCGTCAGGGCGCGGTAGTGCCCGGGATCGGCCTGCATGGCCGCGTCCAGCAGCGCGCGGGCCTGCTCCGCCTCGCCGCTCACGGCGTGCAGGATGCCCTGCATGTTCAGCGCCTCGGCCCGCGTGAGCGGCTGCGCCAGCGCCCCGGCCAGCAGCGTCGCCAGTTCGGCCGGGTCCGTGACCTTCTGCCCGGCGTCCAGTGCCCGCAGCGCCCCGGTCAGCGCCTCCGGGTCCACCTGCGCCCGCAGCGCGCTCCCCTCCGGCTCCGGCAGGGCCGGCAGCAGCGGCGTCAGTTCGGCCGCCGCCTGCCGCGCCGCCGGGTACCGCCGCGCCCGCACGGCACTCTGCGCGGTCAGCACAGCGTCCAGCGCCTGTTCCAGGTCCAGTGGCGCGCCCTGCACCCGCGCGGTCGCCAGCGCCAGCCGCCACTCGCTCTGCCCGATCAGGTCCGGCAGGGACAGGACCGGCTCAGACGGTGCCGCCTGCGAGGAGGCCTTGTTCAGTTCCTCCGGCGTGGCCTGCCCGGCGTCCGGGCGGCGGGCGGCACTCACCTCGTCCCCCAGCACAGACCGGGAACGGGGCGGACCCGGGCGGGGCGCACGCGGACACTCAGGTGAAACAGGACACTCGGCCGGAACGGAACACTCACCTGCCGAGTATACTGACGCGTTGAAATCCCCGCGCTGCGCGGATGAAGCCGCCCGCCCAGACACACGCGGGACACTCTGCCCCTGCCCTGTGCGGGCGGCCCCACCGGAGCTGAACCCCTTGAAAGACCCGATCCCACCCACCAGTAGCGGAGCGACCGCCCCGCTGTACTCACCGGCCCGCGTGCGCGAACTCCTGACCCGCCACGGCCTGAAACCCACCAAGAGCCTCGGGCAGAACTTCCTGATCGACGGGAACATCCTGCGCGCCATCGCCGAGGCCGGGGGGGCCGCGCCCGGCGTGCCCGTCCTGGAGATCGGCCCCGGCCTGGGCGTCCTGACCCGCGAGATCCACTCGCGCGGCGCGCAGGTCACCACCCTGGAAAAGGACGAACGCCTGCGCGCCGTCCTGGCCGAAACGCTGGGCGACACCGACGTGCAGATCATCTGGGGCGACGCCCTGGACTTCGACTACTCGACCCTCCCGGCCGGAACCCGCGTGATCGCCAACCTGCCGTACTACATCACGGGCCTGCTGCTCTCCCGCTTCATGCGCGCGCCGGGCATCGTGTCCGCCACCGTGCTGGTCCAGAAGGAAGTCGGGCAGCGCCTCGCCGCGAAACCCGGCACCGACAATTACGGCTTCCTGAGCGCCATCGCCGCCCTGTACGGCAGCGTCCGCCACGTCCGCGACGTGCCCAAGGGCGCGTTCCTGCCCGCGCCGGACGTGACCAGCAGCGTCATCCGCCTGGACTTCGACCGCGACCGCCCGGCGCCGGAACCCGAATTCCTGAAATTCATTGAGGCGGCCCTGCACCACCGCCGCAAGACCCTGCGCAACAACCTGCGCATGATCGGCCATGACGGCGAGGCCATCGACGCGACCCTGGCGGCCCTGAACATCCGCCCCGACGTGCGCGCCGAGGACGTCGCCCTGCATGACCTGCGTGACATGGCTGTGAAACTCGGCGTGATACGGTAAGACCAGTTTCTACGCGCCCCAGCCCCACCCCGACTCGATCCACAAGGGCCGCCCGCCGCGCCCTGGAGGTACTCCCGTGAAGTTCTACGTTATCGGCGACGTGACCGTTGACCACCTCTACCACCTGGACCGCCTGCCCCAGCCCGGCCAGGAAGTCACGCCCCGGCAGGCCAGTATGAAACCCGGCGGCGCCGGAGGGACCATCAGCGTCACCCTGGCCCGCCTGGGCCACCGCGTCACGCTGGCGGCCCGCGTCGGCCAGGACCCGTTCGCTGAGTACGCCCTGAGCCACGTCCGCGACAGCGGCGTCAGCGAGAACGCCATCCAGCGCGACCCGCACCTGCTGACCAGCACCATCACCGTCATGCAGACCGGAGGCGGCGAGCGCGCCATGATCAGCGACGGGGCCGCCAACCGCCAGCTGGACCCCGCCCAGCTGAGCGCCGCCGAGGTGCAGGCCGCCGACGCCCTGATCATCAACGCCTACGCCATGATCGAGGGCCCGCAACGCGAATTCGCCCTGAACGCCATCGACGCCGCCCGCAGCGCCACCCCCCGCGTCCCGGTCTTCATCGACCTGGGCACCGGGGCCGTGAACAAGGCCGGGACCAGCCTGCGCGCCGACGTGCTGCGCGCCGACTACCTGATGCTTAACCAGCACGAACTGCAGGCCCTGACCGGCACCAGCTCCATCAGCGCCGCGCTGGTGCAACTCGGCGAGGCCGGCGCGCAGCAGGTCATCGTGAAGGTCGGCAAGATGGGCTCCATCACCTGGACGCCCACCGAGACCGAACTGGTCGACGCCGTGCGCCCCGAGGGCAAGGTCGTGGACTCCACCGGGGCCGGCGACACCTTCACGGCCGCGTTCGCGCACGCCATCCTCAGCGGGGCCAGCGTGCCCGAGGCCGCCCGCGCCGCCAACACCGCCGGGGCGCTCGCCGCGACCGGCATCGGCGCGCAGGAAACCCTGATCACCGCCGCCGACCTGGGCGGGAAGGGCGCGGCCCCCGCCGCTCCGGCCCGCAAGACTGCCGAGAAGCCCGAGAAGAGCGTGGAGAAGGTGGCCACGGCCCCTGCCGCGAAGGCCCCTGAACAGGTCGCTGAGCAGGCTCCGGAACAGGCGACTGAAAAGCCCGCCGAAAAGCCCACGGAAAAGGCGACCGCGAAGCCCGCCCGCGCTGCGGCCGGGGCCGCCGCTGCGGAGGCAGAGCCCGCCCCGGCTCCCGTGCGCCGCACCCGTAAAACCACCGCCAGCTGATACCGGCCCCATCCGCGCGGCCCGCACGTTCCTGACCGGACGGCGGGCCGCGCCGCTGTACCCTGACCGCATGACCTCTTCTGCCGACGCCCCCCTGACCCGCGCCCTGCACAGCGAGGCGGTCAGCCGCAGCCTGCGTGACGACCACGACGATCTTCCGGACGTTCCCGCCGTCTTCGCGCTGGTGCGCGACATGCCGTACGCCCGCGCCGCCTCGCACGACCCGCAGGACATCATCAGCGGGTGGCGCGGCACCTGCTCGACCAAGCACGAACTGCTGGCCGCGCTGCTGGCCGAGGCAGGCCTGCGCAGCACGGTCATGGCCTGCACGCAGGAAATCCGGCCGCCTGCCCACGCGCCCGCCGAACTGCTGGCCCTGACCGGCGGGCAGGCGGTCGTCGACGTGCACAATTACCTGATCGTGCACGCCCCGCAGGGCGACATGACCGTGGACGCCACCTGGCCCCTGGCGGCCCGTGAGGCCGGACTGCCCGTCAACGAGCACTGGGTGTGGGGCCAGGATCAGACCATCGCCTGCACGCCCATCGAAACCTGGCCCGTGCCCGTGGGCCAGAGCGTTGCCACCTTCAAGGACCGCCTGCTCCAGCAACGCTACACCCCGGAAGAACTCGCGCGGCGCGACGCCTTCATCCAGGGCGTGGGCCGCCTGTTCCTGGCGCAGAACGAGGCGACCGGCGGGTAGACACGGTTCAGACCGGGGCCGACCAGAAACGGGGGCCGTTACAGGGCGCGGGTGCTGAACACCATCACGTCGCTGCTGGCTTCCAGCGGGCCTCCCTGGAACGAACCGGTCACGCGGGGGCTCTCAAAGCCTGCGAAGCGCAGCAGCCACTCGACCTCATAGCGGGTGTAATACCGCTGCGTCAGGGTGTAATGGCGGCGTTTCAGGGTGCCGTCTGCCTGCGTGGTGTCCACGTGGTACTCGGTGGTGATGTGCTGGCGGGGCCGGTCGTGCCGCTGCACCAGGAACACGTCGGTGCGGCTGCCGTCCGGCGCGTGGAAGGTTTCGCCCTCGTGCCGCACGGTGTTCGCCTTTCCGAAGCGCGGCACGTACAGGTCGAACACGAAGGCCGCGCCGGTCTTCAGGTGCGCGTGAATGTTCTCCAGGCCCTGCAACTGCTCGTTCGGGGTGTACAGGTGCATCAGCGCGTTGAACGGCGCGATGACCGTCTCGAAGCGCTCATCCAGGCGGAAGATGCGCACGTCGCCCTGCACGAAGCGCATGTTCAGGCCGTCCTTTGCGGCGCGTTCCTGGGCGCGTTCGATCATGCGGGCGCTGGGTTCCAGGCCCGTGACGTTCACGCCGCGCCGAGCCAGGAACGACGTGACGCGCCCGGTGCCCGCTCCGACCTCCAGGACCGGGCCGCCCGCGCGTTCACCCACGCCGCCGTAAAAGTGCAGGTCGTCGCGGTACACGTCGTACTGGTGGTCGTACAGGTCGGCGAACTCGTCGTAATTCACGCCGCCCAGCGTAGCGCGCCTGTGCCTACTGCGGCACTCTTATTGCGGGACCTCGCCGTACAGCCGCAGGAAGTCCTCGCGGCTCAGGACACTGAGTTTCGGGGCCTGCGTGGTTGCGCCCGCTCCGTACGCGCGGCGCAGCACGTTCGCCCAGACGCGCAGGCGGCGCCCCGTGGCGGGCGGCAGGTCGTGCGTCTCGAAGCCCAGGCGTTCCAGGATGGGCGTGACCGCCGACTGGCAGTACACGGCCTGCGCCTCACGCAGTTCCGGGCGGCGCTGAAGGTCGGCCGCGACCCGCCGGAAGTCCTGCCGGGCCACGCGCACCGTGCGGATCGGCCCGAGCTGCGACATCAGAGCGTTGTTCGCATGGTACTCGGCGGCCGGGACGCCTGCGCGCAGGGTCAGGCCGCCGCGCAGCGTCAGGTCCGGGCCCGGAAAACGGGTGGGGGAGACCCGCAGGATCGAGTCCTTCAGGTCCCCGGCGGGTTCGGTACGCGTGAGGCGGTCCAGCAGACGGTCCAGGGTGCCCATGGCGCGGGCGGGCAGGTCGGCCCGGCGAACCGGCCGCAGTCCCTCCAGCCGCGCGAGGCTGGTCACGGCGTACCCGCGTTCCTTCAGGTCGGCCAGGACGCCGGGCAGGGCCGGGACGGTCACCCGCGCGCCGGGCCCCGCGTCGTGCAGCACGATCACGGCCCCCGGTTGCAGGGCGCGGCGCAGGTGGGCGCGCAGGCCATCCGGGGTCTGCCCGGCCCGCCAGTCCTGAACTTCCAGACTCCAGTGCGCTCCGGTCAGGCCGGCGGCGCGCTGTCCCAGCCGCGTGAACAGGCTGTACGCGCCGTGCGGCGGGCGGTGCAGCGTTATGGCCTGATCGCTGCCCACCTGCCGGATGACCGCGCTGATGCGGGCCGCCGCGTCGCCCGGATCGCGCCACGCGCCCCAGGGGGGTCGCAGCCACGCGTGGCGGTGTTTCACGGCGTGCGCCTGCACCTCGTGCCCCTCGCGTAGCATCCGGGCGATCAGGTCCGGGTGCGCCCCGGCGGGCGCGGCCAGCACGAAGAACGTGGCGTGCGCGCCCGCCGCGTGCAGGGCGTCCAGTACCGCCGGGGTGCTGCGGGGGTCCGGGCCGTCGTCGAAGGTCAGGGCCACCACCCGGCGCGTCTGCGGCCCGGCGCGCAGCAGGCCCAGGTTCGCGCGCTGCCACAGCAGGAACGGCCCGCCGACGATCAGCAGGCCTGCCGCGATGCCCAGCGACGCCGCGCGGTGGATCAGGCTGATGGACTTCATGCGCGTCCCAGGCGGCCCAGCACCGCCTGCGCCACGCGGTCGGCGGCGTCCGGGATGCCCAGTCGGCTGGCGGCGGCGCTCATCTGCGCGTGCGTGTCGCGGTCCAGGGCGCGCAGCACGGCGGGCCGCAGCTCACTCAGCTGCCTCGCCCAGACGGCCGCTCCGTGGCGCTCCAGCAGCTCGGCGTTGTGCTCCTCCTGTCCCGGAATGGGTTCGTGAATGACCATCGGCACGCCCAGCGTGGTCGCCTCGGCCACCGTCAGGCCGCCCGCCTTGCCGACCACCAGATCCGAGGCGGCCAGCAGTTCGGGAAAGTCGGTCGTGAAGCCCAGCCGGTGAACGGTCGCGCCGCCCACCTGCTGCACGCCCTGCCCGTCCGCGCCGGCCAGCACGAGCACCTGCACGGGCCGCCCCAGGTTCGACAGTTCGTTCAGCACGCCGCGCAGCGCCCGGAACGTGCCGGTCCCGCCGCCCGAGATCAGGATCACCGGCTGGTCGGGGCGCAGTCCGTGGCGTTCTCGCAGCGCCGCGCGGTCCGCGCCGATCAGATCACGGAACACCGGCGCGATGGGAATGCCGGTCACGACCACCCGGTCCGGCGGGATCTTCCAGTCGTCCATCTGCGCGGCCGCCTCGGGGGTCGCCACCATCAGCAGGTCCGCCTCGGGCCGCGCCCAGTGGTGATGCACGCGGTAGTCCGTGACGATCAGCGCGTTCAGGAAGTTCAGCCGCAGGCGCGTGCGGGCCGCTGCGGCCGCCGCCACTGGAATCGGGTAGGAACTGACGACCACCTCGGGCCGCACCTCGCGCACGTCGCGGACTGTGCCGCGCAGCCCCATGTGATGAAAGGTGTCCACCACGGCGCGCGGTTCGCTCTCGCGGTCCGTCCAGTTGTAGAACGCGCGGTAGATGCCCGGCGCGTACCGCAGCCACAGGTCGTACGTGCCGGCCGTGACGGTCCGCTCGACCGGGTTCAGGTACGTCAGGAAATCCGTGTGCCGGGCGTGCAGGTTCACGCCGCGCGTCCGCAGCGCCGTGTCCAGCGCGCGGTTCGCCTGATGATGCCCGCGCCCGAACCCGGTGGACATGATCAGTGTCCGCAGTTCCGGCCCGGTCGGCCCGATGGGGGGCGGTGGGGGTGCGTTCAAGTGCGCCTCAGTTGCCACAGGCCCGCCCCGGCGAACAGCACGTTCGCCAGCCACACGCCCGCTTCCGGGAAGGCCGGGATCAGGCCCGCCAGGGTCAGGCCCACGAAGAACAGCAGGTAGTACGCCACGGCGATCATCAGCGCGATGCCCAGGCTGACGCCCAGCGTCCGACCAAAGCGCAGCGCGAACGGCAGGGCCGCCAGCACCAGCACCAGGTTCGCGAACGGCAGGGCCAGTTTGCGGTTCAGGTTCACGCGCGCCCCGGCGCGGTCGGCGGCGCTCACGCCCGGCGCGGTCAGCTTGGTGATCAGTTCGGGCCAGCCCTCGGCGTCCGCGCCGATCGCGTCGGCGTACTGCGCGAGCGTCTGCTTGCGGCTCAGGCCGGTATCCACGTTCAGGGTGTCCGTGGCCTTCTCGGGCACGATCACGCTGGGGAACACGTCCTGCACCGCTGCGCGGAACGCGGCCGGGTCGTTCTCGGGCACGCGGGTCAGGGCCGCGACCGCGCCGTAATCCACCACGAACGTCGAGTACCCGCTGAGGCTCAGGCGGTTGTTCTCGAAGGTGCCGCGCTCGGCCAGGATGACCGTGCCGCGCCCCGCCGAGTCCGCCTGCCACTTCTGCACACGCACGTCCCGCAGTTCCCGCTTGCCGGTGTCGTAGCCGCCCATGGACAGCGTCAGGTTGTTCCCCAGGTCCACGGTCTTGCCCACCAGTTGCGACAGCCCCGCACCGGTCAGGGCGTCCCAGTACAGGCCGCGCGTCTCCACGTTCGCGCGCGGCGCGATCCACAGGCTCAGCCACACCGACAGCGCCGTGACGAACAGCGCCAGGGCCGCCGCCGGGCGTGCGATGCGGCCCAGGCTGATCCCGCCGCCCTGCACCGCCACGAGTTCCCGCTCGGTGCTCATGCGGCCGAACGCCACGACGGTCATCAGCACCACCGCCATCGGGAAGACCTTCACCAGCGTGTCCGGCATCTGGTACCCGATCCAGCGGGCGATCAGGCCCACCGGTACGCCGCTGAGCCACTGACTGGAGATGAAGAAGTACCCGAAGCTCAGGACCGCCGTGAACAGCAGCGTGCCGGCCAGCAGCGGCGGCAGCAGTTCCGCCGTCACGTACCGGGTCAGGCGCGTCACGCCCGGCCCCCGTGCGGCGCAGCCAGGGGGGTCACTGGGCCCGGCTTGAAAGAGGGGGCTTCCCTTTCAACCGGTGTCCCGGTCACCCTTTGCCCACCGCGAACAGGATGGTCGCCTCGGCCACCACCACGCCGTCCACCTCGGCGCGGCAGGTGGTCTTGCCCAGGCCCCGGCGCAGGAACTCCAGTTTCGCGTGCAGGTGCAGCTGATCGCCGGGAATCACCTTGCGCCTGAAGCGCGCGCCCTCGATCCCGGCGAGGTACCCGACCGTGCCGGGCTCCAGCTGTTCATGCAGGCAGAACATGCTGGCCTGCGCCAGCGCCTCGGTGATCAGCACGCCAGGCATGACCGGCTCCTGCGGAAAGTGACCGGGGAAGAACGGCTCGTTGATGGTCACGTTCTTGATGGCGTGCACCGCGCCGTCCTCGATGGACAGCACGCGGTCCACCATCACGAACGGGAAACGGTGAGGCAGGGTTTTCAGAACGTCCTGAATCAGAATGGGGTCCATGAGGGCTCTCCTGGGGCGGGCTCCGGCGGGGCCGGGAGGGGCGAAAGACAAGAAAAAAACGGGAGAGGCTTTACGGGCCGTCTCCCATCATTCACCGGAAAGCGAGGGCGCTCCGGGTGCGTCCCGGGGTGCGTCAGCGGCGCAGGTAGTTGTCGCTGGACACCAGCGAGTCGCCCAGCACCGGAATCATTTCCAGTGCCATGCCGGTGCCGACCGCGACGGCCTCGACGGCGTTCTCGGCCACCGCGACCGGAATGCCGGTCGTCTGGCGCAGCAGTTCGTCGAAGTTGCGCAGCAGGCTGCCGCCGCCGGTCATCACGATGCCACGGTCGATGATGTCACTCACCAGTTCCGGGGGGGTGATTTCCAGCACGCGCTTGACGCCGTCCACGATCTTCGTGACGGGCTCGCTCAGGGCCTCGACCACGTCCGTGCTGTCCAGGCTGATGGTCTTGGGCAGGCCGTTCACGAGGTCACGGCCGCGCACCTCGGCGGTCAGGTTCTCGGCGTCGTCGAGCAGCATGGCCGCCCCGACCTTCACCTTGATCTCCTCGGCAGTGCGTTCACCGATCAGCACGTTGTGCTTGCGGCGCACGTAGCGGATGATGCTCTCGTCGAACTCGTTGCCCGCCACGCGCATGCTCTCGCTGACGACAATGCCGCCCAGCGAGATCACGGCCACGTCCGTGCTGCCCCCGCCGATATCCACGACCATCGAACCGATCGGCTCGGCAATTCGCAGGCCTGCGCCGATCGCGGCGGCCAGCGGCTCCTCGATCAGGAAGGCGCGCTTGGCGTTGCTGTTCAGTGCGGCGCGCAGCACGGCGCGTTTTTCCACGTCGCTGACGTTGCTGGGCACGCCGACCATCAGCTGCGGTTTGAAGCCGAACAGGCGACCCGCGCTGCCCTGCACCTTCTGCAGGAACATGGTGATCATCTTCTCGGTCAGGCCCTCGTCGGCGATCACGCCGTCCTTGATGGGACGCACGGCGACGATCCCGCCGGGGGTGCGCCCGATCATGCGGTAAGCTTCCTCGCCGACAGCTTTGACTTTCTTGCTGTCGCGGGCCATGGCGATCACGCTGGGTTCCTGGAGTACCAGGCCGCGGCTCTTGCTGTAAATAAGGAACGTTGCCGTTCCAAGGTCAATTCCAATGTCTTCTGACAGCCTCACACTCGCCCTCCGGTCAAAACGTCCCAATCGTAGCACGGTGCATGAGGCGCGCTTAAAGCGTTTCTCATCCCCTGCCCGCGCCGCCTCGCACGGGCACCCACGCGCCCCGCCGCGCCCGGCTGCCTGCGGGTGAGGGGACCGGTCAGGCGCGGGGCTTGAGGTAGGCGGCCAGCCCCGCGCAGACACTGGTGAGCAGCATCAGCGTCATGGCCTGCTGAATGCTGCCCAGCCCCGTGACATTCAGCGCGCCGCTCAGGGTACTTTCCAGGCTGCCGATAGAGCGCAGCCACAGCGGCCCGGTGCCCGCCAGCGAGGCGAACGTCCCCAGGGACAGCAGCGCCAGCACCAGCGTCACGCCGAACAGCGCCAGCGACAGCACCCAGCCCAGAACGACCCGCAGTCGCCGGGCGTTCAACGGCACTCCAGGCGGGGCCGGGTGGGGCGCGCGGCGGGCGTGCCGGACAGGAAAGGGGCGCCGGACAGGAACTCCGGGCAGAAGTGGGGCGCGGTCATTCGGGGCATTCTAGTGACGCCGCCGCAGAACGCCGTGAGGATTTTCACACCGCGCCGCGTGGCTCCCTTCCCGCCGGGTGCCCCTGCTGGCGAGCCTCGACTGAACTGTGCTGCGTCGGGCCGGTGCCTGCGCCGCTGGGCTAGACTGCGCGGGTGAATCTGCCCGCCCGTGTTCGCGTGACCCGCCCCCCATTGCCCCTGGCCCCGGCCCTGAAAGCCGCCGCCGGACGCCTGTGCCCGGACGCCCCACACGACGCCCTGAGCGCCGCGGCGCTGGCCATCGCGGGCGGCAGCGTGATCGGCGCGCACCTGCGCTGGGACGGTGGAGAGGCCGCGAACGTCGAGACCGGCTGGCGCGGCCGTGGGATCGAGGAAGCGTTGGCGCAGACGGCCGCCGGGTAGGCCACTGGAAAAGCCCCGGGAAGGTCGGCGGGCAGGGCAGCGGGACTGGGGGAACGGACGCACGCCACCCTAACAACCGTTTGGTAGCCTGAGAGTATGACCACCACCGCCCCCACCGCAGCGGACACCGGCATGAGCTTCGGCCTGACCGACGAGCAACGCATGATCGTGCAGCACGTCCGCGAGTACGCCCGCGCCGAGATCGCCCCGCACGCCGCCGAGTACGACCGCAGTGGCGAGTACCCCAGAACGCAACTGCGCGGCCTGGCCGAACTGGGTCTGATGGGCGCCACCGTCCCCGAACAGTGGGGCGGCGCGGGCCTCGACTCGGTCACGTACGCCCTGTGCCTAGAAGAGATCGCCGCCGCCGACGCCAGCGTCGCCGTGATCGTCAGCGTGCAGAACGGACTGCCCGAACAGATGATCCTGCGCTACGGCACCGACGGGCAGCGCGAACAGTACCTCAGACCCCTCGCCACGGGCGAACACATCGGCGCGTTCTGCCTCACCGAAAGCGGTGCCGGCAGCGACGCTGCCAGCCTGTCCCTGAAAGCCACCCGCGACGGCGACCACTGGGTCCTGAACGGCACCAAGGCCTGGATCACCAGCGGCGGACAGGCCGACACGTACCTCGTCATGGCCCGCACCGGCGGCCCCGGCGCGCGCGGCGTCAGCTGCTTCATCGTACCCAGTGACACCCCCGGCCTGAGCTGCGGCCGCCCCGAGGAGAAACTCGGCCTGCACGCCAGCCACACCACCACCGTCACCCTCGAAGACGCCCGCATCCCCCACGCCAACATGGTCGGCGAGGAAGGCCAGGGCCTGATCATCGCCCTGGCCAGCCTGGACGCCGGCCGCATCGGCATCGCCATGCAGGCCCTCGGCATCGCCCGCGCCGCCCTGGAACACGCCGCCCGCTACGCCAGCGAACGCGAACAGTTCGGCAAGAAACTCCGCGAATTCGAAGGCGTGAGCTTCAAGATCGCCCGCATGGCCGCCCGCACCGAAAGTGCCCGCCTCGTCGCCCTGAAAGCCGCGTGGCTCAAGGACCAGGGCCAGCCGTACGGCAAGGAAGCCAGCATCGCCAAACTCCTGGCCAGCGAGGCCGCCGTGGACGCCACCCGCGACGCCATCCAGATCTTCGGCGGCAACGGCTACAGCCGCGAGTACCCCGTCGAACGGCTGTACCGCGACGCCAAGGTCACGGAAATCTACGAGGGCACCAGCGAAATCCAGCAACTCGTGATCAGCCGCGCCGTGTTCAGCGAACTGACCTGACCACCCCATCCGGACCACGGCCGGACGCGCCGCAGAGGATTCAGGGAACCGCAAGACACGCCGGAGTGCCGCCGCTCAGAATGAACGGCGATGCTCCGGCAACTCCTGTGGATTCCCGGCACCCTGATGGTGCTCGCCGTCCTCGGCGACCTGATCGTCACGTGCCTCCAGTCCGGCGAGGGACGCATCAGCCGCGCCGTCCACCGGCCCCTGTACGCCTCCCTGACCGCCGCCGCCCGACTGAGTGGGCGCCGCGCCCTGATGTCCTGGAGCACGCCCCTGCTGATCATGGGCACCCTCGCCGCCTGGACGCTCCTGTGCTGGCTGGGCTGGACCCTGATCTTCTGGTCTCAGCCCGGCAGCCTGCTGGGCTCCGACAGCGGCACCCCCGCCAACTTCGCCGCCACCCTGTACTTCGTCGGGTACACCATCAGCACCCTCGGCCTGGGCGAGATCACCGCCCCGCTCCCCTTCTGGCGCCTGCTGACCGCCGTGGCGTCCATCAACGGGTTCTTCCTGCTGACCTTCGCCATCACCTTCGTCGTGCCCATTGCCCAGGCGCGCGGCGACCGCCGCCGACTCGCGCTGCACCTGCACCGCGCCGGCCCCGGCGCGCAGGCCCTGATCCTGAACGCCCACACCGACCACGACCGCGGCCTGCTGAGCCTCACCACCGACCTGCACGACATGCTCAACGACGTGGACGCCGCCCACCTGAACTCCCCGTACCTGCACCGCTTCCACGACCACGACCGTCAGGACGCCCTGGACCTGCACCTGCCGGCCCTGGGCGAAGCGCTGCTGATCCTCCAGGGCACCCTGACCGGCCCGCCCCCCCAGGGCCTGAGCCGCGCCCTGAGCAGCATCGACTCGCTGACTCGCACCTTCGAACGCGTGCACCACGCCCGCGACCCACAGACGCCCCCCCCACCCGACCTGACCCGCCTGCGCGACGCCGGCCTGATCCTCAAGCCCGACGCGGACTTCCACGAGTACCTGCGCACCCACGCCGCGCTGCGCCGCCGCCTGCACGCCATGGCGCAGGCCGGGCAGTGGCGCTGGGATCAGGTCGCCGCCCAGCAGCCACCCGCCCCCGACGCCGCATGAAGGTCCGCCCGGACCACGCGCCACCCCCGCTCATGCCCACCAGCCACACTGAAAGCATGCCGTTCCTGACCGCCCTGCTGACCGCCGCCACCCTCGGCACACCCGGCATTCCGGCTCTCGCCACGCCCTTCACACTGACCGGCGCGGACGGCCGCCGCTGGTCCCTGAGCAGCGCCCTGGGCCGCGAACGCCTTCTGGTCGTCCGTAACCCCAGCGCCGCGTACCTGAACGCTGTCCGCGCACAGGACACGGCATTGCAGGTGCGTGACCTGCGCGTCGTGGCCCTGCTCCCACCAGATGACGCCCGCCTGAACGGCCCCCGCACCCTGATGCTCACGCTGCTCGCCGATCCCGGCGGACGGATCGGCACGCAGTACGGCCCCGCCACGCTGATCGGCAAGGACCGCGGCATCAAGGCCCGTTACCCCGCGCCGCCCGCCCTGAACACCGTGGGCGCCCTGATCGACACCATGCCCATGCGCCAGCAGGAACGCCAGCAGCGAGGGCGCTGACCTACCCCCGCTGGCGCGTCAGCAGCAGCACCCGGTCGTCCGGCCCTCCAGCCTCGCCGGTCACCTTGAATCCCACCCGCGCGGCCAGCCGCAGCGACGCCGCGTTCTCCGGGCTGATGATGCAGAACGTCTCGCTCACTGGCAGGTTCATGTCCCGCCACGCCATCACTGCCAACAGGGCCTCGCCGGCGTACCCCCGCCCATGCGCCCACGGCAGCGTCACCCAGCCTGCCTCTGGAATGGCGTCCAGTTCAGGGTGGTCTGCCAGCAGATCCCGCTTGAAGCGCCCCAGCCCCACCTCACCCACAAAGCGCCCGGACGTCCGTTCCTCGACCACCCAGTACCCGAAGCCTAGCAGCGCCCAGTGCCCCGGGTGCCGCAGCAGCCGCGTCCACACGTCCTGCCGCGCCAGGGGCCGCCCGCTGGTGTAGCGCGTGACGACCGGATCCTGCCACAACTCCACACAGGCGGCAAGATCGTCCATGCGGTGCGGGCGCAGCAGCAGGCGCGGGGTGGTCAGGATGGGGGCGTGCATTCCGTCACCGTACCGCACGGCCCTACAGCACAGGGGCCGCCCACCCGGAGGTGCAGCGGCCCTGTTTCATGGCCTGACCGATGTTCGGTTCCCTTTTAGGGGGAGGAGGTGGTTGCGTTCAGTCGGTGTACGCGCCGACGCTGGCGCTGCTCACCAGTTTGGCGTACTTGGCGAGCACGCCGCGGGTGTAGCGGGGTTCGGGTTGTACCCAGGCGGCGCGGCGGCGGTCCAGTTCGGCGTCGTCGACGTGCAGGGTGAGTTTCAGGGTTTCGGCGTTCAGTTCGATGGTGTCGCCCTCGTGCACCAGGGCGATGGTGCCGCCCACGAACGCTTCGGGGGCGACGTGGCCGACGACGAGGCCGAAGGTGCCGCCCGAGAAGCGCCCGTCGGTGATCAGGCCCACGGAGTCGCCCAGGCCCTTGCCGATGATGGCGCTGGTGGGGGAGAGCATTTCGCGCATGCCGGGGCCGCCCCTGGGGCCTTCGTAACGGATGACGAGCACGTCGCCGGCGCGGATCTGGTCGTTCATGATGGCGTGCATGGATTCTTCTTCGCTGTTGAACACGCGGGCGGGGCCGGTGATCTTGATGCTTTTCAGGCCGCTGATCTTGGCGACGCTGCCTTCCTCGGCGAGGTTGCCGCGCAGGATGGCGAGGTGCCCTTCGGTGTAGAGCGGGTCGCTGAAGGCGCGGATGACGTCCTGTCCTTCGCTGGGGGTGTCCTGTTCGTCTGCGAGGTTCTCGGCGATGGTTTTGCCGGTGACGGTCAGGCAGTCGCCGTGCAGCAGGCCTTCTTTCAGCAGCATCTTCATGACGCGGGGGATGCCGCCGACGACGTGCAGGTCGGTGGCGACGTACTTGCCGCTGGGTTTCAGGTCGCAGAACACGGGCGTGGCTTCGCGGATGCGTTCGAAGTCCGCCAGGGTCAGGTCGATGTCGCAGGCGTGCGCGATGGCCATCAGGTGCAGGACGGCGTTGGTGCTGCCGCCGACGGCCATGATGACCGTGATGGCGTTCTCGAAGGCTTTCTTGGTCAGGATGTCCAGCGGGCGGATGTCCTGCTCGATGAGTTTCAGCAGGGCGCGGGCGCTGTCGGCGGAGGACACGGCCTTCTCGGCGTCCACGGCGCTCATGGTGCTGGAAAAGGGCAGGCTCATGCCCATGGCCTCGAAGGCGCTGCTCATGGTGTTCGCGGTGTACATGCCGCCGCACGAGCCGTTGCCGGGGCAGGCGCGTTTCTCGATCTCGGTGAAGTCCTCGCGGCTGATCTTGCCTGCGCCGAACGCGCCGACCGCCTCGAACACGCTGACGATGGTCAGGTCCTTGCCGTCGTAGTGGCCGGGTTTGATGGTGCCGCCGTACACGAAGATCGCGGGGATGTTCAGGCGGGCGATGCCGATCATGGCGCCGGGCATGTTCTTGTCGCAGCCGCCCACGACGATCACGCCGTCGTGACTCTGCCCGCGCGACACGGTCTCGATAGAGTCGGCGATCACCTCGCGGCTCACGAGGCTGCACTTCATGCCCTCGGTGCCCATGCTGATGCCGTCGCTGACGGTGATGGTGCCGTAGATCTGCGGCATGCCGCCGCCCTCGCGGATGGCCCCGGTGATGTGATCAGCCAGTTCGCCCAGGCCGTTGTTGCAGGGCGTGATGTTGCTCTGCGCGTGCGCCACCCCGATGATGGGCTTCTCGAAGTCGCCGTCCTCGAAGCCCACGGCGCGCAGCATGGCGCGGTTCGGGGCGCGTTCGTCGCCTTGCGTGATGTGGTGGCTGTTCCAGTTCAGTTTCTTCTTCTGCGCCGTGTCGGTCATGCCTCACCCTACGCCCGGGCGCGCCCGCCTGCGTGCAGAGGCACAGACAGGCGCGCCCCGCCCGCGTTACCGTGCGGCATGACCCGCCCGCACCTGCTGTTCGTGTACAACGCCGATGGCGGCCCCCTGAACGCCCTGAAGGACCTGTGGCACAAGACAGTCTCGCCCGCCACGTACGACTGCCAGCTGTGCACGGTCACGTACGGCCCGCTCGGCATGCGCCGCGAGTGGCGGGACTTCGTGCGGACCCTCCCGGCCAGCGTGACCTTCCTGCACCGCGACGAACTGGCCGCGCAGCACGGCGTGCAGGGTGTCCCGCTCCCGGCGGCCTTCGTGCTGGACGGCGCGCAGGTGCGCCCCTGGCTGAGTGCCGCGCAGGTCAAAGAGGCGCGCACCCTGGACGACCTGATGTCCCTGGTGCGTGACTCCCTGCCGACTACCGGGCCGACTGCCGGGTCGACCCTCCGGCCGGACGCGGCCGCGCGGCCCGCCTGATACGGATTCCGTCTGCTTCAGTCACAACCCGGCATGACACCGGCTTGCCAACTGCACGCCCGGAACCCGCTTCTCTCCTGCTCGCTCTGCTTTACGAGTCCGTCTGATTCAGGCTGAGGTCGTCAGCCGATGTTCAGGCCGATATCGAAGGTGGCCGTGTATCCCTTCACGGGATCACCCTTGACGTTCAGCAGCAGCTGGCTGCCACCGTTGCGGTAGATGCCGTCCTGCGCGTTGGGCGTGTCGGCTTTCGTGCCGTGCGCGTTGTAGGGCGCGCGGGCGAACACGGCGCTGTTCACGCTTTCCGGGAAGAATAGCTGCGACGTGAATTCCCCCGTGGCCTTCCCGCTGGCGTTCAGGGGCCGCAGCTTGAAGTGAATGTGTACGGCCCGCCCACGGTACCAGCCGGGGTAGATGGTCGTGAATTTTGCGCGGCCCTGCGCGTCCGTGACCTGCGAGCCGCGCAGGAAGTCCCCGGTGTTGCCCTG
Organism: Deinococcus aquaticus; assembly: GCF_028622095.1. Classification (NCBI taxonomy): domain Bacteria; kingdom Thermotogati; phylum Deinococcota; class Deinococci; order Deinococcales; family Deinococcaceae; genus Deinococcus; species Deinococcus aquaticus. The sequence goes on along the minus strand of NZ_CP115165.1, from coordinate 2,826,297 downwards.
CACGTCCGAATACGCGCCCTGCGCGTCGCAGTGCCACACGTCGATCAGCACCTGCCCGCGCGGCGTGCAGCCGCCCACGGCGACCCGGCTGACCTCGAAGTTCAGGGTCAGGGGCACCCCGGCGCTCAGTTTGCCGGTCGTGGTATCCGGGCGGATGTCGCTGCGGCGCGGTTCGCTCTCCACGAAGTACGGCCCCTCGGTCATGGCGGGCCGCACCACGCAACCGGGCAGTCCGCTGGCGGCGCTCGCCTGCCCCGCCCCGCCTCCCCGCTGCGCGAGGACGCCCCCGGCGCTCAGGGCCGTGGCTCCGGCCCCCAGGCCCAGTAGCCTCAGGGCGCGGCGGCGGCTCAGGAGCGTGCCGATCATCTCGTCGTCGTTGTCCTCGTCGGGGGCGTGGGTGGGGGCGGTGGTCGGGTTCGGGCGGTGCGGGTCGTTCGGCATAAGGTGTCCTCCGGTGGGGATGGGGCGGGTGGCGTCCGGTATGGATGAGCACCCGGTCAGCCCATCCTGCCCCGCCCCGGTTAAGGGACGGTTGACGAGGTACCCAGTACATAGCGGCACGCGGCCCCCCCGTAGATGGAGAGGACCGCGTGCCGCCCGGTGGGCCGGGCTTACTTGTCGGCGGGGGCGGGCGCGGCGACCGTCACGACGGCCGGGAAGCTCTCGGTGCTCAGGCGCACCACCTGGGAATCCAGGTACTTCTGCGCGGCTTCCTTGCCCAGCTGGTCACGGATGATCGGCGCGGCGTCCGCCAGTGGCTGCGTGCCGGCGTCGGTGCGTTTCGTGACGATCAGTACGTGCCACCCGAACTGCGACTGCACGGTCTGAACGGCGTTCACGGGGCCCCTGAAGCTGGCCGTGTCGAACGTCTCGACCATCTGGCCGGGGCCGAAGCAGCCCAGGTCGCCGCCCTGCGCGGCGCTGCCCGGGTCCTGGCTTTTCGCGGCGGCGATCTTCGCGAAGTCCGCGCCGCCCGCCAGGTCCTTCGTGATGGCCTGCGCCTCGGTCTGGGTGGGCACCAGGATGTGTTTCACGCAGGCTTCCTGTTCCCGGGCGAAGTCCGCGCGGTGCAGGTTGTAGTACCCGGCGACCAGCGCGTCACCGAACGTGAAGCGTTCCTGCACGCTGTTCAGGTACGCGCCCACGATCAGCTGGCGTTCCAGTTCGCGGCGCAGGTCGGCCGTGTCGGTGTACCCGGTGGCGTTCAGGGCCTGGGTGAACTCCTCGTCCGTCTCGAAGCCCGAGCGGGCGTCCGCGACCTGCTTGTCCACCTCGGCCGGGTCGGCCTGCTGGCGGGCGCGGGCCAGCTGGTACACGGCGCGGTCCCGCACGAACTGCTTCAGGAAGTCCGGGCGGGCCGCGGCGAACTCGCTCAGGTAGGAGTCCTCGAAGGGCACGCCCTGCGAGTTCACCACGCGCGCCGCCGCGAGCCGGAAGGCCCGCTCGAACTCGCCCAGCGTCAGGTTTTCCTTGCCCACGCGGCCCACCAGCGTGGCGGGGTCCTGCGCGGCGGCCGGAGCCGCAGGGGCGGGGGCGGCCGTGCTGGGCGCCGGGGCAGTGGGCGCCGGGGCCGGGGTGGTCTGGGCGCTGGCGTTCGTCAGGAAGGCGGCGCCGCTCAGCAGCGCTGCGGTCAGGAGCAGTTGTTTCACGCCTGATACTGTAGCGTGCCCCGCGCGCCAGTCCATGACAGTCTCCTGTGACGCGCCCCGCGTCCCGGCGTGCCTGCTACAATCCCCCCCGTGCGCCTGACCCTAGTAGAAACCACCGATCCACGCGCGTACGACGACGCCGTGAGCCGCATGCCCATCACCAGCGCCCTGCAGGGGTGGGGGTACGGCGAGGCGCGGCGAACGCTGGGTCAGACTCCCACGCGGTACCTGATCATGCAGGGGGACCGGACGGTCGGGGCGGTGCAACTGCTGCGTAAGCGCCTCGTGCCGGGCTTCAGCACCCTGTACGCCCCGCGCGGCCCGGCGCTGGAAAGCCTGGATCTGCTGCCCGCCTTCGCGGAGGCCGTCAGGCGCGTGGCGCGGCCCACCGACGCCCTGCTGAAAATCGAGCCGCCCGTGCCCTTCCCGGCCAGTGACAGTGCGCCCGTGGATCAGCCCGCAGCGGCCGAGGCGACCGGCACCGAAGAGGCGGCCACGCCGCCGGCCGCCCAGGACGACGCGCTGCCCGACTCGTACGGTCCCTTCCAGCGGGCCGAGACCGAGCAGCCGGAACACACCATCGTCGCCGACCTGAGCCGCACCGAGCAGGAGATCTTCGGGGCGCTGTCCAGCATGGCCCGCCGCAACATCCGCACCGCCGAGAAACTCGGCGTGATCGCCGGCCGCGACGACGACTTCGACGCGTTCTGGGAGATCTTCACCGCCACCAACGAACGCGCCAAACTGGGCGCCTACCCCCGCGAGTACTACGAGACCATGCTGCGCGAGTGCAACGCGCACGGCGGCGAGGCGTACATCGTGCTGTCCCGCTACCAGGGCCGCGCGCTGGCCGGCGGGTTCTTCGTCAGCATGGGCAAGGGTACGTACTACCTGTTCGGTGGCAGCGTCCGCGACGACCGCGTGGACGAGAACGGCAAGCCCCTGAAAGACGCCAAGGCGCCCGACGCCTTCTACTGGAGCGCCATGCTGGACGCCAAACGCCACGGCTACGAACTGTTCGACTTCTGGGGCATTCCGCGCGTCCTGGATGAAAGCAAGCACTCGTACGGGGTGTTCAAGATGAAACTCAAGTTCAGCGAGCAGCGCGTCTGGTATCCCGCCTACGACCTGAACCTGAACGCCGCCGCGCCCGCCATCGTCCGCGCCCTGCGCTGGCGCAAGACCCGCAACAACGTCCGCAAACGCGGCAGCGCCGACGACGTGCTGTAACGCCCGCCTCGTAACGACGACAGCACAACGACAGCCCAGCCGGAAGATTCGCTCCGGCCGGGCTGTTTCTGTGGCTGGTCAGTTCAGCAGTTTGGCTTCGGCGGGCACCAGTCCCAGCAGCAGTTCCAGGCGTTCCAGCACGGTCGCGGCGTGCAGGGCGTCCTCGCGCTGTTCGGGCGTGGTGGGCAGCAGCGTGGCGGCAAAGCTGGCCAGCAGCAGGGGGTCGTCCGGCGCGGCCTCGCGGACCGACCCGGCGTCGCCTGGGCGCAGGCGCAGCAGCGCGGCCAGCAGTTGCGCCGCCGTGGCCGAGACGACTTCCTCCGGCAGAGGATCGGGTTCCAGAGGCCAGAGGGTCACGTCGGCCGAAAGGTACGGGCGGTCCAGGTGAAAGCCGTCTATCCGGAACCGCTCGCCGCCCACCACGGCGACCGTGCTGGTGCCGTCCTCGTGCAGGCTGGCCTGCCGGACGTGTGCGAGCGTCCCGACCCTGGAGACCCGCTCGTGAAAGGGAAGACCGGACGTTTCGGAGGACTGCACGATCCGCACGATCCCGAACGGTTCGCCGGTGGCCTGCACATCGGCCAGCAGTTCACGGTAACGGGGCTCGAACACGTACAGTGGAAGGATCACACCTGGGAACAGCACCAGTTGCGGCAGGGGAAACAGCGGAACGCGCATACCCGCGTATCGTGCGCCCAACCGCGCCCGGCAACATGGGTCAAACCCACAGAACCCGTGTGTGAAGATGTACAGGTCGCGGGTGTACGCGTGCGGCAGCCCGGTGCGGTTGCGCGGACCGGGGAGCGCCGCCCCACCAGCCCAGGTAGGACGGGCCGGTGGTCAGGTGTCGCTGGCGTCGGGTACGGACGGCGGCGTGCGGCGGCGTTTCTGGCGTCTGGGCGGGGGGTCAGGGGGCGCGCCCCAGTCACTCAGTTGCTCTGGCGTGGCGCCCAGGCTGCTCAGGGTCGCGGTGTCGGCAGGCGTCAGGGGGGCGCTGCGCAGCAGGTCCGGGCGGCGGGCCAGGGTGCGTGCCAGGGCCTGCTCGCGTCGCCACGTGGCCACCGCGCCGTGATTTCCGCCGCGCAGCACGTCCGGCACGCTGTGGCCCTGCCATTCGGGCGGGCGGGTGAATTCCGGGTAGTCCAGCAGGCCCGAGCTGAAGCTGTCCGCCTGATGTGACTGCGGGTCGCCGATCACGCCCGGCACCAGCCGCGCCACGGCTTCCAGTACGCAGGCGGCGGCGGCCTCGCCGCCCATCATCACGAAATCCCCGATGCTGAGTTCCCGCGTGACCAGCCCCTCGGTGCGGGCGTCGAAGCCCTCGTAGCGGCCGCACAGGAACACCAGGTGCCGCCGCGTGGCGAGGTCCTCGGCGACCGCCTGCGTGAAGCGTTCACCGGCCGGGCTGAACAGGATCACCTCGTCAGCTGCCGGGAGGCTGGCCAGGGCGCGCTCGGCCACGTCCACGCGGATCACCATGCCCGCGCCGCCCCCGTACGGGGTGTCGTCCACCTTCTGGTGGCGGTTTCCGGCGAAGTCCCGCAGGTTCACCAGATTCACGTCCACCAGACCACGACCCCGCGCCTTGCCCACGATCGCCTCATCGGCAAACGGAGCCAGGAGTTCGGGGAACAGCGTCAGGAACGAGAAGGTCAGCGGCGCGGCGTCCTGGTGTGGGACAGTCTGCGGGTTTTCACTCACTCGGCGTGCCCGCCTTCCTCGGCCTCGCTGAGATCCAGCAGGCCGCCCGGCGCGTCCTCTGTGAGCGTCAGGGACAGCGGGCGGCGCTTCCCGTCCAGGTTCACGACCACGTACGGTGCCTGAAGCGGCACGAACGCCTCGCCCTGATCGGAGGCGCGGCGCACCACCAGCAGGTCCTGATGCCCGCCGTCAAGCACGTCCGTCACCTCAGCCAGCACCTCGCCCGCCGGGCCGCTCAGGGTCAGGCCGCGCAGTTCGTGGTAGTAGTACACGCCGTCCTCGGGAACCGGCAGTTCATCGTCGGCCGCAAAGACATTCAGGCCGCGCAGGTCCCCGGCCCCCTCGGGCGTCGTGACCCCCGCGAGGTGCAGCACCACGCCCGGCGCGAGCATCTCGGCGCGGCGCACGCGCAGCCAGCCGCGCTTCTCGACGTACACACGGTCCAGCCCCGCGAACTGCCGCTGGTCGCCCAGCACGAACACCTTCACGCCGCCCTTCACGCCGTGCGGTCCCAGCACGTACCCCAGGCGGGTGCGTTCAGCCTCGGTCTTTCCGGTCACGCTTTGCGGGGGGCGTCCAGGTCGACGTTCATGCGCTCGCGCGGGTCGCTCGCGGCGCGCACCAGCGTGCGGATGGCCTGAATCACGCGGCCCTGACGGCCGATCAGGCGGCCTTCCTCGCCCGGCCCGACCCGCACGATCACGGTCGGCCCCCGGCGGGACACGCGCACCTGCGACGGCTGATCCACCACGCTCTGGGCCAGGAAAAGAGTCAGATCAAGAGGATCGGTTTTCATCCGGGCATTCTACAGCATTCGCCCTGTTCACCAACGGCGCCTCACGCGGCCCTTTCCCGCTGCGGCACGGCAAAAAGTCCCTACCCTGCCTCACTGGGCGGCATGAAAAAAGGCCCCGCGTGGGGGCCTCGTTTCATGCTGTGGGGTTCGCTTACGCGACCTTCACGCCCTGGCTTTTCAGCAGGCGGCGGGCGGTCTGCGTGGGCTGCGCGCCCTGGGCAATCCAGTACGCGGCGCGCTCGGCGTTGACCTTCAGGTAGTTCTCGCTGGTCTTGCGGGGATCGTAGTGGCCGAGGTTCTCGATGTAGCCACCGTCGCGGGGACGGCGGGCGTCGGTCACGACAATACGGTAGTGGGGGTTGTGGGTAGCACCGAAACGGGACAGGCGAATCTTGACCATGATGGAAACCTCGGGGGTGGGTTGGGTGATTGAGGGTACAGCTCCCGCTAGGATCACGGGGTTCATGCGCCCGTCAGCAGCCAACCGGGGTGCGCACCGAACAAGAGTATCAGCAGGGCCGCCACTCGGCAAGGGGGCAGGCGGGTCGCTGGGCAGGCCGGTCAGAAGCCCGGAGGAACGGGCACGCCGCCCCGGCGCAGCTGGAAGGCCATGCTGTCCGGCCCGATGATGGAACTCCCGCCGACCGTGCCGACCGGCGTGCCGCGCCCCACGCGGTTCCCGACGCTGACCAGCGGTTCGCGCAGCCCGAAGTACGCCGTGACGCTGGACCCGTGATCCACCAGCACCACCCAGCCCAGCGACGCGTAGTACGTGACGGCCAGCACGTTCCCTTCCTGCGCGGCCACCGCCTGCGGCCCGCCGCTGAGCACCACCCACGGCGATCCACCCGCCCCGTACGGCGTCTGCACGCGCCCGCCGGGCAGTGGGAATCCGAGCGGCCCACTCAGGGTCGGCAGGGGGGCCAGCTGCTGCTCGACCTGTACCTGCGCCTGCTGCACCTGCTGACTGCGCTGCTGGAGGGCCGCCTGCTCACGCTGCACCTGCGCTTCCCGCTGGGTCTGCGCGGCCTGCTGGGCGGCGCGTTGCCGGGCGGCCTGCGCCGCTGCCTGCGCGTCGGCCGCGCGCTGCCGGGCCGCCTGGGCGTCGGCGGCCCGCTGCCGCGCCACGCGTTCCTGCTCGGCGCGGATGCGGGCCAGTCGCAGCGCCTCCTGCCGGGCGCGTTCCTGCGCCTCGGCGATCCGGCGGGCTTCCTCTGCCCGGCGGCGGCGTTCCTCTTCCAGTCGGCGCTGCCGCTCGGCCTCCAGCCGCGACCGCTCGGCCACGACCTGCCCGACCAGCTGATCAATGGTCTGCGCAGCCAGCGCCTGCTCGGCCTGCCGCTGCGTGGCCAGCGTCCGCTTGCCCGCCTCGCTGGACCGCAGTTGCGACAGCAGGGTCGTCTGCTCGGCGCGGCGGGCCGTGAGGTTCTTCAGGACGGCCGTGCGCTGCGCCTGCAATTCCTTCAGGTCCTGGGTCTGCCGCGCCTGCTGCGCTTTCTGCCGGTCCAGGACCTCGATCTCGCCCGCCAGGGTCTGAATGACGCGGGTGTTGTACTCGCCCGCTATGTTCGCGTACCGCAGCCGGATCAGCAGGTCCGACAGGCTGCGCGACTGGGACAGCAGTTGCAGGTAACGGCCGCTGCGGTCCCGGTACTGCAGTTGCAGGATCTCGCGCACGTCGCCCTGCAGGCGCTCCACGCGGGCCTGCGTGACGTTCAGCTGCGCGGCCGTGTCGGCCAGGGCGCGCTCGGCCAGCGCCACGCGCGCCGTGACGGTCGCGATCTCGTTCTCCAGTTTCGACGCGCTGGCCGCCAGCGTATCCAGCCGCGACAGTGTCTGACGCTGCTGTGCGCTGAGATTCTGAATGCTGGCACGTAACGCCTGCAACTCGCGGGCCTTGGCGGCGCTCAGTTGCCGCTGCTGCTGCAGGTCACGCTGCAACTGCTCCAGCCGCTGACTGGTACTCAGGTCGGCGCTGGTGCCCGGGTTGGAGCGGGCCGCCGCTTGTTGCGCCGATGGTTGCGCCGCCACGCTGTTCCAGCGGGACAGGCCCGGCGCGGCCGTCAGCAGGGACACGCCCAGCAGCAGCGCCGCCCGGCCCCGGCGGGTCACTCCAGCTCCCGCAGGTAGCGGCGCGTGGCGAACAGGCTGCCCAGCAGCCCGATCAGGATGCCCAGCAGCGCCACGCCGCCCAGTAGTGGCAGCAGCGTCCCGGCGTCCTGCACGACCGGGAACACCGGAGCCAGCTGCTGCACGCGCCGCGCCAGCCCCAGGTACGCCGGGGTCAGGATGCCCAGCGACAGCGCCGCCGCCGCCGTGCCCACCAGCAGGCCCTCGATCACGTGCGGCATGCGGATAAAGCCCCGCGTGGCCCCCAGCAGGCGCATCACGCTGATCTCGTCCCGGCGGGAGTACATCGCCACGCGCACCGCGTTCAGGATGTTGAACAGCGTGCCCAGCAGCAGCAGCCCCACCAGCGCGTACCCCGCGCCGCGCACGGCCGTCAGGGTCTTCACGGTCGGGTCCACGTACCCTGCGCCGTACTCGACGTCCTCCACGCCGGGCAGCGCCGAGACGGCCGCCGCCACGCTGCGGGAATCCTCGACCCGCGCCACCCGCATGCGCAGCGTGTCCGGGAAGGGGTTTCCCACCAGCGCCGCCGCGTCCCGCGTGTAAGGCGAGTCCTGCGTCATCTCGGTCAGCACCTGCTCGCTGGTCACCAACGTCGCCTGCGTCACCTGCGGCAGCGCCTGCACCTGCGAGAGCAACTGCTCGTCCTGCGCGTCGGGCCGCAGGAACGCCGCGACTTCCACCTGCGATTCCAGCTGCGAGAGCGTGCGGTTCACGTTCAGTGTCAGCAGCAGCACGAAGCCCAGCATCAGCAGCGTCAGCGTCATGGTCATCAGGGTCGCCAGGGTCGCCGTGACGTTCCCCCGCATCGCCAGCAGCGCCTCCCGGAAGTGGTAGTTCACAGCGCGTACCCGCCGTACGGATCGTCCCGCACCAGTTTGCCCTTGCGCAACGTCAGCGTGCGGTGCCGGAACGTCTCGACCAGATCGCGGGCGTGCGTGGCGACCACCACGGTCGTGCCGCGCAGGTTCACGTTCTGCAGCACCTTTAGGACCTCGCGGCTGTTGTCCGGGTCGAGGTTGCCGGTCGGCTCGTCGGCCAGCAGCAGCGGCGGGTCACCCACGATGGCCCGCGCAATCGCCACGCGCTGCTGCTCGCCCTGCGACAGCTGAAGCGGCAGCGCGTACTTCTTGTGCTCCAGGCCCACCGTGCGCAGCGCCGTCGTGACCCGCTGCGGCCACTCGCGCTGCGGCACGCCCGTCACGCGCAGCGTGAACGCCACGTTGTCGTACGCGTTCAGGTGCGCCAGAAGCAGGTTGTCCTGAAAGACCGTGCCCATGCGGCGGCGCAGCAGGGCCGTCCGGCGGCCCCGGTAACGGGCCAGCGGCTCGCCCGCCACGCGCACCTCGCCCCGGCTGGGCAGCGCCCGCTTGAGGACCAGACTCATGAAACTGCTTTTCCCGGCCCCGGAATGCCCGACCAGGTACACGAACTCGCCCTTCCCGATCTGCAGGGACACGTCGTCCAGCGCCAGGGTCCGGGTCACGGGGTACTCCAGTGAGACGTTCTTGAAATCGATCACGCGGACCACCCGGTCAGGGCGGAGGGCGACGGAAGGAAAGGACCTGTCATGCTCGCGGCACAGCATAGCCCACCCCCGCCCCCACACCATGAAGCCTTGCGCAACAGCGGCGCGCCCAGTCACCCGAACCGCGCAGCAAACAGGGTGAAATCCTCAAACGCACTTCACCTGCCGGCACTATCCTGCAAGGCGTGAACGCCAAACGCCTGACCATCGTCGGGGTTGCCCTGTCCGCCACTGCCGCTGTCGCTTACGCGCAGTTCGGCGGGTACACCCAGGCGAACCTCAGCAGCACCGCCACCGGCAAGACCTTCTTGCAGGTCATCAACGACCTGAACACCCTGTACCTGTACCCGGTCGACCAGGAGAAACTGCTTCGCGGCGCCATCACCGGCGCGCTGGGCAGCCTGAACGACGAATTCACGTACTACAGCCAGCCCGAAGACAACGCCATCGACGCCGAGAACCTCAGCGGCGAGTTCTACGGTATCGGCGTGCAACTCGTCGCCGCGAACCCCGACGGGACCGGCGGCAAGATCGACAACGTCTTCCGCACCGGCGCGGCCAGTAACGCCGGCGTGCAGATCGGCGACGTGTTCGTGAAAATCGGCGACAAGGACGTCCTGACCGGCAAACTGAACGACATCGTGCGCCTCGTACGCGGCCAGAAAGGCACCACCGTCACTGTCACGTTCGCCCGCGACGGCAAACCCTACACCGTCAAGATGGAACGCCAGCCGGTCGCCATCGTCAGCGTCGAACAGACCGTGCTGCCCGGCAACATCGGCTACATCGCCCTGAACACCTTCTACAACGAGAAGGCCAGCGAGCAGTTCAACGCCGCCGTCGCCGACATGAAAAAGAAGAAGGTCAGCAGCCTGATCCTCGACCTGCGCGACAACGGCGGCGGCCTGCTGAGCGCCGGTGTGGACGTCGCCGACCAGTTCATGCAGAGCGGCCCGATCGTCAGCCTGCGCGACCGCAACAAGAAAACCACCGTGTACGGCAGCGCCCGCAACGCCGCCAGCGACTACACCGGCAAACTGATGGTCCTGGTGAACAAGAACAGCGCCAGCGCCAGCGAAGTCGTCTCCGGAGCGCTACAGGACGTGGGCCGCGCCACCATCATCGGCGAGCAGACCTTCGGCAAGGGCGTCGCCCAGATCCCCGAAACGCTGCCCGACGGCGGCAAGATCGCCATCGTGAACAGTGAGTGGCTGACCCCCAAGGGCCGCCAGATCCACAAGAAAGGCGTCACGCCCGACGTGATCGTCAAGGACACCCGCTACACCACGCCCCCCAACCTGACCGGCAGCGGCGTCGCCCCCGGCGCGAAACTCACCTTCACCCTCGAAGGGAAACCCGTGACCGTCACCGCCGACAAGGACGGCAAATTCAGCTACACCGGCGACATCAAACGCCCCAACCGCAGCGCGCAGCAGGGCGAGGCCGTCGTGGACCTCCAGACCGACGCCATCCTCAAGAAAGCCGTCGAACTGCTCAAGAAGTAAGCCCCACCGCAACACGCGGGCCGCCCCCCACGCTCGGGGGCGGCCCGCGTGTTCCTGCGGCCGGGGGACTGTCGCCAGTTCTGGTTCCGGCGGTCAGTCCCAGTCCCATTCGCGCCAGTCACTGGCCTTCGCGTTTGCTGTGCCGGCGGCAGGGTGTGCGGCCCGCCCGCTGCCCTGCTCGCTCTCGCTGCCCGGAGCCGGGTACCAGTCGTACGCGGAGGCCAGTGCCAGATCCAGCCGCCCGCGCAGTAGCCCCTGCAGGTGGCTGCGTTCGCGGTCCGTGACCCGCCCGACTTCCTGCGCCACGCGGTCCAGTGCGGCGTTCAGGGCGGGCAGGTACGGCTCGCGCGCCTTGCGGACTGCGCCGCGCCGCAGCGGTCCCGGGTGAATGACCGGATGGTACGACCCGGCGGCGGCCTCCAGCAGCAGGGCGCGGCGCTGCTCGCGGGTCTCGCGGGCGCGGGCGGCCCGGTCGCGGGCGTCGGCCGCGCGGGCCTGGGCAGCCAGGAAGGTGTCGTGGCGTTCCACGTCCAGCACGCGCGTCTCGGCGTACAGTTTCACGGGCGGCAGGCGGCGGCGGCCCATCTTCAGGCCGTTCGGGCGGGTCCCGTCGTGCTCGCCCAGGAAGCGGGTGATCAGGGCGGGTGTCCAGCCGCGCTCCTTGAGGTCCTGGGTGGCCAGGAAGCCCGGCGGGTTGACGGGCGCGGTCTTCTTCTCGGATTTCTCTGGCGGGTCGGCTTTCCTGTCTGACCTGGGGGGCGTCATGGCAGCGGCGTCCACTCGCGGCGCAGCAGGTCCAGTTGCACGCTGTCGTGCCGCTCGCCGCGCACCAGCCTCGCCTCCCGCACGCGGCCCGCCTCGCGGAAGCCCAGGCGCAGGGCCGCGCGGATCATGCGTTCGTTGCCGCCCCAGGTGGTGAAGGTCAGGACGTGCGCGTCCGTCTCGTTCAGCGTGGCCTCCACCCACAGGGCCAGCGCCCGCGAGCCCACACCCTGGCCCCAGAACTGCGGATCGTGAATGATGATCCCCAGGTCCCACCACCCGCCGTCCTCGGGGGGTGTCTCCGAGCGGTTCACCATGCCGATGCACTGCCCGTCCAGCGACACGACCCGCTCGTTCGGGTGGGGCGGCGTGCGCTCCATCTGTTCCACGTACGCCGCCAGCGACCCGGTCGTCTGCGCGGCGTGCAGGTACGGGGCGTCCCAGTCACGCCACTGCGCCTGCGGGTCCGTGAACCAGCGGCGCAGGGTGGGCAGGTCTCGCGGGCGGCGGCCCCGGATACTCAGGGACGACAGGTCCAGGCCCGGCGCGCCGGACACGCTGCGGGTGGGGGAGAGGCCAGCGGGAAGGTCAGTCACGCCGGTATCCTGCCACGCGCGCCGCCCCGCACACCGTCAGCCGGTGCCCAGACGGGCCAGCAGGGGCGGCAGCAGCACGCTCAGGCCCACCAGGACCGCCCCCGCGCTACCCAGCAGGACCGCGCCGGCCGCCGCGTCCTTGGCGATCTTCGCCAGCGGGTGCCGCTGCGGGCTCGCCAGATCCACCACAGCCTCCAGTGCCGTGTTCAGCAGTTCCAGGCTCAGGACCAGCGCGCAGGCCAGCGCCACCGGGGCCAGCGGCGCGCGCAGCCACACGCACAGGCCCAGCGCACCCAGGGCCGCCCAGCACTCGATCCGGAAGTTCGCCTGCGTGCCGTACGCGTGCCGGACGCCCGCCCACGCGAAGCCCGCCGACCTCAGCCAGCGCCGCGCGCTCCACGCCGACCCGTCACTGCGCACGCGCCCTCAGCTTCCGGCCGGAAGGGCCGCCTGCGCCGCCGCCCACGCCCCATGGAACACTTCCCACTCGGGCCCCTGCGCGCCCTCCTCGAAACCCAGGCCGTCCGCGTGCGGGTGGTCGTTCCCGACCAGGTGGGTCAGGCCGTGACTGGCCAGCAGCGCTACCTCGCGCGTCAGGCTGTGCCCGCGCGCGTCCGCCTGCCGCTGCGCGGTATCCAGGCTGATCACGATGTCGCCCAGGTGCGGCGGCACGAACGGATCGCCCGGCTCCCAGGTCGGGAAACTCAGCACGTCCGTCACGGCGTCCTCGCCCCAGTGCTCGCGTTTCAGGGCGCGGATGGTGCGGTCCCCGACCAGCACGACCGTCACCTCGCGGTCCGGCACCTCGAAATGCGTCATCACCGCTTCCAGACTGGCCCGCAGCGCGGGGCGCAGACCGGCGGGCGGGGTTTTACGGACGATCAGGTCAATCACTTGATAGAGGATAGTGGATGGCAGATGGCAGATGGCAGATGGCAGATGGCAGATGGCAGATGGCAGATGGCAGATGGCAGATGGCGAAAGGCCCGGCTTACCTGCTCGCCGGGCCTCTCCTTCCATCAACCGTCAACCTTCAACTGTGGACAGCGTTGTCCCCGTCGCCTTCGGGGATGCTGGCGAACTCGCCGCGCCGGGCGGCGCGTTTGTCCTGCTCGGCGTTCTCGGCCGTCTCGTACGCCTTGATGATGCGGCCCACCAGCGGGTGGCGGACCACGTCCACGTCCGTGAACTGATGCCACGCGATGCCCTCGATGGAACTCAGGACGCGCTTGGCGACGGCCAGACCGCTGGTGATGTGGCGCGGCAGGTCGATCTGCGTCACGTCGCCCGTGATCACGACCTTGCTGGAAAAGCCCATGCGGGTCAGGAACATCTTCATCTGCTCGCCCGTGGTGTTCTGCGCCTCGTCCAGAATGATGAACGCGTCGTTCAGGGTGCGGCCGCGCATGAACGCCAGGGGCGCGATCTCGATCACGCCGCTCGTCAGGTAAGACTCGAACTTCTCCTGGTCCAGCATGTCCTGAAGCGCGTCGTACAGGGGGCGCAGGTACGGGTCGATCTTGGCCTGCAGGTCGCCGGGCAGGAAGCCCAGTTTCTCGCCCGCCTCGACGGCCGGGCGGGTCAGGATGATGCGTTTGACCTTCTTGGCTTTCAGGGCCTGAACGGCCATGGCGACCGCCATGTACGTCTTGCCGGTCCCGGCCGGGCCGACCCCGAAGGTGATGTCGCTGTGCTCGATGCTGTCCAGGTACAGTTTCTGCCCCGGCGTCTTGGGTTTCAGGCCGCGCGGCAGGCTCAGGCCCGTCACGTGCGTCTCGGCGGCCAGACTGCGGCCCTCGCCGCTCAGGCGCGCGGAACGCAGCAGGCTGTCGGGCGTGAGTTCGCCGCCGCCGCGCACCACGTCCAGCGCGTCGCGGACCATCCGCTCGGCGCCTTTCACGTCGGCCTCGTCGCCGGTGATGGTGATGGTTTCACCCCGCGCGACCAGTTTCGCCTTCGTCAGTTCGCGCATGCGGCGCAGGTTCGCGTCGCCCGCTCCCAGCAGCGAGTACGCCTCGCGCTGGTTCTCGATCTGGATGGTGGCGGTGGTCGGGGTGGTCGTCGCGGCCGGAACGGGCTGGCCCGACTCGTGTTGGGGGTGTGTCAAGTGTTCTCCAGTCGCGCGGCGTGGCGCACCCTCCCCCCGTGACCGGGTGGGGAGGCAGGAAGGCGTCGGGTCATTGGGATGCCCCCATTCTGTGCGGGAAGGCCCCTTTCTGGCCGTGTCCCGCAGCACATTCTCCGGTCGGGGTGGGCAGCGCGGCATCCGCCAACTGGACAGGTGGCCTGGGCGCGTGCCCGGCGCGTCTTGAATCGCCTGCACAGCCGTTCAATCCGGTCGGATGCGACTGGAAGCAGAGCGCCCCTCCGGGAATGGAGTTGGCCACCCGGCGCCGAGTCCGGGGTGTTAACGAAACGGACGGAATCCGTATCAGGGGGGATGCTCTAGACTGACCGGGTGAGCCTGCCGGACGGAACCCCTGCCTTTCACGCCTTCCTGTACGCCGACCCGGCCGCGCATTCCCTGTCGCCCCGCATGCACCGGGCGGCGTTCGCTCATGCGGGCCTGAACGGCACGTACGACGCGCTGCGGGTTGCCCCGGCCGACCTGCGGAGCGCGGTGGCCGACCTGCGGCGGCCCGGCGTGCTGGGCGCGAACCTGAGCCTGCCGCACAAGGAGGCGGCCCTGCCCCTGCTCGACAGCCTCAGCGAGGCGGCGCGGGCCATCGGCGCGGTGAACACCATCGTTCACCGGGACGGCGCCCTGCACGGCGACAACACCGACGCGCCGGGCCTGAGCGCCGCCCTGACCGACGCGGGGTACGACTGGCCGGATGGTCAGGACGTGATCGTTCTGGGCGCCGGGGGGGCCGCCCGCGCCGCCGTGCACGCCCTGCTGGGCGCCGGTCAGCGGGTGTGGATCGTGAACCGCACCCTGGAGCGCGCGCAGGCCGTCGCGGCCCACTGGAACTCGCCGCACGTGCAGGCCGTCAGTGCCCACGCGGCCCCCTGGGAGGCGGCGGCGCTCGTCGTGAACGCCAGCAGCGCCGGACTGAACGACCCGGACCAGACGCCGCTGGACGCCGCGTTCCTGACCCGCCTTTCCGCCGGGGCGCTCATGTACGACATGGTGTACAAACCCGCCGAGACCCGCATGATGCGCGAGGCCCGCGCCGCCGGACTGAGCGCCGAGAACGGCCTGGGCATGCTGGCCCATCAGGCCCGGCTGGCCTTCCGCGCCTGGACCGGCGCGGACGTGCCCGTGAGCGTGTTCCTGAACGCCCTCCAGGCCGACGCCCCCGCCGGAGATCAGGGCTGATGGCCCGCCCGCTCAGTCAGCGCGCTCCGGTGATGGTGCTGATCCTGATCGTGGGCCTGACGCTGGCGGCGGCCCTGGTCGTCAACGCCTTCGTGCGCGACCAGCAGCGCAGCCGCTTCGAGCGGGAGGCCGCCGTGTACACCCAGGCGCTTCAGGACCGCGTGTCCGTGTACGAGCGGCTGCTGGGCACCATGCGCGCCGCTTGGGTGGCGCAGGGGCCGCTCCAGACCGAGGCGTCCTTCTCACGTTTCGTGGACGGCCTGGACCTCGCCAGCCGCTACCCGGGCCTGCAGGCCGTCGGGTACGGCCAGTCGGTCGCGGCGTCCGCCACGGACCGGCTGGAACGCGAGTTACGGCAGACCGTGACACCGGACTTCCGCGTGAGGGAGGCCGGCGCGCCCCAGGCGGAGCGGGTCGTGATCTCGCTGATCGCCCCGCCCAACGCGCAGAACATCTCGACGCTGGGGTTCGACATGAATAGCGAACCCCTGCGCGCCCAGGGGTTCAGTGCCGCGCGGACCCGTGACCGCGTGCAGGCGACCGACCTGCTGCCTCTCGCGCAGCGGGACGAGGCCGGCCAGCCCCTGAGCGGCTTCCTGATGATGATGCCCCTCTGGAACGACCCGGACAGCCGGCAGACCCTGCGCGGGTACCTGTACCTCGCCGTGCGCGCCGACGCCTTCTTGCAGGACCTCTCACCGCTACAGAGTGGCGAACCGCTCCTGACCCGCGCACTGCTCGACGGTCAGGCCCTCCAGGCGACCCCGCCGGACCTGAGCGGCCTGCCCTTCCGGTACACCTCGACCTTCTCGCTGGCCGGGCAGCAGTGGACACTGATCCACGGGGCCAGCGCCGACTTCAGCCGGGACTTCGCCTCGACCATTCCGCTGCTGATCGTGCTGGTCGGCCTGGGCACCGCCGGCGTGGCCTTCCTGCTGGTCAAGGCGCAGGTGGACGCCCGCACCCGCGCCGAGAACCTGAACGTGTCGCTCGCGCAGGCCCGCACCCGCCAGGAACAGGCCCGCGCGGAATTCGAGGCGATCTTCCAGTCCATGCAGGACGCCGCCGCTTTCACCGACAGGGGTGGCCGCATCCGCATGGTCAACCGCGCCCTGAGCGAGCAGTTCCGCGCCGCGCCGGACGCCCTGAACGGGCACCTGCTGGGCGTCATTCACAGTGACCGCCGCCTGGACAACCGCTCGGCCTTCCACGCACTCACCACCACCTTCGAACGGCAGGACGGCAGCCACTTCCAGGGCGAAATGCAGCGCGGCGAGGTCCGCAGCCCTGACGGCGCGCTGCTGGGCCTGCTCGAAACCATCCGCGACGTCACGGACCGCGTGCAGTCCGAACGCGCGCTGCTGGCCGGCGAACGCCGCTCACGCGGCACCTTGGACGCCATTCCGCACATGATCAGCGTCAGCCACCCCGACGGACAGGTGACCTTCACCAACGGGCAGTTCAGCGCCCGGCTGGGACCGCAGGGCCTGCACGCCCACCTGGACGCCGCCGGACGCGCCGCTTACAGCCAGATGACCCGCGAAGCCGAGCAGAGCGGCGAGGGCGCGCAGTGCGAGGTGCAATTGCAACTGCCGGGCGGGCCGCGCTGGGCGGTCCTGAAGATCGTGCCGGTCCTCGACGAACGCGGGCAGGTCAGCGAGTGGGTGACCAGCGCCACCGACATTCACGACCGCGTGACCGCCGAACGCCTCGCGCAGCGCAACGAGCAGCGGTACCGGGGCGTGATCGAGGGCATGCCGCAGATCGTGTGGCTGACCGACCCGATCGGCACGCCCGTGTACTTCAACCGCCGCTGGAGCGAATTCGTGGGCGTGTCCCGCAGCGGGTCGGGCTTCCTGGGCCTGCTGCACCCCGAAGACCGCGCCGACTACTCGCGCCGCTGGGCGGACGCACTGCGCCTCACCCGCCCCTTCGAGGCCGAGCACCGCCTGCTGCGCCACGACGGGCAGTACCGCACCTTCGTCACGCGCGGCCTGCCGGTGCGGGACACCACGGGCCGCGTGATCGAATGGGTCGGCACCAGCACGGACGTGGACGACTCCGTGTACGCCGAGAACGCCGCGCGCCTGCTGGCCGACGTGACCGAACAGCTGAACGTCCGCAGCGTGAACGCCGCCCCGCTGCGCCACGACCGCTACCGCGCCGCGCTGGCCCGCCTGTCCAGCCGCTTCGCGGACAGCGCCGCCCTCTGGAGCGTCCACCCGACCACGCTGCTGGCTACCTCCAGTCCCTCCGCCACGTGGCACGCGGCGGCCTTTCAGGTCGTGGCCGGGCAGGCCATCGAACGCATCCTGGAGACCGAGGACCCGGTGTTTATCGGCGCCGACCCGGCCCTGCACCGCGTGAACGCCACGGGCGCGCTGTTCTACCCGCTGATCGGGCGGGACGGGGCGCTCGTGGGCGTGCTGGGCCTGCTGTACCGGCAGGCGCTGACCAACCGCGATCAGGACCTCGCGCAGGACCTCGCGCAGCGCTTCACGTCCGCGCTGAGCAACGACCTGCTTCAGGAACGCGTGAACGCCGCGCAGGCCGACCTGCACCAGCTCAACCAGTCCCTCGAGGAACGCGTGCAGCGCCGCACCCTGGAACTCGAAGCCGCCAACCGGGAACTCGAAGCGTTCAGTTACAGCGTCAGTCACGACCTGCGCACGCCCCTGCGGCACATCGTGGGCTTCGGGGACCTGCTGGTCAAGGAAACTGGCGACGGCCTCAGCCCCAAGGGCCAACGGTACCTGAAAGTCATCACGGACTCCGCCGGGCGCATGAGTCAACTGATCGACGACCTGCTGGCGTTCTCCCGCATGGGCCGCCAGGAACTGCGGCGTGTGCCCGTGAACCTCAGCACCCTGATCGACTCGGCCTGGACGGTCCTGGAACCCGACCGCGCCGGACGCCACGTCACCCTGCACCTGCCCGGCGACCTGCCCACCGTGCCCGCCGATCAGAACCTGCTGGAACTGGTGTTCACGAACCTGCTGAGTAACGCCATCAAGTACTCGCGCGGCCGGCCGGAAGCCAGCGTGTGGATCACCGCCCAGACCGCCCCGGAGTTCGTGACCGTCTCGGTGCGGGACAACGGCGTCGGGTTCGACCCGCGTTACGTGGATAAACTGTTCGGTGTGTTCCAACGTCTCCACCGCGCCGATGAATTCGAAGGCATCGGCATAGGCCTCGCCAACGTGCGAAGAATCGTCAACCGTCACGGCGGTCAGGTCAGCGCGGACGCCGTCCCAGGCGAAGGCGCGACCTTCACCGTCACGCTCCCCATACACCCGGAGGAAGCGTGAACACCACGGATTCCAGCAGTCAACCCCCCCAGCCCACCAGTGCCGCCCCCGTGAACCCGGCCCCCGGCACGTATACCGACCCCGGCCAGAGCGTCCCGGAGCACGGCGAGGCGCTTCGCATCCTGCACCTCGAAGACAGCGAACTGGACCACGAACTGGTCACCATGCACATCGACACCGACCTGCCCTGGCCGGTCGAGATCACCCGCGTGGAAGACGAGCAGGGCTTCCTGGAGGCCCTGAACACCCCGCCCCACCTGATCCTCAGTGACTTCGCGCTGCCCAGCTACGACGGCCTCAGCGCGTACCGCGCCGCGCACACCCGCCTCCCCAAGGTGCCGTTCATCATCGTGACCGGCGCCATGGGTGAGGAAACCGCCGTGGACACCCTGCGCGAGGGCGTCACCGACTACATCCTCAAGCAGCGCCTGGAACGGCTGGCCCCCAGCATCCGCCGCGCCATCGCCGAGGTCGAGAGCCGCATCCGCCGCGAACGTGCCGAACGGGAGATCCGTCAGCTCAACGGCTCACTCCAGGCCCGCCTGGAAGAGGTCGAGCGCCTGCGCAACACCGCCGAGCGCCAGAGCCAGCGCCTGGAAATCCAGGCCAAGCAGCTTGAAGAGGCCCTGAACCTCCAGAAGACCTTCCTGGCCGAAACCAGCCACGAACTGCGCACCCCCCTGACCGCCCTGCACGGCTACCTGCGCCGCGCCGAACGCGAGGCCGGCGGCAGCCAGACCCTGCTCGACGCGCAGCGCGTCGCGGAGAACATGACCCGCCTCGTGAACGACCTGCTGCAACTCTCACGCGGGGAACTGGTGCAGAGCATCGAGATGCACTTCATGAACCTCGGCCAACTGCTGCGGCAGGTGGGCCGCGACTACGGCGTGAAAGCCCCGGACGGCGCGTACGAGATCGTCGGCGACCCCGGCCGCCTGAACCAGGTGTTCATCAACCTCGTCACGAACGCCATCCGCGTGACCGGCGGCCCCGACAAGGTCTCGCTGGAGATCGTGCCCCGCCCCGGCGAACTGGAAGTCCGCGTGGTCGACCACGGCCCCGGCGTGCCGGACGCCGTGAAACCCCGCATCTTCGACAAGTTCTACCGTGGCAAGGAAGCCGGGTCCGCCGGACTGGGCCTGACCATCGCGCAGCAGGTCGTGACCGCGCACGGCGGCACCATCGACGTGGTCGACACGCCCGGCGGCGGCGCGACCTTCCGCGTGCGCCTGCCGCTGCCCGACGAGGAAGACGGCCTGGACGAGACGGACCCGGCAGAAACGGACGGCTGAGACGGACCCCGATTGAATGGCCTGCAAAGCCGCTGGGTCCGAGCAGACGCGACTCGTAGAGCTGCCCCGCAGAGGAGGAGCAGAACAGACGGAGTCCGTATGAGACGAACCCCGGAGCAGGCCATCAGGACCGGTGACGGCGCACCTGATGGCCGCTCCGCCGTGCGGGTGGGTGCCGTGCGGGCAGGTTGGACAGAGACACCATCTTCACGCGGGGCGCACGGTAGCCTGCGCGCATGAAAAAGACCCTGAATGTCACGTGGCTCGGCGAGCAACGCTACCTGGGCGTCAGCGAGAGCGGGCACCAGCTACTGATCGACAACAGCCCCACCAAGGTGGGCGTGTCGCCCATGGAAGCCCTGCTGGGCGCGCTGGCCACCTGCACCGCCTACGACGTGGTCGAGATCATGAAAAAACGCCGCACGCCCCTGGCCACCTACCGCATCGAGGTCGAGGGCGAGCGGGCCGACACCGACCCGAAACGCTACACGCACATCACGGTGCGCCACATCGCCAGCGGGGAAGGCGTGACCGGCGAGGCGCTCGGGAAGGCCGCGCACCTCAGCCACGAGAAGTACTGCTCGGTCGCCGCGACCCTGAACAGCGAGATCATCGTCGAAACCCGCGTCGAGTAGACCGGGCCCCGCGCCCGCCGCGTGAAGATCGACAGACCTCAACAGACTTCAATACATAGAGAGGCCGGGGCGAATGCTCCGGCCTCTGCCTGCATGGGGTGGCCATTCAGGGCTGCTGGGTGCCGCTGGCCGCCCCGGCCGCCGAGGCCCGCTGCGCCCGGATCTTGTACACCTGATGCATCTGGTCGAGTTCGCCCGTGCAGGGCTGCTGGGTGTTCAGGGGCAGGGCGCTGCCCTGTTCGTTCAGGGTCACGCACCAGCGCGCGGCGAACATCTTCTTCACGGCTTTCAGGGCCGGGCCGGAGCCCTCGCCGCCGTTCTGGAAGAACGCCACGACCGCGAAGTTCGGGCTGGACAGCGGCCCGTACCCCTCGTACCACGCGTGGGTGTACGCGTACCCGCCCCGGCGGCTCAGGCCGTTCTCGGCCGTGCCGGTCTTCCCGCCGGTCCGTACGGGGAACAGCAGCGGGCCGACCTCGTGCCGGGACGTGCCGGTGGGAATGCTGGTCGTCCAGGACATGCCTTCCTTCACCAAGTCGAACACGTCGGTGTTGCCGTTGCGGACCACGTTGACGGCCGGTTTGCGGGGAACCGGTACCCCGCCGACCGCTTTCAGGGCCGTCAGGGGGCGTTTCTGCCCGCCGTTCACGATGGTGGACATCACCGAGATGACCTGCGCGGGCGTGACCAGCACGTCCCCCTGACCGATGCTCATGTTCAGGCCGAACCCCGGGTACCACGGAGCTTCGGGACTGGTGTAATCATCCACGTCGAGCAGCAGGCCGGTCTTCTCGCCGACCAGTTCCACGCCGGTCTCGCTGTTGTACCCCAGTTCCGTCAGGCGGGACTTGAGCTGCCGCGAGTACGCCTCCGGACCGGCTCGCGCCGCCGAATCGTAGTACCACGGGTTGCACGAGAACGCCACGGCCTTGCGGCCATCCACCGGGCCCAGGCTGTAGTGCGCCCAGTTGTTGAACCGCGCCCGCCCGAAGTAGTACGAGGGCGCGCAGTTCATCGTGAAATTGCCCCACTTCTCCACGTACATCAGGGTCGTGGCGATCTTGAACACGCTGCCCGGGTTGTACGCCTGCACCACGCGGTTGGTGGTCACGGCGTCCAGTTCCGCCAGGGGGCGGTTCGGGTCGATGGCCCAGTTCTTGGCGACCGGGTCCGGGCTGGGCACCCGCGAGAACCAGTTCGGGTCGTACGCCGGACTGCTGGCCATCGCCAGGATCTCGTTGGTGCGCGGGTCAATGGCGATCACCGCGCCGCGCGTGTAAGGCTCGGCGGGCTTGCCGTACTTCGCGCGGCCCGCGTTCACGTCGCTCAGGCCCTCCCGCAGCGCCCGCTCGGCGGTCCGCTGAAGGGTCGAGTCGATGGTCAGCGCCACGTCCTGCCCCTTCTTGCCGGGCGTGATGATCCGCTCGGTCTGCGGTTTTCCGCCCGCCGTGACCTCGCGGCGTTTCAGGCCGTTCTTGCCCTGCAGGGTCTCCTGAAGGCTGTACTCCAGTCCGCTGCGGCCCACCAGGTCGCCCAGCGTGTAGCCTTCCTCCTCGATCTGCTTCTGTGTGGCTTCCTGCACGTAGCCCAGCAGGTGCCCGGCCATCTTGCCTTCCGGGTACACCCGCTCGACCCGTTCGCGCAGTTCCAGGCTGGGGACCAGCACCGTGTACTCGTATAGCGCCGAGAGTTTCTCCTGGGGAATGTTGCGCGCCAGGACCGTTTCCGCCTCGCGTTGCCGGTCCGGTTCGCGTGGCTGCCCGCCACTGAGCGCCTCGGGTTTGATGCCCGCCAGGTACACGATCTTGTCCCACGACGGAATCGCCTGCTCGGGATCGCTGGGGTTGCGGCGGCCCGTGTACACGAGGTCCACGGCCAGCCGGTTGGTGGCCAGCAGCACGCCGTCGCGGGTGCGGATCTCGCCGCGCAGGGCGGGCACCACCTCGTCCCGCTGGTAGTTGCTGGCCGAACGCACCGCGAACTGGTCGTGCTGCACGATCTGCAACTGGTACAGCCGGCCGCCCAGGGCCAGGAGGCCCAGGCTGAAGGTCAGGGCCGTCCACTTGACCCGCGCCGCTCCTTCCTGCGACGCGCGCCGCGTGCGGGCCTTCGCGGCCGCCCGGCGGCGACTGCGGACCCGGCGGTCCAGGGCTTCCCCGGCGCGGCTCACGCGAGCTGCTCCTCGGGACCGCTGCGCGAACCGAAGGTCCACGACACCAGCCGGTCCCACAGCGGGAAGACGACCAGCGTGCCCGCCAGCAGCAGCGGCACGGTCGTGCGGAGGAGCTCCACCGTGATCAGGTCCGCGCGCAGCCAGTAGTTCAGGAGCAGGAAGGCCAGCCACTCGCCGGTCACGGCCAGCAGGACCGTCAGCAGCGACTGGAACAGCCCGCTATCGGCCACGTAGCGCCGTACCAGCAGCGCCAGCAGCGCGCCGCCCATGACGCCCGCCGCGTGCAGGCCCAACGTGCCGCTGCCCAGCAGGTCCTGACCCAGCCCCACGCCGTACGCGGCGGCCAGGGCCCAGGCGGGCGGCAGCCGCCACACCAGCGCCGCGCCCGTCAGCAGGAACAGGTCCGGCGCAGGAATCCCGGCGGCGTCCGACAGGCGCGACAGCACGCCCTGCGCGGCGATCAGCAGCGCGGCGTACACAAGCAGTTTGACCCAGCGCAGCGGACCGCGCGGGACAGGGTAGGCGTTTCTCATATGGACTCCGACTGAATGGTTTGTAATAACCGTTCAGTTCGAGCGGACGCGAGTGGGAGCAGGGCGGGTTCCGGGCGTGGAGTTGGCAACCCGGTGCATGGGCGGGTTGTGAACGAAACAGACGGAATCCGTATCACAGGCCCTCCAGCAGCGTGACGTCCTCGACCACGCCCACGTCCACGCTGGGTTTCACGATGACGGTCCGGCTGATGTCGTTCGGGCCGAGCGGCAGCACCTTCTCGACCGTGCCCACCCGGATCCCGACCGGGAAGACGCCGCCCAGACTGTTCGTGACCAGCACGTCCCCGACCTTGATGGGCACGCTGCGCGAGAATTCGGCGCGCAGCCGGTCCGGCGGCACGCCGCGCGCCAGCCCGCGCCCACCCTTGTTGCCCTGGAGCGTGACGCCCACGCTGCTTTCCGGGTCCACCAGTGCCACGACCGTCGAGCGGTGATCCGACACGTCCGTGATCTGCCCGACCAGTCCGGCGGGAACGGTGACCGGCATACGCAGCCGCACACCGTCCTGCGACCCGATGTTCAGGTCCAGCCGCGCCAGCAGGGGGCTGGGATCCACGGCGATCACCTGCGCGATCCCCAGTGCGTTCGGAGCCTGCGTGGTCGTGATGTTCATCACCTGCTTGAGTCGTGAGACCTCGCGCTGCAACAGTTCGTTCTGCTGGCGCAGCACGTCGTTCTGCTTGCCCAGCTTTCCGACCTCGCGCGACAGGTCCCGTTCATCGACCAGCGTCACGTATGCCCGGCGGATGTTGTCGGCCACCACGACCGACGCCCGCGTGATGGGAGCCGTACCTCCCCGCAGGGCCGACGGCGCCACCACCTGAAACCGGGTGGTGACCATGCTGAGAAATAGCAGGCCCAGCGTGACCAGCAGGAGTTTACGGCCCTCGCTCACGCCCCGGCGACCTCCACGGGCGGCGCGGCGCCGCGCAGGCTGCCCCACACGGGCACGCCCGCCCCGCGCAGCAGGCGGATCACGACCGACAGCGGAAAGCCCACCACGTTCGAGTACTCGCCGTCCAGACGCTCGACCAGCGCCATCCCCAGGCCCTGGATGCCGTACCCGCCGGCCTTGTCCAGCCCCTCGCCCGTCGCGGCGTAATGCGCGATTTCCGCGTCGTCCAGCGTGCGGAAGGTCACGCGGGTGCGGGCCACCTCGACCGATTCGGCCGCGCCGTGCAGGGCTGCCACGCCGGTGTACACGTCATGCGTGCGGCCCGACAGTTCCCGCAGGAACGCCTCGTTCTCGGCGGCCGTGGCCGGCTTGGCCAGCAGCGCCGCGCCCACCGCGACCACCGTATCCGCCGCGAGGACCACGGCGTCCGGGTGCGCGCGCGCCACCGAGCGGCCCTTGAGCAGCGCCAGCTCCGCTGCCAGCGCGTGCGGGTCCGTCTGGGTGCTGTCCTCGTCCTCGCCGCTGACGATCACCTCGAAGGTCACGCCCAGCCCGCCCAGCAGCTCACGCCGCCGGGGACTGCCGGACGCCAGCACCACCCGCGGCGCGGTGAGGTCCGCGCCGCCTGAAACGCCCGTCATTAGTACCCCTCGCCGCTTTGCTCGCCCGCCACCAGCGCCACGCCGCCCGACGTGCCCAGGCGCGTGGCCCCGGCCTCGATCATGTCCAGCGCGTCCTGGGCGCTGCGCACGCCACCCGCCGCCTTGATCTGCGCGCGTCCCGCGATGACCTGCGCCATCAGGCGAACGTCGTCCAGGGTCGCGCCGCCCGTGCCGAAGCCCGTGCTGGTCTTCACGAAGTCCGCGCCGCCCAGCACGGCCGCCTCGGTCGCGCCGCGCTTCTGGTCCTCATTCAGGTAGCAGGTCTCGATGATCACCTTCAGCACCGAGTCCGGAATGGCGCGGCGCACCGCGCGCACGTCGGCCTGCACGGCGTCCCAGTCGTTCGCCAGCGCCGCGCCGATATGAATCACCATGTCCACCTCGTCCGCGCCGGCCTCGACGCTCAGGCGGGCCTCCACGGCCTTCTGGTCCGGGCTGACGGCTCCCAGCGGGAACCCGCACACGGTCGCGATCTTCACGCCGCTGCCTTCCAGTTCGGCTTTCGCCAGCGGGATGAACACCGGGTTGATGCATACGGCGTAGAACGAATGCTCACGGGCCTCGGCGCACAGTTTCTGAATATCGCCAGCGGTGGCGGTGGGTTTAAGCAGGGTATGGTCAATGTACGGCGCAAGCTTCACCCCCCCAGCATACGCAGACAAGGGTAAGAAGATTGAACGTCCGGCGCTGGTTGCCCGCTGCGGGGCCGCGCACGCTACCCTGGGAAGGTCATGACCGACCAACCCACCCCGCCGCAGGCCGGCCAGCCGTTCCCCGCCTTCGCCCTGCCCGACGCCCAGGGCCACACGCACGCCCTGACTGACTACGCCGGGAAGTACGTGGTGCTGTACGTGTACCCCAAGGACGACACGCCCGGCTGCACGAAAGAAGCCTGCGACTTCCGCGACAACGCCGCCCTGAAGGTCCTGGGGGCCGCCATCCTGGGCGTCAGCGCTGACGACGCCGGCAGCCACGCCAGCTTCGCCGAGAAGTACTCGCTGCCCTTCCCGCTCCTGAGCGACGACGGCGCGGCCTTCCTGCGCCAGGTCGGGTCGTACGGCACCAAGAACATGTACGGCAAGGTCACCGAGGGCATCAAACGCCAGACGTTCCTGATCGCCCCGGACGGTACCCTGGTGAAATCCTGGCTGGCCGTGAAAGTCGACGGGCACGCCGACCACGTGGCCGCCGCCATCGAGAAACACCGCGCCCAGGAAACCGCGTGAGCGCCGACCTGGAAGGTCTGAAAAAGGAAGCTGCCATTCGCGCCGTCGCCCTGGTCGGCAGCGGCATGCGCGTGGGCCTGGGCACTGGCAGCACCGCCAAGTACGCCATCGAGGAGATCGGCCGCCGACTGGCCGCCGGTGAACTGAGCGGCATAACCGGCGTCGCCACCAGCGAGGCCAGTGACGTGCTGGCCCGGCAGGTCGGCATTCCCGTCGAACCGCTCGACCCGCGCCCGCTGGACATCGCCATCGACGGCGCCGATGAGATCGACCCGGCCCTGAACCTGATCAAGGGCCTGGGCGGCGCGCTGCTGCGCGAGAAACTCACCGAGGTGCAGGCCCGGCAACTGGTGATCATCGCCGACCACACCAAGGTCGTGACCCGCATCGGCGAGAAAGCCCCGCTGCCCATCGAGATCGCCCGCTTCGGGTTCCTGAGCACCATCGAACGCCTGCGCGCCGTGCTGAGCGCCGGTCGCCTGCGCCAGAACGGCGCGCAACCCTACGTCACCGACAACGGCAACCTGATCTTCGACGCGCAGATTCCCGAAGGTCACGACATCCACGCGCTGGAACGGCAGCTGAAAGGCACCCTCGGCGTGATCGACACCGGCCTGTTCCTGGGCATGGCGCAGATAGCGTTTGTCGCCGCGCCCGGCGGCGTGCAGGAACTCCGCCCGCAGTAACGGCGAACACCAGCAGGAGGGAGGCCCCGGACTTCAGTTGTCGGGGCCTCCCTCCTGCTGTTTCCCTCTGCGGTCAGCTGTTCAGGCGGGCCAGTTGCGCGTCGAACGCGGCCGCGTCCCGGGTGGGCAGGTCGCAGGTGCGGTTCACGCACACGAAGCCCAGGCCGCCGCCGGGCCGGGCCTCCAGCACGGGCAGGTCACCGCCCGCCTCCGTGAAGGCCAGCGCCGTGAACGGCAGCGCGTGACGGGCCGCGACCGCCTCCAGCGGCGCGCGTTCCCCGGGCGTGCCGATGATGGCGACCTCGGTGTGCGGGGCGTGCAGGAACGCGGCGGCCTGCCACAGTCCCCCGAAGCCCCCGGTGGCGGCCAGCATGTCGTCACGGAAGCTCTGCACGGTGCGCCGGGCCGTGTCCTCGGCCCCGGGCAGGGCGAAGTAGCGGTCCATCCACAGGGCCAGCAGCGCCCCGGCGGCGTTGTCGCTGATCACGGCGCTGTCGAAGCCTTGCGCCTGCCGGGTCAGTAGCGCCTCGGCCCGCCCGCCGGACGCCATGAACACGCCCGCCTCGTCGTTCCAGAAGTCCCGCTGCGTGATCTGCCACAGCTCGCGCGCCCAGTGCAGGTCGGCGGGGTCACCGCCTGCCTGGAACAGCGCGATCAGTCCCAGCGCGTACAGCGCGTGATCCTCCAGCAGGCCGTCCACCCGCGCCTGGGCGCCGCTCCAGACGTGCCGCAGCGTGCCGTCCGGCTGGCGCAGGTGCGCGCGCACGAAATCGGCGTTGCGGTGCGCGACCTCCAGGTACGTAGGTTCGCGCAGGATGCGCGCCGCGTCCGCGAAGGCCGCCAGCGCCAGCCCGTTCCAGGAGGTCAGGACCTTGTCGTCCGTGCCGGGCTGCGTCCGCGCCTGCCGCGCCGTCAGCAGGCGGGCTTTCAGGCCGTCCAGGCGGGCCTGCACGTCCGCTTCTGGCTGGCCCAGTTCGGCTGCCAGATCCGGCACGGGCGCAGCCACGAACGGTACGCTGCGCCGCCCGTACGAGCGCTGGTGAGGGTCCTCGAAGTTACCGGGGTCCGTGATGCCCAGGTGCCGCGCGATCAGCGCCGCATCCTCCTCGTGGCCCGGCCCGCCAGCCGCCAGCGCGGCCTGCACCTCGGCGGACGTCCAGGTGAACGTCAGGCCCTCCACGCCGCCGTGCTCGGTGTGCGTGTCGGCGTCCTGCGCGCTGTAGAAGCCGCCGTCCGGGGAGAGCATCTCGCGGCGCAGGTACTCCAGCGCGGCCCGCGCCGCCTGCGCGAACGCCCCGTCACCGCTGACCTGATAGGCGCGCAGCAGGGTCCGTGTGAGCTGCGCGTTGTCGTACAGCATCTTCTCGAAGTGCGGCACCCGCCACGCATCGTCCACGCTGTAGCGGTGAAAGCCGCCGCCTAGCTGGTCGTGCAGGCCGCCCGCCAGCATGCGCCGCAGCGTGTGCAGCGCCATGTGCCGCCCGTCCGCGCGGGTCAGCAGGAAATCCAGGGTGGTCGGGGCCGGGAATTTCGGCGCCCCGCCGAAGCCCCCACGGTCCGCGTCGAACGCGCGGCGCAGGTTCTCCACGCCCCGCTCCAGCAACTCCGGCCCGAACGACCCCACGGACGGGCGGGGCTGGGCGGCCTCGCGCACGTGCTCGGTCAGCGCCTGCGCGTTCCCCAGCAGTTTGTCTCGCTCCTCACGCCACGCGCGCTCCACGCTGCCCATGACCCGCATGAAACTCGGCAGGCCGTGCCCGTCCTGCGGCGGGAAGTACGTCCCGGCGTAGAACGGCTCGCCCGCGTCCGTCAGGAACACCGTCATGGGCCAGCCGCCCTGTCCGGTCATGGCCTGCGTGGCCGCCATGTACACCGCGTCCACGTCCGGGCGCTCCTCACGGTCCACCTTCACGTTCACGAAGTGCCGGTTCATGAACGCCGCCGTCGCCTCGTCCTCAAAACTCTCGTGCGCCATCACGTGACACCAGTGGCACGTCGAGTACCCCACGGACAGCAGCACCGGCACGCCGCGCCGCGCCGCCTCCGCGAACGCCTCCTGGCCCCACGGCCACCAGTCCACCGGGTTGTCGGCGTGCTGCGCGAGGTACGGACTGCTTTCCTGGGCCAGTCGGTTCATGCCGCCCACCCTAGAGCATCTGCCTTCCCGGACCAGCCGGGCAACATGAACTTCCGCTCGTCTGGCGTTCACACCCACACGCAGCCGTTCAGGCCCCACACTGGAGCGCATGTCCGAGCCCACACGCGCGACCCTCCCGGAATCACAGCCCGAGTTCCTGAACCCCGTCCGGATTCGCGCGGGCTTCCGCCTGACCTTCGACGTACCGTTCCCCACGCCCATGCTGTTCGTCGTGCAGCCCGCCGACCGCTTGCACCCCACCGGCACCCGCCAGCGCATCGTGCAGCAGCAGGCACTGGGCGAGGCGCAGGGCATTCACACCTTCACGGACCAGCACGGCAACACCATCTGGCGCGCCCTGGCCCCCGCCGGCACGTTCACGCTGGGGCACGACCTGATCGCCGAGATCACCCGCAACCCCGACCCCATCCTGCCGGACCTGCCGAAAACCCCCGTGGAAGCCCTGCCGGACGAGACCATCGCGTACCTGCTGCCCAGCCGCTACGTGGACAGCGACCTGATCAGCAACGACGCCTGGACCCGCTTCGGGAACATTCAGGGCGGGTGGGCCACCGTGCAGGCCATCAGCGAATTCCTGTACGCCAGTTGCCGGTACGGGGCCGGCAGCACCAGCAGCACCACCGCCAGTCAGGCGCTCGACAGTGGCCGGGCCGTGTGCCGGGACTTCGCGCACATGGGCGTCGCGTACTGCCGCGCCCTGAACATTCCCGCCCGGTATGTGTGCGGGTACCTGCCCGACATCGACATCAAGCCCGACCCGGTCCCCATGGACTTCCACGCGTGGTTCGAGGCGTTCATCGACGGGCAGTGGCGCACCTTCGACGCCCGCCACAACCGCCCCCGCGCCGGGCGCATCATCATCGCGCAGGGCCGTGACGCCTCGGACGTGGCCTTCACCACCACCTTCGGGAACGCCCGCCTGACCAGCATGACCGTCTGGGCCGACGAAGCCCCGGACGGCATGACCCTGAACGACCCGCCCAACCCGCGCGTGTTCTGATGCGGACTCCGATTGAATGGCTTACAAAGCCGTTCAATCCGAGCGGAGCGAGTAGGAGCGGAGCGGGTTCCGGGCGTGGAGTTGACCACCCGGTGATGTTCCGGGTTGTCAACGAAACAGACGGAATCCGTATGACACGGGGCAGGAGCGGCCCGGGCGGACCCGCACCGGGGCCGCCCGCTGGTAAACTCCCAGGTTATGGACCTCAAGGCTCAACTCAAACAGGCGGTCGAGACGGCGGCGGCCGGGCTCGGCGCGCCGCTCGACGTGGCAATTCAGGAAACCCCGGCCACCAAACCCGGCGATTACGGCACGCCCGCTGCGTTCCAGATCGCCAAGACGCTCGGCGGGAATCCCGTGCAGGTCGCGCAGCAGCTTGCCCAGGCAGTCGTGCTGCCCCAGGGCATCAGCCGCGTGGAGGCCGCCGGGCCGTTCCTGAACTTCTTCGTGGACGTGGCCGCGTTCGTGCGCGGCGTGGTCGAGCAGCCCTTCGCTATGCCCGCCCTGGGCGGCAAGGTCGTGATCGAGCACACCAGCGTCAACCCGAACAAGGAACTGCACGTGGGGCACCTGCGCAACGTGGTGCTGGGCGACTCCATGGCCCGCATCTTCCGTGCGGCCGGGCACACGGTCGAGGTGCAGAACTACATCGACGACACCGGCCGTCAGGCGGCCGAGAGCCTGTTCGCCGCCGCGCACTACGGCCTGACCTGGGACGGCCTTCAGAAGTACGACCACTGGATGGGCGAAGGCTACGTGCGCCTGAACGCCGACCCCGCCAAGGCCGAACTGGAGGCCGGAATCACGGCGATCATGCACCGCCTGGAAGCCGGTGAGCTGCGCGGAGAGGTCGAGAAGATCGTGCACGCGCACCTTCAGACCTGCTTCCGCCTGGGCGCCCGCTACGACCTGCTGGCCTGGGAGTCCGACGTGGTCGGCAGCGGCTTCCTCGGGCACGGCCTGAACATCCTGGAAGGCAGCCCGTACACCAGTCACCCCACCGAGGGCAAGTTCGCCGGGGCGTTCGTGATGGACGTCTCGGCCTTCATGCCCAACCTGGAGGAATCGAACGTGGTGCTGCGCCGCACGGACGGCACCGCCATGTACGTCGCCAAGGACGTGGGCTACCAGTTCTGGAAGTTCGGCCTGTTCGAGGGCATGAAGTTCAAGCCGTTCACCACCGACCCCGAAGGCAACACCATCTGGACCAGCGCCCCCGACGGCCAGCCCGACGCGGAAGGCCGCTTCGGGCACGCGCAGGAAGTCATCAACGTGATCGACTCCCGCCAGGAGCACCCGCAGAAGATCGTCAAGGCGTCCCTGGGCGTGGCCGGTGAGACCGAGAAGGAAGCGCGCAGCATCCACCTGTCGTACGCCTTCGTGACCCTCGAAGGGCAGACCATCAGCGGCCGCAAGGGTGTGACCGTCAGCGCCGACGCCGCCATGGACGAGGCGCAGACCCGCGCGCTTTCGGCCCTCACGGAACTCAACCCGGCTCTCGCCGCCCGCGAGGACGCCGCCGAGATCGCCCGCCGCATCGGCACCGGTGCCATCCGCTTCGCCATGCTGAAGGCCGAACCCACCCGCAAGATCGACTTCCGCTGGGAGCAGGCCCTCGCCCTGAACGGCGACACCGCCCCCTACGTGCAGTACGCCGCCGTGCGCGCCGCGAACATCCTGCGCAAGGGTGCCGAGGCCGGGTACGCCACCGACGGTACCGGCGCCGCCTGGGACGCCCTGCCCGACATCGACCTCGCGCTGGCCAAGACGGTCGCGAAACTCCCGGAAGTCGTCGCGCAGAGCGTCCGCGCGCACTCCCCGCACGTGGTAGCGCAGTACGCACTGGACCTCGCCACCGCCTTCAACGCCTGGTACAACGCCAGGGACAAGCAGGGCAAACCCGCCACGAACGTCCTGGCCAGCCCCGAGGGCCTGCGCGAAGCCCGCCTCGCCCTGGTGGCCCGCCTGCGCGTGGCCTTCGAGGAGACCCTGGCCCTGATCGGTATCGAGATTCCCGCCGCGATGTGAGACGGACTCGGGTGGATGGTGTTCAAGGACCATTCCACCCTGCATAGGTGAGATGGGCGGCCCCGTGCAGAACCGGGGCCGCCCACCTGCTGTCAGGCCTGCGTCAGTTCACGCGGACGCTGTTGGCGAGGTTGCGCACGACCGCCTCGTTGCGGCTGTAGTCCTTGACGTTCCCGGCGATGGTCATGACCAGCATGCGGCCGCCGACGCTGGTGACCATCAGTTCGCGGCGCAGTTCGTCGCCCTGGCTGGGGGTGGTGAACACGAACTGCGCCCAGGGGGAGCCGCCGAGCGTGACGAGGTTCGCCTTGAGGCTCTTGACGTTCGGCACCTGCGCGCGGATCACGCCGGGGAACTGCTCGACGAGTTTGGACACCTCGTTCGCGGCGAGTTTGCTGGCGCGCCACTCGAAGGCGACGCTGACCTTGCGGTCCTCGGTCATGAACACGGCGTCGGGGCGGCCAGCGGCGCTGGGGAAGGCGCTGCGGATGCCGGCGGCGCTGAGGGTCAGCAGTTTCGCGTTGGGTTCGACGGTCACGGGGACGTTGCCGAGCTTCACGGGCACGGCGGCTGCGGCGCCGGTCAGGATCAGGCCGGCGGCGAGCGTCAGGGTCAGGGAGCGGGGCTTCATGTCGTTGTCACCCTACGCGGTCCCCTGCCGGACCTCATGAACTGAACATGAGGATCGTGCGGGGAGAGTCACCTGCGGGTCAGCCGGGGCGCGGCGGCGGCCGGGAACGGTCACGCTTGTTGCAGCCCGAGCAGCACGAACTGGGCGGCGCGGCCGCCGATCATCATGCTCGTGGAGTTGGTGTTCGCGTGAATGATGCGCGGCATGACGCTGGCGTCCCCGACCCACAGGCCCCGCGTGCCGTGCACGGCCAGCGTCCGGCTGACCACCGCCCCGTCGCCGTCGCCCAGCGCGGCCGTCCCGACCGGGTGGTACAGCGTGGCGCACTCCTGCTGCACGTGGCGGCGCAGGCCCGCGTCGGTGCGCACGCCCTCGCCGGGCAGGACTTCGGCGCCGCGCAGGCCCGACAGGGGAGAGGCGGAGGCCACCTCGCGCGCCTGCCGCACCCCCGCGATCAGGCTCTGCATGTCCCGCTCGTCCGACAGGTACGCCGGGTCGATGACAGGCGCGGCCTGCGGATCGGCGGACGCCAGCGTGATGCGCCCGCGACTGTGCGGGTCGACCAGCACCGGCCCGACCGAGAAGTGATCGCCGGGCTCGGTCGTGTCCCCGTGATTCCGGAAGTATGCCGGGCCGAAATGAAACTGGATGTCCGGGTCGTCCGCGTGCGGGTCCAGGCCGGGTCGGGCGTGCGAGAAGGCACTCGCCTCAGCCACGTTGCTGCTCAGCGGGCCGCTGCGGTTCCAGAGGTACCGGGCCAGCGCCTCGGCCTGCGGCACGCGGTCCAGTGACGTCAGCCGCGAGCGGGTGATGACCGGTACCGCCAGGTGATCCTGCAGGCCGCCGCCCACGCCGGGCAGGTTCACGTGCGTCTCGATGCCGTGCCGGTCCAGTTCGGCGCGCGGCCCGACGCCCGAGAGCATCAGCAATTGCGGAGTCTGCACCGCGCCCGCCGCGAGCAGGACCGCGCCCGCCGGGGCGTCCAGCGTGCGCCCCTGATGCCGCAGCCGCACGCCCGACGCGCGCCGCGTGTCGCCGCTGCCTGTCCACAGGACGCGCAGCACGTGCGCGCTGGTCAGGACCGTCAGGTTCGGGTGGTTCAGAACGGGTTTCAGGAACGCCCGGAACGCGCTGTGGCGTTCGCCGCGCCGGTGGTTGCTTTCCAGCAGGGCCGCGCCCTCCAGCTGTCCGTCGTTGAAGGAGCTGACCAGCGGCACGCCCAGCCCCAGCGCCGCCGCCCGCACGAACGCCTCGCTCAGCGCGTGCGACCCTGCCCGCGCGCCGGCCGGCATCGGGCCGTCCGTGCCGCGCGCCGCCGACGGCTCACCCCGGAACGACTCCTGCGCCCGGAACTCCGGCAGCACGTCCTCCCAGGTCCAGCCTTCGCCCCAGCCGTCGAAATCCCGCCTTGAACCGCGAATCCAGATGGTCGCGTTGATGGCACTGCTGCCACCCAGCACCTTCCCGCGCGGCCAGTAGAATGCCCGGCCGCCCGCGTGCTCCTGCGGCGCGGTCGTCAGGTTCCAGTCCACGGCGCTGCGGAACAGCTTCGGGAACGCGCCCGGCGCGCGGATCAGGGGGTTGGTGTCCGGCCCGCCCGCCTCCAGCAGCAGCACCCGCGCCCCTGCGTCCAGCAGTCGCCGCGCCGCGACGCACCCGCCCGACCCGGCCCCAACGATCACGACATCCGCGCGCCCACGCGATTCCAGGGAATTCAGCTTCATTTGCACCGAGTATAGACCCGCCCCCAACCGGGGCAGCCCGCCGCCCGCTACACTCCCCTGCATGAGTGGCCTGACGTTCCCCACCGGCTTCACCGCCGCCGCCATGGCGGCCGGTATCAAACCCAGCGGCAAGACCGACCTGAGCGGCGTGACCAGCGCCCATGACTGCACCTGGGCCTTCGCGGGCACGCGCAGCACCACCGCCGCCGCCTGCGTCACCCGCAACCGCGACCTGTACGCGCACGGAGCCCCCGTGCGCGCCCTGCTGGTCAACGCCGGCAACGCGAACGCCGCCACCGGCCGGCGCGGCGCGAACGACAACGCCGACATGGCCGACGCGCTGGGCAGCGTCCTGAACGTGGACCCGGAGGCCGTCCTGACCGCCAGCACCGGCATCATCGGGCACCTGCTGCCCATGGATAAGGTCCTCAGCGGCATCGAGCACCTGCCGGACGAACTGGACAGCGCCGCCGACCCCTTCGCCGCCGCGATCATGACCACCGACACGCACCCCAAGACCGCCAGCGTCACCCTGAGCAGCGGCGCGCGCATCGTCGGGACCGCCAAGGGCAGCGGCATGATCCACCCGGACATGGCCACCATGTTCGCCTTCGCCTTCACCGACGCGGCCATCGACCAGACGGCGCTGCGTGAGGCGTTCCCGGCCATCGTGAACCGCACCTTCAACGCCGTCACCGTCGACGGTGACACCAGCACCAACGACATGGCCGTCGTCCTGTGCAACGGCGAGGCCGGACCCGCCGACCTGACCGAATTCCTGACCGCCCTGGAAGGCGTCATGCGCGACCTGGCCCGCCAGATCGCCGCCGACGGCGAGGGCGCCACGAAACTCCTGACCGTGCAGGTCAGCGGCGCCCGCACCGAAGCCGAGGCGCTGGCCGCCGCCCGCACCTGCTGCGTCAGCCCTCTGCTGAAAAGCGCCGTGCACGGCAACGACCCCAACTGGGGCCGCGTGATCATGGCCGTCGGCCGCAGCGGCGCGCAGGCGGACATCGAACGCCTGACCGTCAGCGTGCAGGGCCACCCCGTCTTCGGCGGCAAGCCGCTGCCGTACGACGACGCGCAGGTCAGCGCCAGCATGAAAGCCGAAGAGGTCGTCTTCACCATCGACCTCGGCGTCGGCGACGCGCGCGGCGAGGCCTGGGGCTGCGACCTGAGCGCCGAGTACGTCAGCATCAACGCCGACTACACCACCTGAACGGAAGGCAGGCCGTTCACGGTTCCTTGCCGGTCACGCGGCCGTGCATGCCGCGCGGCGTAGGGTGCGGGCATGTCAAGTTCCGCTGCTCCCCTCGTTCGTGGCTCGGCGCTGGCGCGTCCACTGGACTTCTCGTACCCCTCTAACCGGGTCGCGGCGGCCGGGAGTGCCGGGGCGGCGCTGCTGGCCCTGGCGTTCGGGCGGCCCTGGGCGCAGGCGGCGGGCGTGGGGGGCGCGGCATTCCTGGCCTGGGCCACCGCGCGGGAACTGGATCCGGACCACCCGGTCACGGCCAACGCGGCGCTGCCGGTCGCGGCGGCCGTGGCCCTGCTGGGCGGCGCGGGCAACCCCCTGGCGGGACTGGCGGTCCTGAGTGGCGTGCGCCTGATCGCAGGCACGACCGGCGAGCCTGCCACCAGCGCCGACCACGCGGGGCTGCTGCTGCAATCCCTGCTGGCCGGAGCGTCGGGTGAGCGGGCGGCAGCGCTGCTGGTCGGGACCGCGCCGCTCCTCACGCCGGGGTCGCACAGTATCCTCCCGGCGGCCGGGGCGCTGATGCCCACGCTGGCCCGCCCTGCCGGGTTCTCGTGGGGGTCGGCGCTGCTGGCCGCGTCGGTCCTGCCACTGGCACGCACCCTGACCGCCCCGGAGGAGGTCACGAGTGCCTGCGACCGCGCCTCCCGGCCCGTGCGCGCCGCCGAGGTACAACTGGCACGGCATGCGGCCGTCATCACCCTGGGGGCCGGCCTGCTGTCGCGCCGCACACGGGGGCTGGTGCCGCTGGCCGCCGCACTCCTGACGGTCGCCGCGCGCCGGGCGGGCAGCCGCTCCTGAAATTCGTTGATCTGACCTTCATGTGGCGGCCGGCGTTCACGAAACCGTCAGCGTTCTGACACCGCGCTCCGGGCAGCCCCTCTTACGCTGAACAAGAGTTTCCACTTCCCTGCTGATGTCGTGTCACGCGGCGTCAAGCAGGGGGCCGTCCTGCTCCATCCCGGTCAGGACGTACTTTTCGGCATTCTGAGCTGCCTGCCGTTGTGCGGCCCGCCACGTCATTCCCGGTACTTCCCTACGCACCCGTAACACCGCGTGAAAGGCCTCCACCACGCACCACACCCAGTTCTCCTGCGCCTGGATCGTCCGGCAATGACAGCGTCCCAGTCCCAGGTTCTGCTTGAAGAACCGGTGAATCACCTCAATTCCCCAGCGGGCCTTCCAGGCCCGCAGCAGTGAGCGAACCGTGACGTCACCACCAAACGTGCTGAACAGGAAAAACCGTGTCCACTCCCCGTGCACCTTGCGCCACACGATCAGGACATCGAACCCACCGACCTCACGGGTGACCGACAATCGACGGACACGCCACCC
This sequence comes from Deinococcus aquaticus, assembly GCF_028622095.1. Taxonomy (NCBI): domain Bacteria; kingdom Thermotogati; phylum Deinococcota; class Deinococci; order Deinococcales; family Deinococcaceae; genus Deinococcus; species Deinococcus aquaticus. The sequence continues at coordinate 2,789,522 of NZ_CP115165.1, read as the reverse complement.
GAACTCCGCGTACAGGTGGCAGCGTTCTGGAGGGAACTGCCGACTCAGCGCACCGAGGGTGAGTCCCTCACCCTCGAACTGCACGGTCATATTGGCTTTGGCACGGATCAATACCGGAATCTGATGCTCGCGACTGAAGGTCACAGCCGCGTCCCGCCCGAACTCCCCATCCAGGAGGAGACCCGCCATGGGGACGCCCGCCGCGAGGCAATCCTGGACGACGTGGATCATTTCCTGAGTCGCTGTACGGTAAGGATAGCGCTCTGTATGCAGGGCCTGGGAAACCTTGAAGCGCTCCAGCAACGGAACTGGATCTTCACCGAACCTGACCAGGGCCGCGGAGGTGAACTGATGGCCCAGACGGGTCTGGGCCTGACCGCTGTAGTGGTAGTTCACGCCTTCCATCGTCCGTCCGGCGTGGGGCACCATGACGAAATCAATGGCCAGGAACGCGCCCTCCGGCGCGTTCCTGGCTCGACGCTTGAAGTCCTCCGTGGAGGCGAAGGAGTCCCGCGCCATCTCTTTGGAGATGGCACTTTTACACAGGGTGCTGTAGGGGATGAGGCCACTGAGGCTGGTGACCCGGTTCAGCTGAGCGGTGATGATGCTGTGCGGTAGGCTGGGGATGCGAGGCATAGTCACTTCGCATAAAGGCCCATGAGACCGGGGAATTTCAAGCCCCTGCCTCCTGGGCCTTCGTGCTGGTCGCTATTCCCTCGCCTGTGGAAACTCTTGGCTGAAGGCATGACCGGACTTCCCAGGCAAGTCACTCTGCTGCTCGTCACGCTGCTCACGCTCGTGATGAACTACCTCAGTAACGCCCTTCCACTCTTCGGCAACTCGAACAAGGAGGTCAGTGACGCCCTCCCGAACGCCTTCACGCCCGCCGGCCTCACGTTCGCGGTGTGGGGCCCCATCTTCCTGGGCCTGCTGGCCTTCGCGGTGTATCAGGCCCTGCCCGCCCAGCGGGGCGCGCGGTACGACCGGCTGTTCTGGCCGTTCCTGCTGGGCAACCTGCTGAACAGCGCGTGGCTGCTGGCCTTCCAGAGCCTGAACTTCGCGCTGAGCGTTCCGGTCATGCTGGCCCTGCTGGGCAGTCTCGTGTGGCTGTACCTGACGGTGCGTGACCTGCGCCCCCAGGGCGCGGAAGTCTGGACCCTGCAATTGCCGTCCAGCCTCTACCTCGCGTGGATCAGTGTCGCCACCATCGCCAACATCACGGCGTTCCTCGTCAGTGCGGGCGTCACGGGCGGCGCGCTGGGCATCAGCGCCCCCGTCTGGAGCGCCCTGCTGGTCGTGATCGCTGCCGTGATCGGTGTGTTCTTCCTCGTCCGTTTCCACGATTACGCCTTCGCGGCCGTGCTGCTGTGGGCCTTCTACGGCGTGTACGTCGCCCGGCCGGACGCCGCCACTGTCGTCACGGGCGTCGCGGTGGCTGCCGTGATCGTCGTCCTCGGAGCCCTGCTGAGCCTGCGCCGTCCCGCCAGAGCGGTCAATCCCTGACGGGTCACGGTGGACGGCTGAAGTGAAGTGACGCCCGGTTCATCAACCATCCACCCCTAAGGCCCGCAGCCGTTAGACTGCGGGTCAATGCCTGCGTCCGACACGCCCCTCGCCCTGATCGGCTACCCCGCCCCGGCCGCCCGCGCCCTGCGTGACCTCGGCCTGATCGCCGTGAACGTCCCCGTAGGCGACACCCGCGCCGTCATGGATGCCTGCCGCGCCCTGCACTTCACGGGCGCGCTCGTGCACGACAGCCAGCAGATCCACCTGCTGGACGCTGTCACGCCCGACACCACCGCCCGCCGCGTGGGCCGCGTGGACGCCATCTCGTTCGCGGGCGAACCGCACGGCACCTTCGCCCTCAGCGACGCCCTGACCGACACCCTGGAAGCCAGCGGGTACGCCACGCGCGGAGCCGCCGCCCTGCTCGTCGGCACGGACGCCCACGACCTCGCCCTGGCCCTCCCGCTGGCCCGCCTGGGCTTCACCGACATCGGCGTCGCCGCCGAGAACCTCCCGGAAGCCGAACGCGCCGTGCGTGACCTCCCGGCTGGCCTGCGCGCCTTCCCGCTCAGCCGCCGCGATCCCGCCTGCCAGAGCTTCGCGGAACGCGCCGACCTGATCGTTCTGACCGGCGGTCCCCTCCCCACTAGCCTGATTCAGCCGTACCACACCCTGATTGACCTGACCGGCCGCATCAACCCCGAACGCAGCGGCGCCAGCAGCATCGACCTGAGTCGCCTGCCCCTGCGCCGCCTCGCCCGGCAACTCGCGCACGCCACCGACCAACGCTTCCACCCGGACGAACTCGAACCCGTCTTGCCTGCCCTCAGCAGCTGAGTGGGGAGCGGGTTGTAGGCAGCGAGCAACCGACCCGCTGCCTACAACCCACCTGATCAGACGCTCAGTTGCACGATCAGGCGTTCCAGGGCCACTCCGGCGTCCAGGCCGCGTTTCATGGCGAGGTCGGCGGCCAGGATGCGTTCCAGGTGCGTGCGGATCTTGGCTTCATTCAGGCGGCGGGCAACTTCCAGGGCTTTCTTGGCGGGGTAGGGTTTCACGCCGAGTTTCTGCGCGGCGACGGCTTCGGTCACGCGGCCGTCCTGCTGTTGCAGGGCGACGCAGCGGGCCACGAGGCTGTACTGCCAGACGACGGCTCCCATCATCTTGAAGGGGTCCTCGCCGGACGCCAGCAGGCGGCGCAGTTGCGTGACGGCCTCGCCGGGGCGGCCGGCGGTGGCGGCGCCCAGCATGGCGAAACTGTCGCCCGGCGGTTCGCGGCCCACGACGCGCTGCACGGTCTCGCGGGTGAAAGGGCCGTCCAGCAGAGCGAGTTTGTTCAGTTCCCCGGCGATGCCCGCGAGGTCCGCGCCGAACACCTCGGCGAGGTAGGCGCTGGCGTCCCGGTCGAGGTTCAGCCTGGCTTTCTTGCAGCGTTGCACGACCCAGGCGGTCACGTCGCCGGGTCGGCTGGGGGCGGGGGAGGGCACAATCTCGCCGCGCGCCTCGTACACCTTGACGCGCGTGGCTGGCGGGCTCTCATCCAGCACGGCGACCGTGACGGCAGCCGAGGCCAGCAGTTCCAGCAGGGCCTTGTCGGGTTTCACGCCGGCGAGGTCCACGATCACGCCCCCGTCACCGAACAGACCGGGGCTCAGGTGGGGGCTCAGGGTGTCGGGCGTTACGTCGTCCCCGGCCAGCCTGGGCAGGTCGCGGGCGTTCAGACCGCGCGCGCGCAGGGTGTCGCGCAGGGTCTCGTCCGCCAGGAAGTGATTGCCGGTAAATGCGATCAGGCTCACGCGGGCGGTTCCATGATCAGGTCGGCCGTGACCGGGTGGGCCGTGACCAGCGCGGCGGGAGCCGCCGGGACCGGCAGGGGCGGCAGGCCCAGTTCCAGCCGCGCCGAGCACAGATGCTGCTGCATCTCGGCGGCACTCAGGGGGCGCTGGGCGCGGTCGCGGGACAGGGCCGAGCGCATCAGGGGGTGTAGGGGTTCCGGGCCGGGCAGTTCGGCGCGGCGGTCGCGGATGCCGGCCAGCCAGCCGAGCGCGTCCTCGTATGGGGGGTGTCCGGCCAGGCAGTCGAACAGCAGCACGCCCACTGAGTACAGGTCGCTGCGCGGGTCGCCGCGCACGCCCAGGAACTGCTCGGGCGCCATGAAGTGCGGGGTGCCCATGCGGGTGCCGCTGTGAATGTCCAGCGGCAGCGCCTGCGAGTGGCTCATGCCGAAGTCGATCAGCCGCACGTTGTTCCAGCGGGGCTCGCCGTCCAGCAGCATCACGTTCTCGGGTTTCAGGTCGTGGTGCGTCACGCCCCGGGCGTGCAGGTACGCCACGGCGCTCAGGACGCCACTGGCGACCTCGGTGGCTTCCTCCTCACCCAGTGGACTGCGTTCCAGGCGTTCGCGCAGGGTGCCGCCGGTCACGAACGGAAAGATCAGTTGCGTGGGCGTGATGGCCAGCGGAGACACGACCAGCGGGTGGTGCAGACTGGCGGCCACGCGGCCCTCATGCTGGAAGCGGGCCTGCGAGTCGGGGTCGTCGGCGGCCAGGGTCTTGACGAACACGGGCTGGCCGTCCCATTCGGCCGATTCGCTGTACACGCCGGGTTGTTCGGCCAGCGGGGACCGGTTGGTCAGGGGTTGAGTGATCTGGAATTCCTGCATGAAGCTCACTGACGTTAAGTCTTTCACATTCACCCGGTTCAATAGCAGAGCGAGACACACTTCCACCCGCACCCACCCCACCGCCACACGCGTTCAGTGCGGGCCTCCGGGTGTGCGCGGGGTTGTCCTGGAGGGTGTTCAGGGACGCTCGGCACCGGCCTGCGACCCCGCCTCCGGCAGCGGCAGTGCGGCCAGCCGGTCGAAGAACCCTACCAGCCGCTGCGCCACGGCGGGCGAGAACCGGTTCCCGCCCAGGTGCGGCCCGGTCAGCGGAATGAACTCGCTGACGCCCTGCTGCGCGCGGCCCAGCAGCCGGTCCGTGTTCAGGCTGGCCTTCACGGTCGTGTCGTCCAGGCTGTTCACCACGAACAGCGGCATGGGCGGCGCGGCCATCACCCGCACCAGGGGGTTCAGGTCCGGCAGCGGCCGCGTTCCCAGCCGGTACGCCGCGTCGATCTCGGCGCGGCGCGTCAGGTCAGAGCCCCACGCGCGGTCCAGGTCGGCCCAGGCGTCGATCAGGGCCACGCCGGACACCGGGTACGGCGAGCCGGGCAGGGCGCTGCGCAGCGACATCAGCCCACCCATGCTCAGGCCCAGCGCGTACGTGCGGCCACTCCAGTTGAAGCGGCGCGTGGCGGTCGCGTGCGCCACGCCCACGGTACTCAGCGCGCCGGGGCTGCCCCAGGTGGCCGGGCCGCCGTCACCGGACAGCAGCACGGCGTAGTTGGCGCGCAGCAGCGCCGCCACCAGCGTTCCTGCCTGCGGACTGTCCCGCAGCCGCTCGGCCGACTGCGCGCGCGGGTGCGACACCACGACCAGCGCGCAGGCCCGCTCGGGGCACCCGGCCGGCACCTGCAGGTAAGAGGCGTGCGCGCCGCCCACCGGTACCCACTCGCCGGGCCGCGCCCACGCGCCGGGCATGGTTTCCGTGGTGGTGCGTGGCGGCGTGGCGGGAACGGCCGGCCGGTTGGGCGCGGGCGGCATGGTGCCCAGCAGGGCGCTGCCGCGCGGGGTGGTCTGACCTGCCGCGCTGGCCGCCGCAGACGCAGCCGGCCCGGTCAGGGCGAGGGTAAGCAGGGACAGGCACAGAACGGAGACTTTCACGGAGCGTGACTGTAGCGCGTTCCGCTGCCGCGAATCTGACGTGCGGGGCTCAGCGGCCGAACAGCAGCGTGCTCAGGCGGTTCAGGGGGCCGGTCAGCATCAGGCGGCCCACCAGCGCCGGCAGCAGCAGCGCGCTCAGGGCGTACAGGCCGCACAGCAGCACCACGTTCAGTGCCGTTCCGCCGGGCGGCCAGCGCGTTTCGAGCCACTGAAGCAGCGCCGGGTGCAGCAGGTAGATCTGCAGGCTGACGGTGCCCAGCACGGCCAGTCCCCTGCGGAGGCGCAGGCGGCTGCCCTGAAGCCACTGCGCCAGCCCCAGCAGCGTCACGGCCATCAGGGTCGTGAAGGCCCACGTGGCCGCGTTGTACTCCAGCGGCGCGACGGGCGTGCCGCGCACGAACGACATGGCCGCCGGCAGGTACCACGCGAACGACGCTACCAGCAGCGTCAGGATCACGGCCCGCCGCCGCCGCCACCACGCCGGGAACTCATCCAGGCGCGCCCCGACCGCCATGCCCACCAGGACCGGCATCAGGTACCACAGCGCCGTACTGGCCGGGAACGGCAGTCGCAGTTCGCTGCGGTTCAGGAGGTACGCGCCCAGCTGCACACCCGCGCCGACCACCAGCGTCAGCGAGATGCTGGGTTTCAGGCGCGCCAGCGGCAGCAGCAGCGGAATCAGCACGTACACCTGCAATGCCACCAGCAGGAAGTACAGGTGGTAACTGGCCTTGCCGTACAGCAGGTACAGCGTCACCTTGTCCGGGTCGGTCAGGGTCGAGGCGGGCCGCTGCCCCGTCCACACGTACCACAGCATGTACAGCCCGCTCCACAGCAGGTACGGCCACGCGCCGCGCGTCAGCCGCCGCCAGAAGTACTGGCCGGGCTTGAATCGTTTCAGAAGACTGCGGGTCAACACGACCGCCGACAGGAACACGAACGCCGGCACCGCGAAATGCAGCGTCCGGTTCACCAGCGCCACCAGTTCGTACATCTGCGAGCCGGGCGTCAGGTGCCGCAGCGCCACGCCGGACGCGTGGTGCAGGACCACCTCGGTGATCGTGAGGCCCCGGAACACGTCGATACTCGTGAGGGACGGGGCGCGTTTCTCTGTGGGGGCCGGCGCGCTGTCCGCCGCCGGGATCGCCGGCACCGGCGCAGATTCAGACGGATCCGGAGCGGGAGGAGGGGGGGGCGGGATGACGAGCTCAGGCATGAACGTCCCAACGTACCGCATCCGGCCCGGAGTGAACCTGAGAAACGAACACTGCCGGAAAAATGAACGCGGTCCCCCACCCGCGCCGCAGCGGCCCGGCAGCAGCGGCGTTCAGGACCGCCCGCGCACCTCGAAGCCTGCGGCGGCCAGGATGCCAGCGGCGCGCTGCACGTCCTCGGGGGACTCCAGGCCCAGCCGGACCGCGCCGCCGTCCTCGCGGATGGCGAGCACCTCGATGTCCTTGATGTTCACGCCGTGCGCGCCGAGCGTCTGCGTGACCGCGCCCAGCTGGTTCGGGCGGTCCGGGACGGCCACCACCAGATCGTGCCGCTGCGGCAGCAGGCTGCGCTTCACGATGGGCAGGCTGTCGCGGGTGCGTTTGCCTTCCAGCGCGGCGGCCAGCAGTTCCTCGGGTTCCTCCAGGTCCTCTTCCAGCCGCTCCAGTTGCCGCCGGAAGCGGCCCAGGGCCTCGCGCAGGGCCGCCTTGTTCTCCACGACCATGTCGCGGCTCATGCGGGGGTCGCCGCTCGCCACGCGCGTCAGGTCACGGAACCCCCCGGCGGCCAGCAGGCTCAGGCGTTCGTCGCGGGCGACCATGTGCGTCAGCGCCAGGCTCGCCAGGTACGGCAGGTGACTGACGGTCGCGACCAGCGCGTCGTGCGCGTCGGGTGGCATCACGACCGGCGCGCCGCCCAGCGCCTCGACCAGCGTGCGCGCGCGGCTCAGGGCGGTCAGGGGCGTGTGATCGGTGGGGGTCAGCACCCACACGGCGTTCTCCAGCAGGGCCGCGCGGGCGTGCGTCACGCCGCCCCGCTCACTGCCGGCCATCGGGTGGCCCGCCACGAAGGACCGCACGCCCAGCCGCTCCATCTCGGTGGCAATGCCGCCCTTCACGCTGCCCACGTCCGTCACGAGTGCGTGCGGGTTCAGGAACGGCGCGAGGTCACGGGCCAGCGGGGCCAGCGCCCGCATCGGCGCGGCCAGCACCACCAGGTCTGCCGCGCGCAGCCACTCGCCGGGGGCGGCCTGAATCTCGTCGACCACGCCCAGTGCCAGCGCCTCGCGCAGCACCTCGGCGCTGGCGTCCAGTCCGATCACGCGCCGCGCCAGCAGCCGCTGACGCAGGCCCAGCGCCACGCTCCCGCCGATCAGGCCCACGCCCGCCACCACCGCCGTCTCGAAGAGGAAAGGCGTATCAGCCGTGCTGGATGGATCGAACGTCATGACGGCGAGGCTACCACGCCCCCACAACCCGCCCGGCCGGGGCGTCTGAACACGTCAGGACGCGCGGGGGAGGGGTGCAGGGGCAGTCAGTGGGCCGCGCAGGACTGGTCCGTTCATAGCCCACACGCACGCCGCCCCCTGCTACATTCCGCTGGTGCCTGGACCTGAAGTGCTGCTGTACGGCCTGCCGCTCGCCTTTCTGGCGGGCTTCATCGACGCGGTCGCGGGAGGCGGCGGCACGATCACGCTGCCCACCCTGTTCCTGATGGGCCTCAGCCCCGCGCAGGTGGTCGCCACGAACAAACTGCTGGCGATCTTCGGGTCTGGCAGCGCCACCGTGCAGTACTGGCGCAAGGGTCACGTGGAGCGGGCGCTGGTGCTGCGGCTGATCCCGCTGGCCCTGACCGGCAGCGCGCTGGGGGCGTTTCTGGTGCAGTTCGTGGACCCGGACGCCTTCCGCACCCTGGTCGGCGTGGTCATCCTGGGCGTGGGCGCGCTGGTCCTGGCGAACAAGTCCTTCGGCCTGGAGGACCGTTACCCCGGTCTGACGACTCGCACGCTGGCCCTGACGCTGCCCGGCGCGCTGATCATCGGCGCGTACGACGGTTTCCTCGGGCCGGGCACCGGGACGTTCCTGATGTTCCTGTTCGCCCTGGCGGGCTTCAACCTCGTGCGGGCCAGCGGGAATGCCCGGACCATCAATTTCGCCACGAATCTGGGCGCGTTCGTGTTCTTCCTGATCGGCGGGCAGATGGTCTGGTGGATCGGGCTGCCCATGGGCCTCGCCAACGCGCTGGGGGCCGCGCTGGGCGCGCGCATGGCGATGCTGCGCGGCAGCGCGTTCGTGAAGTGGATGTACGGCGTGATCGTGCTGCTGGTCGCCGCGCGCCTGTTCCTGGTCCGGTAGGCGGCACGCGCAGGGAGGCGCGGCAACCGCGTGCTCTGCCCTAACCGTGCCGGCGCTTCCGGTGTGGGCAGGCGCGGCGCGGCAGAATACGCCCATGACGAATCCCAGTGGAACGCAGCAGGCCATCCTCGCCGGCGGGTGCTTCTGGTGCACCGAGGCGGTCCTCAAGGACGTGCGCGGCGTGCAGAAGATCGAGAGCGGCTACATCGGCGGGCACACCCCCAACCCCGACTACCGCAGCGTGTGCAGCGGCACCACCGGGCACGCCGAGGCGGTCCGCGTGACCTTCGACCCCGCCCAGGTGGACTTCAGGGACCTGCTGGGCCTGTTCTTCGCCACGCACGACCCGACCAGCCTCAACCGCCAGGGCGCGGACGCCGGCACGCAGTACCGCAGCGCCGTGTTCCCCCTGACGCCCGAGCAGGACACCCAGACGCGCGAGGTGATCGCGGACCTGACTGCGCAGGCCGCGTTCGACCGGCCCATCGTGACCAGCATCGAGCCCGCCACCGAATTCCACGTGGCCGAGGACTACCACCAGGACTACTACGCGAACAACCCGCGCCAGCCGTACTGCGTGGCCGTCATCGCGCCGAAAGTCGCCAAGCTCCGCACCTACTACGCCGATCGCCTGAAAGGCTGAGGTGAAGCCGGGGCTGCCCTGTCCAGCGAGGCGGGGCGGCCCTTACCGTGCGTGCTTTCCGGGCAGGTGGCCTTCGCCGCAGATCCCGGTCGACCCACTTCCCACTGCCTTCCTACCCGCGTTTCTCCAGTTTCGCCAGCCGTTTCAGCAGGTCCGCGCGGCTGCGTTCGGCCAGCGGGTGCTCCAGCAACCGGCGCAGGTCGTCCGGCGTGACCGGCTGCCCCCGGAACGTGCCGTGCAGGTCCAGTTCGAACAGTTCTCCGATGCCGGGCGCACCGTCCAGCGCGGCGGGCGTCAGGGTGATCGGGTCGCCCGCCTGCACGGTTCCGGGCTGAAGCACGCGCGCGTACAGGCCGGGCCGGCGGGCCTGCGCGAACCGCCGGGCGAAGGTCGGGTCGCCCAGGTGCGCGGCCAGCGTGCCGCAGGGAATGCGGGGGGCCGTGATTTCCAGGATCACGCCCTCCGGCCCGGCACCCAGGTGCAGGCGGTCGCCCACGCGGAAATCCGCGCTGCCCGGCCCGCCCACCGTGAGGTTCTCGCCGAACAGGCCGGGCCGCACCGCCAGTCCCTGCGCGGCCCACCAGTCGTAATCCGCGCTGGTGTACAGGTACGCCGCCTGATCCGGCCCGCCGTGATGCCGGGTGTTCAGGACGTGATCGCCGGCCAGTCCCAGCTTGTCCACCTTAACGGGGCCAACCACCGGGCGTTTGTCGATGCCGCTGCGGGCGGCGCGCGCCCCGACCTTCAGGGGAGTGGCCTGCCCGACATTCATGTGCTGAAGCTGCATGGTCACCGGAGGCTGCGTGGTCATGCCCGCAGGCTACGGCATGGGCCCCTGCCACTGGGCAGGGTAGCGGGTGGGCTGGTGACCTTCGCCCTCGTCTGCGGCGCGGCGGTGTGATGGAATGAAGGCTGTGAGTTCGAAGCCCCGCCCACCCCGTACCGGCCCTCCCGCAGAGCCGTCCGTTCGCCGTCCGGGTCCGTCCCCACTGCCTGCCCCCGATCCGGCGCTGGTGCAGGCCGGGCGCGTGCCGACCCTGGCGGTCCTGATGGGCCTGCTGATGACCAGCGCCACGCCGTTCCTGGCGGGCCTGCTTCAGGGCCAGACGCAGGACCTGGGCCGTAACGTGCTGTACACCTGCCTGACCGTGTTCCTGCTGGGTATGGTGTGGCGCGGCAGCGTGTGGGCGTGGCGCCTGACCGTGAGTTTCTCGATGGTGGCGGGCCTGCTGGTGTTCATCGTGGGCATGCTGGCCGGCACGGCCGCGTGGCAGGGCTGGCTGGTCAGTGGCGCGGGACTGGTGTACCTGCTGCTGGGCACGGCGCTGGTGGGCACGGCGTCCATCCGGGCGTTCCTGGATAGTCGCTGGGCCGCCCGCAGTCAGGGCCGCGTGAGGGACCGCGCGTGAGTGGCAGGCGGTTCACGGTAGTCGGCACGAACAACTCGTTCACCTGCGGGCACTGCGGCGCGCAGGTCGAACCGCTGCGCAACGGCAGCGTGCGCAACCACTGCCCCGAGTGCCTGCACAGCCGCCACGTGGACGTGCTGCCCGGCGACCGCGCCTGCACCTGCCACGGCATCATGGAACCCGTCGCGGTCGATCAGAGCGGCAAGAAAGGCTGGATGATCACGCACCGCTGCCAGAAGTGCGGGTTCGAGGGTCGTAACCGCGCCGCGACCGACGATCCCGGGCAGCCCGACAGCTGGGACGCCCTGATCGCCGTCAGCGCCCGCAGACGCGACTGACCCGACCTGCCGTTCAGCCCAGGCGGGGTGGCATGCGCACGATGGTCAGCATGTACTGCCCGAGCGCCTGGATGGCCGCGTAGAAGCGCCCGAACTCGACGGGTTTCACCACGTAACTGGCCGCGAACGCCTGGTAGGAACGCAGGATGTCCTCCTCGGCCTGACTGGTGGTCAGCATGATCACGGGAATGGTCATCAGGTTGGGGTCGCGTTTGATTTCCTGCAGGAATTCAAGTCCGTTCATGCGGGGCATGTTGATGTCCAGCAGGATCACGTCCGGTCGGGGAATGCACCCCTCACCGGCCGGCCCGTTGCTGCGGTGGGTGCCGCGCAGCAGTTCCAGTCCTTCCACGCCGTCACGGGCGACATGCAGGTTGTTCAACACGCCGGCCTCCGCGAAGGCTTCGCGGGTCAGGACGATGTCGGCCTCGCTGTCCTCCACCAGCAGGATCTCGATGGGGGTGGGCGGGGTGGGCAGGTGGCTGTGTGCTGTGGGCATGGTGATTTCCTTCGGGGGTGGTGAGGGGACGGCGCAGAGAATGGGACGGTGTGTTGCGGGTCGGTCCCGGTCTTCGTCAAGTCTGACAGTCTGCTGTGTGTGCTGCGCCCAGATGGACTTTACGCACCCGCCACGCAGCCTTGATGCTCCCTTGACAAATACTGTACTGGCGGTCAGTTGCACTGCGGGCTGGTGGGGGCCTGCGGGTGCGCTAGCCTCCGGTCATGTTCGAGTCCACCTCACCGCCCGGAGCGTTGGCCGGGCCGACCCTGCTGCAACTGTCCCTGCTGGGCGGCGCGTCGTTCCGCGAGGTCACGGAACTGCTGGGCAGCCTGACCTGGGCTGAAGCCAGCGCCCCGCACGCCGGGCTGCCGCACACGCTGGCCGACGTGATCTGGCACCTGAGCGTCACGCAGCGCGCCAGCCTGAACATCGCCTCGGGCCGCGCGGACGGCTGGCCCGACGACCTGAACGTCTGGCCCGCCGCGCCACTGACCGAACCCGAATTCACGGCGGCGCACGCGGACCTGCTGGCCGGACTGCCCGAAGCGCAGGCCCTGGCCCGCGACCCCAGCAGCCGCGCCCGCGACGTGCTGACCGATCTGGCCGTGCACAGCGCGTACCACTGGGGGCAGGTGGCCCTGCTGCGCCGCCTGACCGGCACGCTGCCCGCCGCCGGGGGGGGCGCGTGAGCGTGTTCGTGGGCTCCCTGAACCCCGGCAAGGTCCGCCCGGTGCAGGAGGTCTTCACGGCCCTGGCCACCGAGCTGGGCCTTCCTTCAGGCGCGGTCGTGCAGGGCGTGAACGTGCCCAGCGGCGTGCCGGACCAGCCTATCGGCGTGCCGCAGACGGCGCTGGGTGTAGCCAACCGCGCTGCCGCTGCCCTTGCACAGCCCGGCGCGCTGTGGGGCGTGGGCCTGGAGGGCGGCGTGCGCCTGGATGAAGGGGGGAGAGGCTGGCTGTTCGGCGTGGTCGCCGTGGCGCACGCGGCGGGCGTGAACGCGGGCCGCACGGCGGAACTGCCGGTCCCACCCGCCATCCTGCCCGGCGTGCTGGGTGGTCAGGAACTCGGCACACTGATGGACGAACTGCTGGGCACGCAGGACCTCAAGCGCGGCGTGGGCACGGTCGGGGCGCTGACGGGCGGCCTCGTGACCCGCCCGGACGTGTGGCGGCAGGCACTGGCGCTCACGCTGGCCCCGTTCCTGCACCCGCACCTGTACCCGGCATCAGGGCTGTTCCCGCGCGGGTAAACACCCTTCCCGAGACACACCTAACGAACGTCTGTTAGGCTCGGGCGCATGTCCTGGAATCACACCCGCCAGATCGGCCAAGCGCAGGTCCACTCCCTGACCGACGGGCAGTTCCGCCTCGACGGGGGCGCCATGTTCGGCAGCGTCCCCAGGGTGCTGTGGGAACGCGCCGCGCCTGCCGACGACCTCAACCGCATCCGCCTGCGCATCAATCCACTGCTGATCCAGCTGGGCGGCGAGAACATCCTCGTCGAGACCGGCTTCTGGGATCAGGGCGGCGAGAAATTCGAGGGCCTGTACGGCCTCGACCGCGACGAGACCGTCTTCCGTGGTCTGGACCGCCTGGGCCTGAGCCCAGGGGACATTCACCTCGTCATCAACACGCACCTGCACTTCGACCATGCCGGGCGCAACGTCACCCTGCTGGGCGACCCGACCTTCCCGAATGCCCGCTACGTGGTACAGAAACAGGAACTTGATGACGCCCTGCACACCCATGAACGCAGCCGCGCCAGTTACGTTCCCACGTACATCGAGCCCATCCGGGACGCCGGTCTGTTCGACCTGATCGAGGGCGAACACGAGCTGCGCCCCGGCCTGAGCGTCCTGCCGCTGCCCGGCCACAACCTCGGGCAGCAGGGCGTGGTCCTGCGCAGCGAGGGCCAGACGCTGGTGTACGTCGCGGACCTGATTCCCACCCTGGCCCACGCGCCCCTGCCGTACATCATGGGCTACGACCTGTACCCGGTCACCACCCTGGAGACCCGCAAGGCCCACCTGGGCGCGTGGTTCGAGCAGAACGCCACCATCTGCACCCCCCACGACCCGGACGCGCCCTTCTCCCGCCTGCACGAGAACCCGAAGGGTGGATTCACCCTGCAAGCAGACCGCTGACAGCAGGCAGCAGAAGGCCCGCCTGGAATACCCAGGCGGGCCGTTCGCTGCAATCCTGGGATGCAGGGCGGGGCAGACCACCGACCCACTCCCCATCATCCCACTGCCCGCTTACGCCGGGTGCAGCCCCGCGAATTCCAGCCCGGTCGTTTCGGGCCAGTCCAGGGCGATGTTCAGGCTCTGGATGGCGTGTCCGGCTGTGCCTTTCACCAGATTGTCGATGGCCGACATCAGGACGACGCGGCCGGTATCCATGTCCATCTCGAAGCCGATGTCGCAGTAGTTGGTGCCGTCGAGCAGCATGGGGTCCGGGTAGCGGTGGATGCCCTTGGCGACCTTCACGATGCGGATGAAGGGCTCCTGGGCGTACACCTCGCGGTAGGCGCTCCAGACGTCGCGGTCGCTGTAGCCGTCGGGAATCCAGGCCTGCGCGGTGGTCAGGATGCCGCGCACGCGGGGGGTGCTGATGGCGGTCAGGTGCAGCGGGAAGTGCCCCGGCAACTCCTGCTGCGCCTCGGCGGTGTGGCGGTGCCCGACGGGTTTGTACACCCGCAGGCTCCCGGCGCGCTCCGGGTGATGGCTGCTGTCGCTGGCGCTCGCCCCGGCGGCGCTGCTGCCGACCAGTCCGGTGGCGATGATGTCCTTGGGCAGCAGCACGCCCAGTTTCAGCAGGGGGTACAGGGCCAGGATGACGCTGGTGGCGAAGCACCCGGCGCAGGCGATGCGGGTCGCGCCGCGCAGGTCCTCGCGGTGCAGTTCCGGGTTGCCGTACACCCACTCGCCCAGTTTGTCAGGCGTAGGGTGGTCCTCGCCGTACGTGGCGCGGTACACCTCGGGGTCTTTCAGGCGGAAGTCGGCCGAGAGGTCCACGATGATCTTGCCCTTGGCCTCGTACTCGCTGATCTTCTTGGCGGCGCTGCCGTGCGGGAGGGCCAGCACGATGATGTCGGCCTCGTCGAGTTCGGCAGCCCGGCGGAATTTGAGGTTGGTGCGGCCGCGTAGGTTGGGGTGCACCATGCTGACCATGGTCCCGGCGTTGCGTTCGCTGGTGACCTGCGTGACGTTCAGGTGGGGGTGGTTCAGGGCGAGGCGCAGGAATTCGCCTCCGGCGTAGCCGCTGCCGCCGACAATGGCGACCGTTTTCTGATCGTGCATGCTCATCGCCGCGCAGCATACCCCGCCCCGCCCCAGCCTGTCGAGTGACATGTCTTACGGTCATTGGTTTATCAAATGAAAACCGCCCCTGGAGTGACCCAGGGGCAGCCTTCAGACAGGAACGCTCAGGCTTTCGCGGGCTGCGCGCCTTCCTTGCGGCGGCGGTTCCACTCCTCGAAGTACACCACCAGCGGCGCCACGATATAGATGCTGGAGTACGTCCCGATCAGGATGCCCACCAGCAGCACCAGACTGAAGTCCCGCAGCACCGGCCCGCCGAAGATCAGCAGGCTCAGCAGCGGCAGCATCGTACTGATCGACGTCATGATCGTGCGCGACAGCGTCTGGTTGATCGACATGTTCACGATCTCACGGTACGGCCGGCCACGCATCTCCTTGATGTTCTCCCGGATACGGTCGGACACGATGATTGAGTCGTTCAGCGAGTACCCGATCAATGTCAGCAGCGCCGCCACGCTGGCGATCGAGAATTCCAGGCCCAGCAGCGAGTACAGACCCATCACGATCGCCACGTCGTGCACGACCGCCAGGATGCTGCCCATCCCCATGATGAAGTCGAAGCGGAAGCCCACGTACACCAGAATGAGTCCCATGCCCAGCAGCACGGCGTAGATGGTCTTCTGCGTCAACTCCTGACCCACGGCCGGCCCCACCGTCTCGGTGGACTGCACCTCGCCCTGCGGCAGCGCTGTGATCGCCCCGGACAGCTTCTGCACCTCGGCGGTCGTCAGTTCCGGCACCTTGATGGTGTACGTCGCGCCGTCCACGCCGGGCGTCACGTCACGCTGTACCACGGTGCTCTGCCCGTTGATCTTCTCCACGCCCGCCCCGGTCGCGGCCTCCCGCACCTGCTCGGTCGTCGTGGCCGACGACGTCTTGATGGCGACCGTCGTGCCGGACGTGAAGTCCACGCCGTAATTCATGCCCTTGCTCGCCAGGACGCCCACACCCACCAGCGCCAGCAGCACGCTGAGCGTCGTGATGAACTTCGCCGGACGGATGAAATCGATCCGCGTGTCCTTGATCCACTGCGGCGCACTCATGTTAGGCCTGCGCTGCGCGAGCCACTCCATGAACCACTTCGCGAACACCAGGTTCGAGAAGGTCGCCGCGACCACGCCGATCATCAGCGTCACCGCGAAGCCCTTCACCGGACCCGTCGAGTAGTTGTACAGCGCCAGCGCCGACAGCAGGTGCGAGGCGTTCACGTCCAGAATCGCGGCCGTCGAGTGATCGTACCCGGCGCGGATCGAGTTCTTAATGCCCTTGCCCCGGTACAGTTCTTCCTTGATGCGCTCGAAGGAAATCACGTTGCCGTCCACGGCCGCGCCGATGGTCAGCACCAGGCCAGCGATGCCGGGCAGCGTCAGCGTGGCCCCGAAGCCCGCCAGCATGCCCAGGATCACGATGCTGGAGAACAGCAGACCCAGCGCCCCCACCAGCCCGAACCAGAAGCCGTAGTACGCGAACAGCATCACGAACACCAGCGCGATCCCTACCAGGGCCGCGGTGGCGCCGCTGCGGATCGCGTCGGCCCCCAGCGTCGGCCCGATGGCCTTCTCGGCTTCCGTCCTGATCTTGATGGGCAGCGCCCCTGACTTCAGGACCAGCGCCAGCTGACTCGCTTCCTGCGCGTCGAAGCTGCCCGTGATCTGCACGTCACGGAACAGACGCTGCTGAATGGTCGCCACGCTCTGAATCTGATCGTCCAGCACCACGGCCATCAGCTTCCCGACGTTCTTCCCGGTGAACTCCCCGAAGGTGTTCGCGCCCTTGTCCGTGTTCTGGAAGGTGACCACCCAGCGCCCGGACGTGGGGTCCGTGGCACTCTGTGCGTCCGAGATGACCTCGCCCGTCGCCTCGACCGGCCCCAGCTGCGCCAGGGTGTAGCCGCCGGTCTGCGGTTTCTCGCTGGCCAGCGTGGCGTCCGGCTGCGCGTTGGCCTGCACGATCCGGAACTCCAGGCGGGCCGTCTGCCCGATGATTTCACGCGCGCGGTTCTGCACGGCGGGCGTCGCACCCGGAATCTCCACGACCACGCGCTTGCCGCCCGCGACCGTCACGGTCGGCTCGGCCACGCCCAGCGCGTTCACGCGGTTCTCGATGACGGTCTTCACGCGCTCCAGTTCTTCCTTGGTGGCCGACCCCGACTCGGGGGCCAGCTCAATCCGCAGGCCCCCCTTGAGGTCCAGGCCCAGCGTCATGAACTGGAACTTGTCATTCCAGACGCTCCACAGGTTGTCCTTGTGCTCCCAGGGACGCCAGATGTACGCCACGCTGGCCAGCAGCACCAGCAGCAGCAGCAGGCCAGTGAGCAGGCTCGGTTTACCGGCGGACGGCGCGGCGCGGCGCGGCGGCGGACGCCGACCATTCTTGTTGCGATTGTTGCTGTAAGTCACGAAAACACTCCAGAGAAAAGATTGAAAGAAAGCGGCAGATCCCACCCGTTCGGGAGGACTGATACGGACTCCGATGGAATGGTTTGCAAAAATCGTTCCATCCGAGCGGATGCGAGTGGGAGCCCTGCGGATTCCGGTCGTGGAGTTGGCAACCCGGTGCTGTCCCGGGTTGTTAACGAAACAGACGGAATCCGTATGATTCAGGGCGGGTCCAGGCGGCGCAGGCAGCGGCGGTCCAGTCGCTGTCCGGTCAGCCGCCGTCCGACTGCCGCCGCCCCAGCACGCTCAGGTCCACGCGGCGCAGCGGCGCGGTCCACACCCACGGGCGCACCAGGGCCAGCAGGCGCGGCGCGGGGAGCCGGTATGGTTCCGGCGGCGGCGCCGAGGCCAGCGGGACCGGCGCCGGTGGCGACGGAGCTGGCCGTGCTTCCGGCAGTGCCGGCGTGACCCGGCCCGCCGACATGCGCGCCCCCACATCCGGCGCAGGCACCGGCGTACCCAGCAGCACGGCCAGCAGCGACATCAGCGTCAGCACCCCAGGCCACGCATGCAGGTACACCTGCCACGCACGGACGGAAGAAAGCAGACGATTCAAAGCGCCGCAGCATACCAGACCCGCGCCCCGTCCCGTTCCCACCCGCACACCATGCGCGCCCCATCCCCCAGCCCCAGCCCTCAGTCCTGGCTCTGGCCCTGGCCGTTAGCCGCCTCTTAACACGTGCCGGGCAGACTGCCGGTGTGGCCGAGCTCCGGAGCAGGCCACGCGCCGCACCCCAACCCCCATCCACCCGTCCGGCCCCGCCGCGCCCGCCGCGTCATGAACGGCCCGCGCCGCACCCCGGACCCCCACCCAACCAGTACGGAGCGTGACCCCATGAAGAACCAACTGAACCGCCTGCCCCTGATCGCCCTGGCCGCCCTGCCCCTGACCGTGGGCCTCGTGTTCGCCCAGCAGGGCAGCGCCAGCACCGCCGCCGACACCACTGGCACCGACATCACCGCCCAGGCCCCGCAGCGCGTGAAACCCGCCCAGCCCGGCCAGACCCAGCCCGGCCAGACCCAGCCCGGCCAGACGCAGAACGGCCAGACACAGGGCCAGCAGGACCGCGCCGCCCGCAGCGGCACCAACTACACCGACACCTTCCTCAAGAACCTCGCCGCGCAGCTGAACACCACCCCCGACAAGCTCAAGGCAGCCGCTCTGAAGGCCGGAACGACCACCATCGACGCCGCCGTGAAGGCCGGGGACATCCCCGCCGACCGGGCCGCCGAGATGAAAACGCACCTCGCTGAGAACCCCTTCGCGTTCGGCGGACGTGGCCCCGGCGGCCGCGGCGACCATGGACCCCGTGACGCGAGCGGCCCCCGCGACGGCGACGGTCAGCGTGGCCCGCGCGGTCAGCAGCCCGGCGCTCCGGCCGGCAGCGCGGATCAGGGCAGCACCGACCAGGGCGGCGCCGCCGCCAGCGACACCACCAGCGGCACCTGAACCCCACACCCTGACCCCCCAGAAGCCCCCCGTCCCCGTGGCGGGGGGTTGGTCATGTGAGGCGCCCACGCCGTCAGCTGGCAGGCACAATCGGCAGGGTGACTGCCTTTACCCTCAAGACCGCCCGCGTCCCGTCCGGACTGGGTGTTCGCTGGCTGGCGTGCTGGTTGCTGCTGATCTTCCTGAACTGGTATGGCGTGACCCTGACGCCCCTGGCGCGGCGGCTGGCGGGCGAGACCGGGCCGCCCCTGACGGACGAGCCGCCCAGCGCGTTCATCCTGTTCGGCCTGAACGCGGGACTGGCCCTGATCGTCGCGTTCGCCTGGGGCCGCGCCGAGGGTGACCGGGGCTGGACGGCCCGCGCCGCCCCCTGGGTCATGCGCGCGGTGCGGCTGTACCTGGCATATATCCTGTTCAGCTACGGATGGCAGAAGGTGTTCCTGCTCCAGATGCCCCAGCCGGACCACAGCGACCTCCTGACCCGCTTCGGGCAGATGAACCACATGAGCCTGCTGTGGCGCACCGTCGGGGCCTCGCCGCTGTTCCAGTTCGTGGGCGGCGCGCTGGAAGTGCTGCCCGCGTTCCTGCTGCTGCACCGCCGCACGGCGCTCGCCGGGGCGCTGCTGGCCGTTCCGGTCCTGAGCTTCGTGCTGCTGCTGAACCTGAGCTTCAACGTGTTCGTGAAGCTCGGGGCCGCCAACCTGCTGCTGCTCGCCGTGGCGATCCTGTGGCCTCACCTGCCGAACCTCTGGCGCGCCCTGCGGAACGAACCCACCCGGCCCCTGCCTGCCCCGACGGGACTGCCCGGCCCCCGCCCGCTGCGGGCACTCGCGCGGCTGGCAGTCGCGGGGTACGTCACCTGTGCGCCCCTCCTGACCACCCTGGACTACGTGCAGAAATGGTCCCCCCGGCCCGTTCCCCACGACCTCGCGGGCGTGTACCGCGTCACCGCCGACACCCGACCTGCCCCCGATATCGCGAACGACTGCCGCTGGCGCACCCTGGCCCTGGATGCCTACCGCACCAGCCTTGCGCCGCTGTACCGCATCGAGTGGATGAACTGCCCGAATGACCCCGCCACAGGAGCCGGACGCTATGAGGGCAGCGGTCAGACCCTCACCCTGACCCCGGTCCACGGCTCCCCGCAGCGCCTGCGCTGGACGCGGCGGGACTCACAGCTCACCCTGACCGGCCAGGAGAACGGCGTTCTTTTCACCCTCACCCTGGAACCCGCGCCCGCCCGCGACACCCGCCTGCGTGACGACCACTGGCGACTGTTCGTCACGCCCGCCGCCAACAAGTGACCGCCGCCACGAAAAAGCCGGAACCCCACGCGGAGGTTCCGGCCCTTACGGTGAAGTTTAGTTCTGCTCGACTTCCACCATTTCGCTGGCTTCGATGATGTCGCCTTCCATCACGTCGTTCCAGTCCACGTTGATTCCGCACTCATAGCCGGTCTGCACTTCGCGGACGTCGTCCTTGAAGCGCTTGAGGCCCACGATGGTGCCCTCGTACACGACCTGCTTGCCGCGCGTGACCTTGGCTTTCGCGTTGCGTTTCAGGCTGCCGTCCGTGACGTACGAACCGGCGATGGTGCCGCTCTTGGGGTGCTTGATCAGCATGCGGACCTCGGCGCGGCCCAGGTACTTCTCCTCGAACACGGGTTCGACGTTGCCCTTGATCAGGCGGTCGACCTCGTCGATGAGTTCGTAGATGATCCGGAAGGACTTGATGTCCACGTCCTTGCCGTCCGCGACCTTCTTCACGCCACCCGAGGCGGTCACGCTGAAGCACAGGATGGTCGCCTCGGCGGTGCTGGCCAGCAGCACGTCACCCTCGGTGGGCGCGCCGATGCCGGCGAGCATCACGTTGATCTTGACGTCGTCGCTTTCCTTGCGGGCCAGGATGCCCTGGATCGCCTCGACGCTGCCCTGCGTGTCGGCGCGCAGGATCAGGTTCACGGTGCGCACGCTGCCGAGCGGCCCCATCATTTCTTCCAGGGTCAGGCGGCGCTGCACGCGGGCGTTCTCGGCGTCACGGCGGTCACTGGCGCGCGCGGCAACGATCTCGCGGGCGGCGTGCTCGTTCTTGGCGCTCTGAACTTTCTCGCCGCTGCTGGGCACCTCGCTGAAGCCCAGGACCTGTACGGGCGTGCTGGGTCCGGCTTCCTTGATGCGCGCGCCGTTGCTGTCGGTCATGGCCTTGATCTTGCCGTAGTTCTCACCGACGACCAGGAAGTCGCTGACGTGCAGCGTGCCTTCCTGCACCATGACGGTGGCCAGCACGCCCGCCTGCTTGTCGACCTTGCCTTCGATGATCACGCCGCCGAAGGTCCCCTTGGGGTCGGCGCGCAGGTCTTCGAGTTCGGCGGTCAGGCTGATGTACTCCAGCAGGTCCTCGACGCCCTCGCCGGTCTTGGCGGAGACGGGCACGACCACGAGGTCGCCGCCGTACTCTTCGGGCACGAGGTTCAGCTGGGTCAGGTCGGTTTTCACGCGGTCCGGGTCGGCCTGGGGCAGGTCGACCTTGTTGATGGCGATCAGCATGGGGACCTTGGCAGCCTGCGCGTGCGCGATGGCCTCGCGGGTCTGGGGCATCAGGCTGTCGTCGGCGGCAATCACGATGATCGCGATGTCGGCGACGTTCGCACCGCGCGCGCGGATGGTCGTGAAGGCCTCGTGGCCGGGCGTGTCGATGAACACGATCTTGCCCTTGCTGGTCTGCGCTTCGAACGCCCCGACGTGCTGGGTGATGCCCCCGGCTTCCTTGGCGGCGACCTTGGTCTTGCGGATGTAGTCCAGCAGGCTGGTCTTACCGTGGTCGACGTGACCCATGATCGTCACGACTGGCGCGCGGTGCGGCACTTCCTCGCTGGAGGTGGGCGCGTCTGCCTGCGGGGCGGGCGCGGCGCTTCCGGCGTCCGTGGGGGTGTCGCTCTCAGGGGCGGCGGTGGCCTGTGCGGGCGCTCCGCCAGCCTGGGCGGCTTCCTCGGCCAGCATTTCCTTGATCAGATCCACGGTTTCTTCCTCGATGGTGCTGCTGACGCTCTTGTACGAGACGCCCAGACCGTCGAGCAGTTCCAGCATCTTGGCATTCTCGACGCCAAGATCCTTGGCGAGGGTATAAATTCGAACTTTCGACATGCTCACCTCCGGTGAGACCCGTCACGGCCCTTAAGGGGCAGCGTGCGGGGTTGATTCGGTTGAAGCGGTTGAGGTGGCGCGGCTGGCCTTCTCCCGTCCGGAACGTACGGTCCCGGCCGTGACCGGCTGGGTTTCCCCGCTGGAGGGGGCCAGTGCGCCCGTCAGGGCGGCGGCCACCTGCGGGGCCTGCGCGCCGAATGCGCGGCGCAACCTCCGGTCCTGCCAGCAGTCCGGCGTGTCGCTGCACACGTACGCGCCGCGCCCGGCCCGGTGCCCCGCGCTGAGGCTCCACGCGCCGTCCACCCGCGTCAGGCGCGTCAGCGCCGACTGGGGCCGCTTGCGGCGGCACGCCACGCAGGTCCGTTCCGGCGTGTGCCGGTCCGGGGCGTGCCGGTCCGGGGCGTGGGTGGGGGCGGGGGAGGCCGTCAACACTTACTCCTGAACGTCGTCCGGGCTGGCGGTCGCGACCGACTTGCTGTCCTTGAACAGCGCGTCGAACGCGGACTGGGCGTTGCCGCTGTCGCGGCCTTCCTGCTCGTCGGCCAGCGCCTGCTGCATCGCGGCGTCCAGGTCGCTGATCGCGGCCGTTTCACGCAGGTCGATCTTGAACCCGGTCAGCTTGGCTGCCAGGCGCACGTTCTGCCCGCCCTTACCGATGGCCAGGGACAGCTGGTCGGGCGTGACGGTCACGGTCGCCTCGCGGCGGTCGGGCAGCACCTCGATCAGACCCACCTTGGCGGGGCTCAGGGCATTGCGGATGAAGTCGCGGGTGTTCGCGTCCCAGAGGATCACGTCCACACGCTCGCGGCCCAGTTCGCCCGTGACGGCCTGAATGCGGTTCCCGCGGTGCCCGATGCACGCACCGATGGGATCCACGTTGCTGTTATGCGAGAACACCGCGACCTTGCTGCGCTGACCGGCCTCGCGGCTGATGGCCTTGACCTCCACGATGCCGTTGGCGACCTCGGGAATCTCCTGCTTGAGCAGGTAGTCCAGCAGACGCTCGTCGGCGCGGCTTGCCAGGATGGTCGGACCCTTGGGGGTCTTGCGGACCTCTTTCAGGTAGATCTTCACGCGGTTGCCCGGCGTGAGTTTCTCACCCGGAATCTGCTCGCGGGGCGGCAGGATCGCCTCACCCGCGCCCAGTTCCACGAACCAGTTGCCCTTGTTGTCGCTGCGGACCACCTGCGCGGTCAGCACCTGACCCTCGCGGTCCTTGTACTCGTTGAACACCACGTTGCGCTCGGTCTCACGCATCTTCTGCGTCAGGGTCTGCTTGGCGGCCTGCAGAGCGATACGGCTGAACTTCTCACGGTCGACGGGGAACTCCATCTCCATGCCGACTTCCACGCCAGGATCGAGTTCCAGCGCGTCGGCCAGCGAGATCTGAAGGTGCTCGTCCTCGACCTTCTCCACGACCTCGCGCACCACGAGCACTTCCAGCTCGCCGCTCTGCGGATCCAGGTGAACTTCGATGCGCTTGTCGGGCTCCACGTTGCGGGTGTACGCCTGCGCGAGCGACTGCTCGAACGCCTCGATCAGCTGCATCTCGTTGATGTTACGGGCCTGCGCCACTTCACGCAGGGCGTCGGCAAAGTTGAATTCTGGCTGGGTCATCTCACTCTTTTCCTTTACTAGAATCCGGGCGGCCCGCGCGTGGCAGGCCCCGCCCGATTTAACGGTGGCGGTCCGGGAACTCCGCGAGGTTCGCCTGGAACGACCCGGCGCTCAGGGTCACGCGCTCACCGGCCACATCGAACGAGATCATCTCGCCGTCCACTGCGGCAATCGGGGCGGTGAACGCCTGCCCCTCACCGCGCACGCGGGCCTTGAGGCCCAGCATCCGCTCGAAGTGCCGGGCGCGCGTCAGCGGCCGCTTGCTGCCGGGCGACTCGAACTCCAGGCGGTACTCACCGGCGATCGGGTCCACCCGGTCGAACTCGGCTTCCGATGCGCGGCTGGCCTTCGTCAGGTCCTCGACGGTCACGGGCTGCTCGTCCAGACGGTCGATGCGGACCAGCACGATCGGCTGGCCGCCCAGGTTCTGCACCTGCACTTCCAGCACCTCGAACCCCAGCGGGGTCAGTGCGGTCTGCGCGATCTGCATCAGTTGATTGTTACTTCCGTTGTTATTCATATTGTGTCGGCTGGGAAACAGCCTGAAAACCACCCCCTCCACGAAAAAAGGTGGGTTGCCACCCACCCCTCGTTCGAGGAATTACCCCCCCAGTATACCCGAAGACCCGGCAGGGGCGCGCGCTCCCTCACAATGCTGTGCGCCCGCCCCCCTTGCAACGCCGCCCGCCGCCCCTTAAGATGTCAGGCCGCAGCGGGCGGTTAGCTCAGCGGTAGAGCGCTCGCCTTACACGCGATTGGTCGGGGGTTCAAATCCCTCACCGCCCACCACACACAGCGTCCCCGGATGGAATGTCCGGGGACGCTGCTTTTGTCTGTGGTCAGGGAGCGCGCTCGGGAAGTGGGGAGTAGGCCATGCGCTGTTGTGTGTGGCCGGCTGCCTGATAGCGGCCTTCGCCCCACGCGCACGCTGTTCCACCCGCCCGCTCAGGGCCCCGCGCTCACTCCATTTCCAGCAGCATGCGGTGCGCCAGTCCCCGCCCGGAGGCGATCTGCCACGCGGCGCGGGAGTTGCCCTGCGTGACGGCCGCCATGAATTTCGGGTCGGCGCCCAGGGTGGTCAGCAGCCAGAAGTCACCCCAGACTTCAATGCCCCACTCCTGGCGCATGGCGCGGGCGGCAGCCACCCAGATGGGTTCGGACAGGTGCTCCAGGGGCGCAATGAAGTGCAGTTCGCCGTCGGTGCCGGGCGTGCGAGCGACCTCACGGCGGTACTCGGCCTGCTCGCGGCGGGTCATGCGTTCCAGGGTGCCGCTCTCGCAGTACGTGGCGGGAAAGGCGCTGAAGGTGTCGCGGCAGCGGGTGGGGCGCGCCTCGTACTGGCTGCACCCGCCGGTCTCGCGGTTCAGGATCGGGCAGTACCCGACCTCGTCGCGGTGGCGCTGCACGTACTGCTCGTCGCTGCGGGCAGTGCGGGCGTTGGCGACGGCGGCGCGCGCGTGCGCCTCGACCGCGCGGGCCTGATCGGGGTTCAGGGCGGCCGTCATGATCAGCGCCTCGGCCAGACTGACGCGGATGGGCATGTTGCAGCACGCGAAGCAACCGGCGCCGCAGAACACCTGTCCGCCCTGCTGCGTGTACCGGCCGAGCCAGCGCGTGGCCTGCTGCGCGTACCGGGCGTACCCGTGCCGGACCGGGTCGGTCACGTTGGAATGGGGGGTGGGTGAGGCGTGCGTCATGGCGCGCAGCGTAGCGCGGGTATACTACGCGTAACGTGTTCCGACGCCCCCGCACCCCGCCACCGGCCCCAGGCAGTCCTGACCCGCGCAAGACCGGGATCTCGGTGTCTGGTGAGCCGCTCGATCCGACCCGCGTGCTGGCCGATCTGCTCTCACGCCCCTCCCTGGAAGGAATTCTGGAGGGCGCACTCTCGTACGCGGCGACCCTGCTGGGCGGGAACGCCCAGGGGTTCGCGGTGGTTCGGCGCGGGCAGGACCGCGTGGCCGCCGTGTTCGGGTACCCGAAGGACCTGATGGGCGCCGCCCTGAGTGGCCCGTGGTCCGGGATGCGGCCGCGCGTGCTGGCCGACGGCACCCGCGAACTGTACGAGCAGAACGGCCCCGAGGCGGCCGCGTTGCTGGACAGCTGCGGCATGCGGGACGTGACCGTGTCGCTGGTCGTGCCCCTGAGTGACCGGGGCCGCAACCTGGGCGCGCTGGTCCTGGACCGCACGGGCGCCGAGGGTGTCACGCCGGGCGCGCAGGAGGCCGTGACCAAGTGGGCGGCGGCCGTGGCGCCCCTGCTGGGCATTCTGGAAGGCCGCGAGGAGTGGAAGACGGCGGCCCGGCAACTGACGGGCGCGCTCGTCGAGGCGGTCGAGAGCCGCGAGTTCGACTCGCTGGGGCACGCACAGTCCGTGGCGGACACCAGCCTGAAACTGGGCCGCCTGATCGGACTGGCCGACCGGGAACTGGAAGAACTGTGGTACGCCGCGACCCTGCACGACCTGGGCAAGATTCACGGCGAGGCCGGGCACGCCCTGGTCGGCGCGAACTTCCTGCATGGCGTGCCGCACCTCGCAGAGACGCAGAAAGCCATTCGCCACCACCATGAACGCTGGGACGGTCAGGGCGAACCCGACAAGCTGGCCGGCGAGGACATTCCGCTGTACGCCCGCATCCTGGCCGTTGCGAACGCGTTCGTGCGGATGGGCGACGTGGAACGCCTGAAACCACACGCCGGCAAGGCCCTGGACGCCCGACTGGTGGGCCTGCTGGAGAAACTGTCCCGGTGATCACGCCGCGCGCGCAAGCCCCCGGCGCCCGGAGCGCCCTTTGACCCCCAGGCGCGCCCACCCCGGCGAGGAACCCGCCCCGCGCTTCCCGGTTCTCGAGGCCCGCTTCGGGATCCTGAGCCCCATGGACGCCGGCATGCAGAGCCGCGTGTACGTCACGCCGGACGACGTGATCGTGAAGGTGTACCGCAACCACCAGGGTGACCACTGCACCGAGGCCGACAACCTGCGCCGCGCCGGTCTGGGCGACTGGGTGATCGACGCACTGGAAGCCGACGGGGTCGAGGCACTGGTCATGAAACGCTTTCCTGGCCACCCGCTGCGCCCCGCAGACGTGACGCGCGCCGTGCCCGCCCTGCGCGGCGTGCTGAGCGAACTGCACCGCGAGCAGCGCGGCCGCGTGGACCTGCGCCGCGTGCGCGAGCGCCTGCAACGCTTCCGCAGCGCCCTGGCCGCCTACCCGCTCGAAGATCTGTTCGACGCGGTCGAGATTCCGCTGGAACGCGGCCTGCTGGACCAGCCGGCGTCGTTCTGCCACCTGGACCTGTGGCAGGACAACATCCTGATCACCGACCCGCCCGCCCCCGAACGCCTGCTGGTGATCGACTGGACCAAGAGCGCCTGGGACGACCCGCTGCGTGACCTGGCCCTGCTGAAGACCGGCACGCTGGACCTGCTGCCCCCCGACCAGAGCCTGCGCCTGGCCCTGGAATTCCTGCCGGACCACGCGCCCGCCACCCTGACCCGTTACCGCGCGTACCTGGCCATGACGGCCCTGCACGACCTGTACTGGCTGCTGATGAACGAACCGTACGAGTTCGAGGGCCAGCGCGCCGAGAAGGTCCCGCGCGCCCACCACGCCCTGGCCCGCCTGCCTGCGCTGCCCTGAACCCGCCCTGCCCTGAACCCGCCCTGCCCTGAACCGGTGCTGGACTGACCGGCGCGGTCCCGCCTGACCGGTATCCGGCCTGAAGGGCGCCCGGAGCCGGTATCGTGGGCGGCATGGTTACTGTCGTTACCCACCCACTGGTTCAGCACAAGCTCTCGGTCATGCGTGACGTCCATACTGGCGTGAAGGAGTTCCGGGAACTGGCCGGCGAGGTCAGCCTGCTGCTGGCCTACGAGGCCATGCGCGACCTGGAAACCGTGCAGGAGACCGTGCAGACGCCCATTACGCAGGCCGAGTTCCCCATGCTGAGCGGCAAGAAACTGGCGCTGGTCGCCATTCTGCGCGCCGGGCTGATCATGACCGACGCGATCGTGCAGCTCGTCCCGGCCGCCAAGGTCGGGCACATCGGCCTGTACCGGGACCCGCAGACCCTCCAGCCGGTCGCGTACTACAACAAGCTGCCCACGGATATCGCCGAGCGCCGCGTGTTCCTGACCGACCCCATGCTCGCCACGGGCGGCAGCGCCGTGGCCGCCATCGAACGCCTGAAGGAGGCCGGCGCGACCAGCATCAAACTGATGTGCATCCTGGCCGCGCCCGAGGGGATCGCCGTGATCGAACGCGAGCACCCGGACGTGGAGATCGTCGTGGCCGCCGTGGACACGCACCTGAACGACCACGGGTACATCGTGCCGGGCCTGGGTGACGCGGGCGACCGCATCTACGGCACCAAGTAAGCCCCAGACCGTCAGGCCGGCCGGGTCAGGCCAGACCGGTCATCCCAAAGGAGGTTGAACGCCCGGTTCGCCCCGGTCAGGCTGAGCCTGTCCGCCCGGTCCCGCCGGCTTCCCCGGCCTCTTCGCCCTCTGTCTCCGGTCCGTGCAGACCCGGCGCGCTGCGTTCGCCTTTCAACGGAGCTTCCACCGGTGTTCGTCTGCGCCTGACCGGAACCGTGACCGGGCCGCCGCCCGGCCGTCATCTACAATCGGGGCCTTTATGGATTCTTTGCAGGCACTTGCTTCTCAATTCGGTATTGCCAGTCCATCCGGGCGAGGCTTTCTCAGCGTGCTGGTCACGTTCTTCACTGCGTGGATGTTCACGTGGGCGTTCATTCCGCGCCTGCGGGAGTTCGCCATCCGGGTCGGCTGGGCCGATCAGCCCAATGAACGCCGCCTGAACAAGGAACCGCTGCCCAACGCCGGGGGGCTGGCCATCTACGGCGGGTTCCTGGTGAGCATCATCGTCGCGTGGGCGCTGCGGCCCATCGCGGTGGACATCGTGAACATTCAGGTGCTGGCCATTCTGCTGGGCGCGTCCATGCTGGTACTGGTGGGCTTCATTGACGATCAGTACGGCCTGACGCCGCTGTCGCGCCTGCTGGTGCAGACCCTGGCGGCCGTGCTGCTGCTGGTCAACGACCTGCGCATCGACTTCAACGCCATTCCGTTCCTGCCGGTCGTGCCCGAACCGCTCAGCACGGTCCTGGGAACCCTGATGACCATCGTGTGGGTGCTGGCCCTCACGAACGCCGTGAATCTGCTCGACGGCGTGGACGGCGTGGTGGGCGGCGTGGCGTTCGTGGCGAGCTTCGTGCTGCTGGCCACCGCCGCGCAGTTCCCGGACCGCGCGGCCGCCGTGATCCTGCTCGCCGGCCTGTCCGGCGCGGCCCTGGGGTACCTGCGGCACAACTTCAACCCCAGCCGGATCATCATGGGCGACGCGGGCAGCACCCTGTTCGGGTACACGCTGGCCGCCGTGAGCCTGCTGGGCACCCTGAAATTCAGTGCCGGGGCCAGTCTGCTCGTGCCGCTGATCGTGCTGGCCCTGCCGCTGCTGGACACCACCCAGGTCGTGATCGGCCGGCTGGCGCGCGGCATCCGCAACCCGCTGGGCCACCCCGACAAGACCCACATTCACCACCGCGTCCTGGCCCGCACGGACAGTGCGCGCCGCACCGCCGTGATCCTGTGGCTGGTCGCGCTGGCCTGCGGCGCCCTGGGCATGAGCCTGCAGGGACTGCCGCCCACTGTGATCGGCGGAACGATTCTGGTCGTGCTGGTCTGCCTGCTGTTCGTGGCGTACCGCCGCGTGCGCGCCGACCACCGCGAGCAGGCCACCGCCGCGCAGGCCAGCCGCGCCGATTCCAGCGAGGGAAACTGACATGACCCACTCCACCAATCCCCAGACAGCAGCCGCCCAGACGGCAGACGCCAGCCGTGAATTCACGGTCGTGCTGGCCTTCGGCACCCGCCCCGAGGCGACCAAGATGGCCCCCGTGTACCGCGCCCTTGAGAACACGCCGGGCCTGCGCCCCCTGATCCTGTCGACCGGGCAGCAGCGGCAGATGCTGGACGCCGCCCTGAGCGTGTTCTCGCTCACCCCGGACCGCGACCTGAACGTCATGACCGACCGGCAGACCCTGGCGGACCTCACGGCCCGCATCGTTCCGCAGGCCGGGCGGACCCTGCGCGAGATGGGCGCCGACATGGTCCTCGTGCACGGCGACACCAGCACCAGCTTCTGCGTGGCCCTCAGCGCCTTCTACGAGGGCATTCCGGTCGGGCACGTCGAGGCCGGGCTGCGCAGCGGCAACCTGCGCGAACCCTTCCCCGAGGAAGCCAACCGCCGCCTGACCGGCGTGCTGTCCACCCTGGACTTCGCGCCCACGAACGGCAGCCGCGACAACCTGCGCCGCGAGGGCAAGAGTGACCACGGCATTTTCGTGACCGGCCAGACCGCCGTGGACGCCGTCCGCGAGGTCGCCGGGCGCGTTCCGCTGCGCCCAGAGTGGCAGGCGCGCGTGGACGCCGCTCAGCCCCTGGTGACCGTCACCATGCACCGCCGCGAGAACCAGCCCATGATGCGCGAGATGGCCCTGGCCCTGGCCCGCGTGGCGCAGGCGCACCCCGACCACCACTTCATCTACCCGGTGCACCTGTCGCCCGCCGTGCAGGAGGCCGTGCGGCCCGCGCTGGAAGGCGTGCCGAACTTCGAACTGACCGAACCGCTCGACTACAGCGACATGGCCCCCCTGATGGCCGCCTCGCGCCTGCTCGCCACCGACAGCGGCGGCCTGCAGGAGGAAGGCGCGGCGCTGGGCGTGCCGGTCGCGGTGCTGCGGAACGTCACGGAACGCCCGGAAGGCGTCGAGGCCGGCGTGCTGAAACTCGCCGGGAACGACCCCACGCAGCTCGAAACGGTCCTGAAGGACCTGCTGGGCAGCGAGGCCGAACTGCAACGCATGCGCGAGTCCCGCAACCCCTACGGCGACGGGCAGGCCGCCGGACGGATCGCCCGCGCCATCGCGTGGCACTTCGGACTTCAGGACCGCCCGGCCGACTGGGAATAGAGCCGCTCTCTGAACGGAGGCACCGGGGAATCTCGTTTCCCCGGTGCCTCCGTTCCTGTGTGTGCCGGGCGGTCCAACCACCCGCCCCGGCCCTCTTCCCATCAGCAGAGGGGCGTTGTGCCCGATGCCTTATGCTGATCGCCTGTGACCCCTGAAGGCAACCCACCCGCCGCGCACGCCCCCCCGCACCTCGCGGTGGTGCTCAACCCGAACGCCGGGGGCGGCCTCGCGCTGCACTCCTGGCCGCGACTGGAACGCGAACTGCAGGCCCGGCACCTGAGCCATGAACTGATCCGCGAACCCAGCGGCGAGGCGGCGCTGGAGCGGCTGCGGTCGCTCCCGCCCGGCACGGCCGTCATGGCGGTCGGCGGGGACGGCACGGTCGGTGCACTGCTGCCCGCACTGGTGGGAACGGGGCGGCCCCTGGCGGTCGTGCCGCTGGGAACCGGGAACGATTTCGCGGGCCTGCTGGGCCTGCGCCCCGGGGCGTTCGCCGAGGCCCTGGACCGCCTGAACTACCAGCCGCGCGCCGTGGACGCCCTGCGCGTCACCATCCGCCACGGCGACGGGGCGGGCCGCAGCCACCTGCTGCTGAACGGCCTGGGCATGGGCTTCGATTCGGACGTCACGGCGAACATGACCCGCGCGCCCGCCCGGCTGCGCGGGTTCGCCCGCTACGCGTGGTCGGCGGTCGCCACCATCCGCGAACTGAAGCTCACGCACGTGACCATCACCGCCGACGGGCAGCCCATGTACGCCGGGCCCAGCGGCATCGTGGCCGTCATGAACGGCACCCGCTACGGCGGCGGGTTTCTGATCAGCCCGGACAGTGACCTGCGCGACGGGCAGGTGAACGTCGTCGCGGGCGGCGACATGAACCGCCGGCAACTCACGGACCTGATGCTCCGCGTCCTGCGGGGCCGCCACCTGCACCACCCGCGCGTTCACACCCGCGCCGCCCGGCAGGTCACGGTCCGCTGGGACGCCCCGGTGCGCGTGCACCTCGACGGCGACCTGTACGGCCGCGTGACCGAACTGCACGTCGAAACCCTGCCCGGTGCCGTGCACCTCCTGAACGCCTGAGGGAAGGGGTGATGGTGAATGGTTGATGGGTGATGGAACCAGAACGGTGTTCCATCACCCATCAACTTTCAACCTGCTCCGGGCGTTACTTCAGTTTGGCGAGGGTCGCCTTTGCGGCTTCCAGGTCGCGTTTCTCCCAGAAGGTGTTCGCGGGGATGCTGACGGCCTTCTGGAGTTGTGCGGCGGCGTCGGCCTTGCGGCCCTGGAGGATCAGGGCGTTGGCGTACTCGATGCGGTGGACGGCCACGTCGGGCTCGAGGCTGATGGCCTTCTCGAAGTTCGGGACGATCTGCGCCTTGTCGGCGCCGCTGGCCCGCACGGCGATGAAGCCCTTGGCGACGAGGTTGGCGTTCCACAGGCCCAGCGCGACGTACGCGCCGGTCAGTTTCGGATCGAGCTTGATGGCCATGTCGAGGTTCTTCTTCATGTCGCCGGCCAGACCGAGGCTCTGGAGGATGCCGCTGAACTGCGCGAGGCGGCCCTGGGCGCGCGCCATCTCGAAGTACGCCTCGGCGTTGTTCTTGTCCTTGGCGATGGCCTGCTTGGCGTAGCCCTGGGCTTTCTCGAACAGCGCCTTTTTCTGGTTGTCGGGAACCAGCGCGGAGCCGGCGGTGGTGGCCTCGGCGGCCAGCGCGAAGCCGTCGCTGCTGTTCAGGGCGACGGCGGCAGCGGCCGCTTCCTGCCACTTGCCCTGGTCGAACAGGCTGGTGGCGGCCTGCACGGACTGGGCGGACGCGGTGACGGCAAGGGCAAGGGCGGCAGTGACGATGATTGAACGCATGAACTTCCTCCGGTGAGGTGGTGCTGTGATTTGAGTTGAACGCTGACGCGGAGTATACACATCCGCCCTGCCCGGATGCTGACGAGACCGTCAGGAACGGCAAGCCTGTCTTTTCATGAACCGGGTTCATCGGGCGGCGCGGATGCGCTAGGCTCCGTGTCGACATGGACTGGAAGGCGGTACTCGCTGACCTGCGCGCCCACCTTCCCCCCGGCGGGGGGGGACAGGCGCGCGGCAGTCTGCGCTGGCTCGAAACCCAGATGCGCGGCAGTGGCGCCAGCCCCAGCAGCGTGCGCAACATCATCTACCGCGATATCGGCACGCCCGCCGACCGCGCGGCGCTACGGGCCATCCTGACCGAACTGGCCCGCGAGACCGGGCGCCCCCTGCCGGACTCGCCGGACCCGGCCGCGCCGCCCCCCGTGCCGGACGAACTGGACCTGCTGGGCCGCAGCAAGAAACGCGCGTACCGGCAGTTTCTGGCGGGCGTCCGCGCGGGCCGCGCCCCGAAACTGATCGTGTGCGGCCGGGCCGGGGCGGGAAAGACCGTGCTGCTGTCGCACGTGGCGCGCACGCTGGCCGCGCAGGGCGTGCCGGTGCGGCAACTGTTCCTGTCGGGCGAGGCGGCCGGCACGCTTCAGGCCCCCGCGCCGGCCGGGTCGTCGTTCGCGGCGCTGGCGCAGGCGCAACTGGACGCTGCGCGGCAGGTCCTGCCGGTCAGCGGGACGCTGCTGGTGCGCGTCACGCACGACCTGACCCTGCACGGCAGTCCGCCCCGCCTGCCCGGTGGCCAGCCGGTGGACCCCGCCACCTGGGCCGTGAAGACCCTGCTGGAGCGCGTGCCGGCGGGCGTATCTGTCCTGCTGGCCGTCGAGGGGGACGCCCCGGCAGACGCGCCGTGCGAGGTGATCGAACTGCGGCCCCCCACGACCGCCGAGGCACGCGAGTACCTGATGACCCGCCTGGGCGTCCCGCGCGCCGAGGCCGAGCGGCTGGTCCGCGAGACGGGCCGTCACCTGGACCGCCTGACGCTGCTGGCCAGCCTCAGCGGGGACGACGTGAGTCCCGCCGACCTGCTGGGCGACCCGGACTCCCGCCGCGTGACCGAGGCGACCGCCGCCCTGCACGCCGCCGGCTGGCCTGCCCTGACTCCCTGGCCCGACGCGCTGCTGGGCACCCTGCTGGGCGGGCCGCCCACCGCGCTACCGCCGCACGCGCGGGCGCTGCTGCGCGGCTCGGCCGAACTGGGCTGGCAGCCGGCCCCGGTCCTGAGTGCCGCGTGGCCCGCCGTGGCCCGCGCCGCCCAGGCCCCGTTCCTGCGGGCGCTGGCTGCCGCGCCTGCCGCGACCGGCCTGCACCGGCTGGCGGCGCTGGCCGCCCTGAACGACTGGACGGCGCTGGCCGCGCACGTCAGCGCCCACCCGGACGACATCCGGCACCTGCCGCCGCTGTGGCCGGCGCTGCGGGCCGCTCCGACCGGTCCGGACCGGGAAACGCTGGCCCGCGCGGTCGTCACGCACCACGCCGGGCGCGGCGAGTACAACGAACCCCGCGCCCGTGACGCCCTGTTCACCCTGATGGAATCCTCCCGCGATCCCGTGCGCGCCTGGGCCCGCGTGAAACTTGCCGAGAGCAGTCTCGAAAGCGGGAACATGGACGCCGCCCGCACCCAGCTGGACCACCCGGACGTGACCGGCATGACCGCGCAGATGGCAGGCCTGGACCCCTGGACGGTCGCCGCGCAGGCCGACGCGCTGCTGGTGCAGGCCGCGCTGGCCCGCTGGCAGGGCGACCTGGAAACCGCGACCCGCGCCGCCAGCGACCCCCGCGCCGCCCACGGAGGCCCCCGCGCGCTGCTGTGGCGCGGCCTGATCGCCAAGGACGCCGGACGCTGGCCCGAGGCGCTGGCCGCCCTGCGGGCCGTGCCGGACTCCAGCCCGCTGCTGTCGGCCCGCGCCCGCTACCAGCAGGGCGACCTGCACCTGCGCCTGGGGCAGCCGGCCGCCGCGCTGGACGCCCTGCTGGACGCCGCGCGCCGCATGGAGGCCGCCGGTGGCAGCGCCGAGGAGGTCTCGCGCATCCTGGCCCGCACCGCCACCGCGCTGCGCCGCCTGGGCCGCGCCGACGACGCCTGGACGCAACTGAAGGGTGCGCTGGACCTCGTCCCGGCCGATGAACGCCGCCACGTGGACGGCGTGCCCCGCGCCCGCCTGCTCTCGGAGGGCGTGCCGATCCTGCTGGCCCTGGGCCGCCACGACGACGCCCTGGCGCAGGCGGTGCGGGCGCTGGACCTGCTGCGCCGCAGCGACGCCCGCCCCGCCGAGGCCCGGTACCGCGAGCGCCGCACCCGCTACCGCGTGGCCCTGGCGTACCTGTCGCGCGGGCTGGGCCGCCCGTACCTGCAACCCCTGCGCGGCCCGTCGCGGGACCACCCGGACCTCGCGCAGGCCCGCGCGATCCTGGACGACCTGCTGAACCCGGCGCTCCCGCTGCCCGGCACTGCGCCCCGAGGTGACCGGGAATCCATCCTGCACTTCGACATGCTGCTCAGCCGCGCCCTGGCCGAACCGGACGGCGCCGCCGCCCTGAGGCTCACCGGGCGGGCGCTGGACATGGCCGCGCACGCCTACGAGGAAGCGCAGGCGCGGGCCATGTGTGCCGAGGTGCAGCTGCGCGGACCCGATACCCAGGGGGGCGCGGCCCTGGCGGACCTGAACCGCGCGCACGCCCTGCTGCGCCGCGTGCACTCTGGGCTGGGCGGCACGCACACCCCGGACCCCGGCCTGCACGCGCAACTGCTGGCCCTGGAGGCCCGCGCCAGCATCCTGGAGGGCGCGTCCACCCTGCACTGGCTGGCCGAGGAACTGCGCGCCCCGGCCCTCGCGGCCTTCCGGGGCGGCGTGTGGCGTGAGGCGGCCCAGGCGCTGGAGGCCCTGCATCCGGATCCGGCGGCCGTGCTGCGCGACCTGGGCGTGCCGTTCCAGGCGGGGTTGACGCGCGTCTCGGACGCACTGCGCCTGCATCACGCCGACCCGGCCTGAACGCCGCTGCCGGGGACTGCGGGAGATGGCCCGGCCCGGACGTGCAGCGGGCGAGGTCAGAAGTGGGTATGCTGTGCGGCGTGAGTACCAGTGAACCGCAGGCCGGGGGCCGCGCTGCTGTCCGCCTGTTGCAGGGTTACGTGTGGCATCCGCAGGGCGCCGACATCGAACTTGAACATTACCTGCCGCACGAGCTGGACCTGACCCCGGGCACCGCCGACGATCAGGAGGCCGCGCACGTCCTGTGGGACGGTGTGACCCCACCGTTCGCGTTCTTCGAGAACGGCGAACCGACTGCCTCGCAGGCGTTCTACCAGTTCACGGTGCTGCGCGTGTACGGCGAGCGGCCCAGTAACGACGCCCTGCACGACGACGCCACCGCGGCCAGTCAACTGCTGGGGCCGCTGCTGGACGGCACGCCCGAGGGCTTTGGCTGGCAACTCTGGGAGGACCTGCGCGACCTATGACGCCCCCCCTGGACTGGTTCGACCTGCGGGTGGAGGGTGACCCTCACCCCCGCCGCTTTGATTCAGCCGCGTCGGCGCGGGCGTACCTGCTGCGCGTGGAACGCCTGAGCGAGGAGGCGGCCGACGAGCTGCTGATCGCGGGCGAGGTGCATCCGCCCCTGTCGCGCCGCTCGCTGCACCTGCAGCCCCTGCAAAGCGAATGACCCCGGACGCCGCCGGACCCGAGAACACTGGGAACGCGCTGAGCGAGCCGGGGCCGGTCGTGGCGATTCCCGTGTACGCCGGGGTCAGCGAACTGGAACTGGGCGTCATGATGACCGTGTGCCGCCTGTGCGGCGGCGAGGGCGCGTCCCTGACCGTGAACCGCTCGCGGGCCAGTATCGTCACGGCGGGGGGGCTGGTCAGCACGCCGCACGTGCTGTACGCGGCGCTGCCGGAACCGGCGGGCCTGCTGCTGCCCGGCGGTCCCGGCGCAGCCCGCGTCAGTCGTGATCCTCTGCTGCGCGCCTTCCTGGCAGGGCACGCGGCCCTGCCGACCGGCGCTTCGGGCAGCGGGGCGCTGCTGTGTGGCGAGGCAGGCACCCTGACCGGGCGCGTGGTGGGCGGCCCGGCCGACCTGAGCGATACCCTGTGGGGGTTTGGCGTGGCGGGCGTGCAGGCCGGGCAGGTGGTGACCGACGGGCCGCTGATGACCACCCCGGCGGGTCTGCCGGCCCTGCAGGCGGCGCTGCATGTGGCGGCGCGGGTGTGGGGCGAGGAGGCGGCCGCGCAGGCTGCCGATCAGATCGGTTACCGGCCACTCTGACCCCGGCCGGCGTTCGTGTGTGAGGCGAACCGGGAGCGGGTGATACGCTGACGGCATGGATCAGGCTGCGTTTGACCGTTACCTTGCGCTGCGGGCCGAGGTCGCCCGCCACAACCGCGCGTACCACGAGCAGGACGCCCCGGAGATCCCGGACAGCGAGTACGACGCGCTGGCCCGCGACCTGCGCGCCCTGGAAACCGAGAACCCCGACTGGGCCGCCCGCGCCGCCGAAGCGGACGGCAGCGAGCTGAGCCCCGCGCAGGCCGTGGGCGGCGCGCCCGCCGGGGCCTTCGTGCCGGTGAACCACCCCACGCCCATGACCAGCCTCGACAACGCCTTCAGCGACGAGGAACTGGATGATTGGCGCGAGAAACTGGCCCGCGCCCTGAACCTCCCGGCCGACCACGACGACTTCACCTTCACGGGCGAACTGAAAATCGACGGCCTGAGTGTCAACCTGTACTACCTGAACGGCGAACTCCAGTGGGCCGCCACGCGCGGCAACGGCGTGACCGGCGAGATCGTGACCGCGCAGGTCGCCACCGTGCCCGGCATTCCCACCAGCCTGCCCGGCCTGAGCGGCGAGCTGGAGGTGCGCGGCGAAGTGTACATGAGCCGCGCGGACTTCGCGGCCTTCAACGAGCAGGCCGAGGAACTCGGCACACCCCTGCTGAAAAACCCCCGCAACGGCGCGGCGGGCGCGCTACGGCAGAAGGACCCGGAAGTGACCCGCACCCGTAACCTCCGCGCGATCTTCTACTCGCTGGGCCGGCGCGACGGCGTGCCCGCCACCACCCAGGGCGAGGTGCTGGCGTGGCTGGCTGCGCAGGGCTTCCCGGTCAGTGCGTACAGCGAGACGCTGCGCGGCGTGAGCGCCGCCGCCGACTACCACGCCCGCATGACCGCCCAGCGCCAGACCTTCGAGTTCGACGCGGACGGCACGGTCCTGAAACTGGACCCGCTGCGCCTGCAGGAGGAAACGGGCTTCACCAGCCGCGCGCCCCGCTGGGCGATCGCGTACAAGTTCCCGGTCGAGGAGGTCGAGACGACCCTGGAGGCCATCACCGTGAACGTGGGCCGCACCGGGAAACTCGCGCCGCTGGCGCACCTCGCGCCGCGCCTGATCGAGGGCAGCACCGTCAGCCGCGCCACGCTGCACAACGAGGACTTCATCCGCGACCTCGACCTGCACATCGGGGATACGGTCGTGGTCCGCAAGTCCGGCGGCGTGATCCCGCAGATCATGCGCGTCCTGCACGACAAACGCCCCGAGGGCGCCCAGCCCTTTGAGTTCCCCACCCACTGCCCCGAGTGCGGGCACGAGGTCAGCCGCGCCGACGGTGATGCGAACACCTACTGCCCGAACCCCGCCTGCCCCTCGCAGGCCTTCGAACGCATCCGGTACTTCGTGTCGCGCGGCGCGATGGACGTGCGCGGCATCGGCGAGAAACTCGTCGCGCAACTCATCGACACCGGACTGGTGCGGGACGTCTCGGACCTGTACACCCTGAACGCCGAGCAGCTGGCCGGCCTGGAGCGCGGCGGCGACAAGAAAGCGCAGAACATCCTCGCGCAGCTCGACACCAGCCGCACGAAACCGCTGTGGCGACTCGTGAACGCGCTGGGCATGAACCACGTGGGCGAACGCAACGCGCAGGCACTGGCCCGCGCCTTCGGCACGCTGGACGCCCTGCTGGCCGCCACGCCTGAGGCCATTGAGAACGTGCCGGGACTGGGCGGCGTGATCGCCCAGAGCGTCACGGCGGCCCTGGCCGACCCCAGCATGCGCGGCGTGATCGAGCGGCTGCGCGCCCACGGCGTCACCCCGGCCGAGGAGGTCACCCGGCGCGGCGAGCAGCTGAGCGGCCTGAACTTCGTGATCACCGGCACCCTGACCCGCCCGCGCGACGCCATCAAGGCGCAGCTGGAGGCCGCCGGGGGCCGCGTGACCGGTAGCGTCACCGGCAAGACCAGTTTCCTGATCGCCGGGGAAGAGGCGGGCAGCAAACTGACCCGCGCGCAGGAACTCGGCGTGAGCGTCCTGACCGAAGCCGAACTGGCCGACCTGCTGCGTGACCGTGGCGTGACGGACGCGCCGGACACGGACACGCCGGACACCCCCACTTCCTGAGCGTGCGCCGGGAACGGCCGGAAGGGCCGCCGTTGCGTATAAACTGGCAGGTATTGGCGCGGCCCGGGCATCAGCGGCGGACCGCGCGTGGAGGCAACACCAGCATGACGACCAACACCGAAATCGAAATCAGCAAGAGTGTCCTGACCGACATCGCCGCCACCACCCTGGACGGCATCGAGGGCGCCGAGATCGCCGCCGCCAGCCTGAAAGTCGGCGAGGTGCTGCGCAACCAGAATCCCGGCCGTAAGGCCCGCGCGCTGCGCGTCACCCGCGAAGGCAACGACGTGACCGTCGAAGTCGGCCTGAACGTCGAATTCGGCCGGAACCTGCTGGCGCTCAGCGAGAAAGCCCAGCAGGCCGTGCGTGAGAACATCGAACTGATGACCGGCCTGAAGGTCCGCGCCGTGAACGTCACCGTGCAGAACGTCTGCCTGCCCAAAGGCAGCGCCGCATGACCCGCCGCCGCGAGAAGGCCGCCGCGCCCGTCGGCACCCGCCGCGCCGCCCGCGAATTCGCGTTCCGGGTGCTGTTCGAGGCGGACCGGGGCGACCTGCCCATGCAGAGCGTCTTCAACCGCGCCGAGAACGCCATGCGCGCCGGTGACGACACCTTCCCGGTCCTCAGCGAGGAAGCGCTGGTGTTCGCGCAGCAACTCGTGAGCGGCATCAGCGCCGCCCGCCCGGACATCGACGCGACCCTGCGCCGCACCATCCGCGGCTGGAGTTTCGACCAGATGGCGCAGACCGACCTGAACATCCTGCGACTGGCGACCTTCGAGATGACCGGCACGACCGAACCCCACCCGCCCATCATCGAGAGCGCCGTACGCATCGCCCGGAAGTTCGGCGGTGACGACTCCGGCCGCTTCGTGAACGGCGTGCTGGCTGGCCTGAGCCGCGCCCTGCCCCGCCCGGAAACCCCGGCCGCGCCCGCCCCGCAGCGTGAGGTGTTCGAACAGACCCCCGGACCCGACGCCTCCGAACCCGATGCGCCCCACCCCGCCGCGCCCCGCACGCCCGGCGAACCCGAGTGACCACGGACCGGGCCGCAGCCCGGAACCTGGGCGGCCCACCAGCGGCCGCCGCGCTGCTGGACGCCGCAACCCGGCTGGCCGCCACGCTGCCCGTCACGCCGTCCGTCGCGTTCATCCGCGTCGGAGACGACCCCGCCAGTGAAAGTTACGTGCGCGGCAAGGCGAAGAAAGCCGCCGAGCTTGGGTTGCACAGCCACGTGCACGCCCTGCCGGCCGACACCACCCAGGCCGACCTGCACGCCCTGATCGGCACCCTGAACGCCGACCATGGCGTGCACGGCGTGCTGCTGCAACTCCCGCTGCCCGCCCACCTGAACGCCGACGCGGCCCTGGCCTGCATCGACCCGCGCAAGGACGTGGACGGCCTGCACCCGGTCAGCGCCGGACTGCTGTGGCAGGGGCAGCCGGGCCTGCGCCCCTGCACGCCCGCCGGGGTGATGGCCCTGCTGGACCACTACCAGCTGCCGGTGGCCGGGCAGCACGCCGTGATCGTGGGCCGCAGCGCCCTGGTCGGGCGGCCCCTGGCGGGCCTGCTGCTGAACGCCGACGCGACCGTGACCGTCGCCCACCGCGCCACGCCGGACCTGGGGGCCGTGACCCGCCGCGCCGACCTGCTGATCGTCGCGGCCGGGCAGGCGCACCTGATCACGCCGGACATGGTGCGCCCCGGCGCGACCGTCATCGACGTGGGTATCAACCGCGTGCCCACTGACACTGGCAAGGCCCGCCTGACCGGCGACGTGCACCCGGACGTGGCTGCCGTGGCCGGGGCGCTGACGCCCGTGCCGGGCGGGGTTGGCCCCATGACGGTCGCGCAACTGATGATGAACACCGTCCAGGCCGCCCAGAACCAAACAGCCCATGACCAAGCAGCACAGATGCAGGCAGACCAGTCGAACGGAGCGAGTGGTGAACTCCTTCGCTGACCTGATCGGCAACCGCTGGCTGTGGGTCGCGGTGCTCAGCAGCACCGGCGCGCAGGTCATGAAAGTCCTGCTGATCCTGCTGCTGGAACGCCGCTGGCACCCCGGCGCGTTCATGGAGACCGGCGGCATGCCCAGCAGTCACAGCGCCATGGTGGCCGCCCTGACCACCGGCGTGGGCATCACCGAGGGCCTGGGCAGCCCGCTGTTCGCGGCGAGCGCCGTGTTCGCCCTGATCGTCATGTACGACGCGACCGGCGTGCGCCACAGCAGCGGCCAGCAGGCCCGGCTCCTGAACGAACTGGTCGGGGAGCTGCGCGCTGTGGTCCGCGAGGGCTTCGCGCCGCTGCCCCTGCGCGTCCTGATGGGCCACACGTACCTTGAAGTGCTGGTCGGTACCCTGATCGGCATCGCCGCCGGATTCATCGCCTTCGGAGGCCAGAGCGCCTGAGCTCCACGGGGAACAGGGGAGCGACGGGCCCCGCGGGAGGCCCGTCCCTTTTTCTTTCTATGCCGTACTGGCCATGACGGTTACACGGCGTTGCTGCGCAGGGTGCTGTCCAGCAGGGCGTCCAGTCGCTCGCGCGTGAAGGGACGCTTGCCTTCCAGCAGCGTGCCACCGCTCCCGGCGTGCAGGTGCCAGTGCTTGCTGCCGCCCATCAGGCGCAGCGACACGCCTTTCAGGTCCACGTGGCGGGGGCTGACGGCCGCGATCAGCAGCGGCTGCCCGCCCACGCCCACGCTGACGCTCATGACGGTGGTGGGCAGGTCGTAGGGGCGTTCCATGCGGTAGATGTAGTCCGGGAAGTCCGCGACCTTCTCGAATGACAGGCCGCGCGCCGCCGCGCTGCTCTCCAGCCAGCCCAGAAGCGTGACCCACTGCGTGTACAGCGCCGAATCATCTGCATGTGACATGTGACACGAGCATACCCCACGCCGCCATTGCCCGTCAGCACACGCACCGTCAGTCCACCCGCTGTCAGCCGAGCAGGATGCGGCCCCCGCTGGCGTCCAGCGTGACGTGCCCACCCAGGAAGGTCTGCCCGGTCACGGCGTCCCGCCACTCGCCGCCGGGCAGGGACAGCGTCAGTTCGTGCGGGCCTGGGCGGCGGCTGGCGATCACGGCGGCCCGCTCTGTGCGCCCGTCCGCGTGGGTGTACTCGCGCAGGAAGGCCACGGCGTCCTCCTCGGCGTGCAGGAAGCGCAGGCCGCCGCGTTGCAGCGCCCGCGACCCCCGGCGCACGGCGATCAGAGCCTTCATGCCTGCG
Source organism: Deinococcus aquaticus (assembly GCF_028622095.1). Taxonomy (NCBI): domain Bacteria; kingdom Thermotogati; phylum Deinococcota; class Deinococci; order Deinococcales; family Deinococcaceae; genus Deinococcus; species Deinococcus aquaticus. The sequence goes on along the minus strand of NZ_CP115165.1, from coordinate 2,747,519 downwards.
CGCAGGTCCGTGTCCCACT